>JAKSDJ010000151.1 GCA_022360155.1 Chloroflexales bacterium | reverse complement strand
TCCCGCTCAGTAGGCTGCATATCTGACTCCAAGGCCAAACAAGCCTGGAGTAATGGCGCAGGGACACGCGATCGCGTGTCCCTGCGCCATTACTCCAGGCTTGTTTGGCCTTGGAGTCAGATATGCAGCCTACTGAGCGGGACGAACCTGTACATAGGTCAGGTTCTTGTTCCTGGTTTGGCGTAGCACTTCGATAATCGTGCCGGTCTTGGGCACTTTCACCCCGGCATCCGGCTTGCTCGGGAACCAGTAGTCGTTCAGATCGTTGAAGACCGGCTCTGCCGGCAGCGATGGATGCGAAGCTGGTACATCGTTCAGATGCCAGGTAACCGGGTCGGTCGGTTCGAGGCCGAAGGTGGCGTCGTAGACCTGCAGGCGGGTGCGCCACGGCTGGCCGTCCGGGCCGATCAGCGGTGTCGGGTGGGCGTCGATTGGCAGGATAAGCCCTTCGCCAGGGTGTTGGCCGACATTGTTGTTCGTCATCGAGGTGTCCCAATAGCTGATCAGCAGACCGTCCTGGTAGGGGAAACGCTCGACATAGTTCGGCAGCGTGTTCCGGAAGCCAAAGTTGTATGGTCCCGCCTCCAAAAAGGCGTCGTAGCCTTTGTATTGGCGGCTTTCGGCGATGTAGTAGTGGTTGAAAAAGCTCGACTCGACCCCGGTGGTTGCCTTGAAGCCATTGAGAGTCCAGCCGTTCTCGCCTGCTTCCGCCCCATCGCTGAAGAGGGTGGCGCCGCCAGCAACAACCTGGATCTGATCAGCCAGGAAGCCCAGCCCTTGCACAGCGCCGTCGGTCCAGTAGCGCAGGCGCAGCAGGATGTTCTGCCCGGCGTATGCGCTGAGATCGGCGTTGACCGCCACCCAACCGCCCGAGACGCCGGTGATACCGTTGCCGAAGTTCTGCCCATTCGGATTCGTGTCGGTCGAGACATTCGTCTCCAGTTGGCTCCAGGTTGTACCGCTGTCGTTGGAGACTTCGATGTAGGCATAATCCCAATCGACTTCGATGTTGTACCAGGCCTGCAAGCTCAGCGCTGCCGCCTGACCGGCGGGCAAACTCAGCGCCCGCGTCAAGTTATTGTCGAGATTATCGCCTTTGCCGCTCCACCAGGCCATGCTGCCGGCGTAGGGCGGCGCCAGGGCTGTCTGCACCTCTTTCGGCGGCAGCGTTACAACCAGCGCCTGCGGGCGCCTTGGGCTGAATACCGACGGACCAAGGGCGACGGTGCGGGTCTCACCGGCCTGAACAACCGTGTAGTTCAACCAGCCGAGTTGCAGCTTGCCCCAGGCGTTCAGATGGCTCGGCTGGCCGCCGATGCTCGACGTACCGTCGTTGAGGTACGAACCGGTCGACATCAGGGTCCAGAACGCCGCACTCGACTCGCCAGTACCGGAGGTATCGTACTCGTCTGGCAAGCCCAGATCGTGGGCGTACTCATGGGCGAAGACGCCTAACCCGCCATTCTCGGGCTGAATCGTGTAGTCGCCGACCCAGATGCCGGCCTCGCCGAACTGGGTTCCGCCCTGGGGGTTATAGGCTGGGCCGCTCGTACCGATGCCATTGAAGTAGGCATACCAGCGATGGCTCCAGATCGCGTCTGCGCCCTGCGCGCCGCCGCCCGTCTCTTCGCCCTCACCGGCATGCACGATTTGGAAGTGGTCGATATAACCGTCCGGCTCGTCGAAGTTGCCGTCGCTGTCGTAGTCGTAGCGATCCCACTCGTCGAAGCTCTGCAACTCGGCGCGGACTTCGTCGAGCGTGCGACCAGCCGCGAGCTGCTCCTCAGTCCAGACGTTGATCCCATCGCGGATCAGCTCCCAGACATTGGCGCAGATGATGCTGCCACAGAAATTCCGTCCATAGCGCGCTGCATTGTAGGGCGCCTTGACCCAGTCGACGACAGCGCCCTCAATCGTATAGCGTCCCGATGACTGTTCATTATAGTAGTTGACCATCGAGTCGACTCCGGCTTCAGAGGAGAAGTAGAGCTCTTCATAATGCTCACGGTTGTAGTCCGCTTGCCAGATGGTGGTGTTATCGGTCTGCCGGTCGGGTTGCGCAATCTGGTTGTGCAACGGCCCATCGGTTCCATTGGGGAAATCGGGGTGGCTCTGATTGCCGAATTCAGCCAGCAGCACGAAGACCCGATCGGTGTCTTCCCGTACCAACTCAGCATAGCGGTTCTTCGCCAGTTGAATGACGCGCCCCTGACTGCCTGACACGGTTGGCTGACCGGCCAGCAGGTGCTGCAAACCCTGCTGCCGTTCTTGCGTCAGGCGCTTGCCTAGCGGGTGGGCGAGGTTATCCTGACCAAACTGCACGACATCGGTCAGATCATGTTCGGGTGGAGGCGCTGCACGGGCTGGCGTTCCCATCGAAGCCAACGCAAGCGTCAGTACGACCATCACCGCAAGATGTAAGCCTTTGAAACGAACTTGCATACTTTCCCTTCCTTCGATTGCGAATCTACGCGGGTATGTGTATCATGACATTAAGCAATCCAAAAGTCTGGCGCCAATATTGCCAGATTGAGCGGTAGCGTGTTGTTAGACGGCGGTCTTTTTTGGCAGCTTGGGAAGCCAACGACCAACTTTGGCCGTGTACGCCGAGTACTCGCTGCCAAACTCGCGCTTCAGATGAGGTTCCTCATAAAACAGGACAAAAGTGTGGAAGCCGGTTGCAACAATGATCGCGTAGACGACGAGACCCACCGTTTGAAACAGTACGGCCCAAGCCAGGATAACCGTGAGCACTCCTAGGTACATTGGATTTCGGGTGAAACGGTAAAGCCCCCGAATGACCAGCTTCTTGGGCGCATCGATCGGCGCCGGCGTACCTCTTCCGAACGAGGCAAAATCCCACATGCACCAGGCATAGATCGCACTGCCGAGGCTGAACAAGACAAGCGCAATAGCAAGAGACACCCCGAGGATCGGCGTTCTGCCGCGCGCGATGAGGAGCGGCGCCAACACAGCAACGGTTCCGGGCGCTACGATCGTGAATAGCAGGTTCTTGAGGAAGAGGATCATTCCAGCGACTCCCACCGAACTATAACATGGAGATGGACATCCATCCGATGCATCGTTGCCCATCACAGTGGATTCGACGGAACTGTATGCGACTGACAGATCATTACGGCGGATTGAAGAAGATGGATAGTTTGCCCATTATACGACGCCCATCGCTAGCGGTCAACCTGCAATGACACCCAATTAGGGCTTGACAAGCGACGCTGCGGGGCATACCATAAGGACTGAAAAAGGAATAAAAAGGGAACATAATACCATCTAAAGGGGAACGATGACAATCGTAGCTCAACCCGAAGCGCTCCAAGACGCCCCCAACCTTCTGCTCTGCTCGCTCCGCGACCTCCAGCGGCAGCGCTATATGACCGACAAAGAGTTCGCGCGGGCGCTGGAAATTGATGAGAAGACGCTGCGCCGTCTCAACGACCCCGACCAACGCCACAGCGTCAGCGTCGTGACCAAACGGCGGGTCGCGGCGAAGCTTGGCCGACCGCCCCACACCATCGCGGAATTGCTGTGGACGCCGAGTGAGGTCTACCTCGCCGCCGTTGATGCGCGCTTCGCTGAAGCCCAAACCCTTGGGGTCGTGGCGGCTGATCCCGCGACGGGTCGACCGACAGGGCGGCGCGTGCCGTGGCCTGAGCGCGCCGACGAAGGATGAGCGCGCCCAAGAAGCTGCCGGCGTGCTGGATGATCCCGGCGGAAGAACGCTTTGCACAGCTTGATGCGACCCAGCAGGATTGCATGCTTGCGCTGTTGGACATCGTGCGGATGACGCCGACGACCGGCGCGTTCTATGGCCGGACACCGCGGAATCGAGCGCTCCGTATCGTCACGAGCGCCAATGCCCACTTGGTCTACACCCTGATCTACGCCCACATCGGTCAAGCCGTTATGGTCGTGGATTGCTTCGTCGCAGACTGGGCGATGGACGCCGACACTGGCGCGGTATATCCAAACTGATCGCCGCCCCAAACGCGCGGCGCTGTTTGGCTGTGTTTGACCACGCCGGATCAGAAACATTCATCCAGCTACTGACTTTTACCTCGTTGAGGGCGAATCGTGCAGCGTAAACCGCTTCTTCCCGCGCCTGGTTGACACTATAGACCAAGCCTGCTACACTTGTACAATCTGGTTCATCGTATGAACCAGATTGTACAAAAGTGTGCGTACTGGTTTATTTCATGAACCAAGCGAGGTAGCATGGAGCCATCTAACGTTCAGACCCCCACCGAACAGCTTCCCATTACCCTCTTCGATGGCGCAGTGCTCGCGGCGCGGGCGGCTAATGGGCATATCTATCTGGTCGTGCGTGATCTCTGTACGGTGCTGAGTCTCGTTTCCTCCTCACAGCTCCGCGCCATCCGCGCCGATGAGCGGCTGCACCTGGCTGCGTTTCGGCTCCGCATCGGCAATCAGGTGCGCACCCAGGACTGCCTTCTGCTCGACGATATTCCGTTGTGGCTCGTCAAGGTCCGCCCTCCGCGCGGCAATACGGACGCCGCGGAGCGGTTGCGCTATGTGCAAAACTATCTGATCGCTAGTGTCCGCTCGGCGTTCGCGGCGCTTACCGGTCTACCCGACGCCCCCAGCAACCAGATCGAAGACCTCCAGGAGTTGGACATCATCGATCCGTCGCTGCAAGCGCTGCGCTCGCTGGCCGAGCGCCAGACGCACATCGAGGCAAGTCAGGATCAGGCGCGCGAGGTCTGGCGCGACCTCGCTGCGCAGATCCGCGATCTGCAGGGCGTTCTGCCGCTGGTCGAAGAGTTGCGCACCCGGATGCAGGAGGTCGAGCGGCAGATCGGGATGCGCATGTCGCCGGCGCAACGCAACACGATCTATCGGCTGGTGCAGGCCTACGGTGAGGCCCACGCGGCGCGCAACAGCCAACTCAAGCTGGGCAGCGCGATCCGCAAGTGCTGGGCTGAGTTCAACGCGCGCTTCGGGATTGCGACCTATACCGATCTTCCTGCCGACCGCTTCACTGAGGCGGTGCAGTTCGTGCAGAATCAGTATCGCGCGCTCACCGGCATGGAGCTCGAAGCGGGCACGCAGGAGCGCCTGTTATGACGACGCACTTGTCTCCTGCGGTGGTGCAACTTGGGGCACGCTTGCGCGAGGCCCGGCTGAATGCCCGGCTGACGGTGCGCGAGGCGGCGCAGCTTGTCGGGCTGCGCGCGCACGGGACGCTGGTACAGTACGAGAACGGGCGGGTGCTCCCCCCGCTCGACCGGCTCGCCGCGCTCGCACAGGCCTATGATGTGCCGCTCGCCAGCCTTGTGGTCTCGCACGATGCGCTGGTCCCGGTCGTGACCATGTTGGAGCGCGCGACCCCGTCCCAACTCGCCGCCTTGGCGCAACTACTCCAGCACGTGATTAACCAGGAGCGCGACTCCGGCGAAGCGGCCCTCGGCGATTCTGGAGCGCGCTAATGTCTCGCCCTGGTATGGCAGGGTTTGCTGCTGGGCAGGATGGGGAAGTAGCGAAAGCGATTGTAATCCTGAAGCGATTTCAGCTCACTGCAGCCGTGTTCAGCGCTGCACCGATGCGTGAGCGTTGGGCTGAGATGTTTGGTTACACCGAGGGAGCACATGCGATCCTATACCTATGTGTACGGCTCGATCCCAGCGCCGAAGCGCTACATCATCTTCGCTGGGAGCTGCTATGCGATCCCAAAAACAATGTACCCCTTTGCCGCAGCGAACGCTTCCTCTTCAGCCGCTATCTCGATACGAATGATGACGACTGGTGGGCGCCGGTGCTCTTTACGCGCGTGCGCGACGGGTGCATCTGGACGACCGCATCCACAGATCGCGCGCCGGAAGAGGTAGGCGACCGACCAGTGAATATGTCGCCTCGTGAAGTGCTAGCTCCCTTTATCGCTGATTTTCGCGATGCGAGTATCGTTCATTCATCGCGGACGGGCGACCGGCGCCCTGCTCGCGGCGAGCGGTGATCGCAAAGCGGCACAGAGTATTCTCGACTATTGGATGACCGGCTTCTATCGGCTTCATCAGGAGCCCCCCGATGCGACCTTGCTGGAGTTCGAAACAGGCCCCTGAACTGCCCGACACCGCCTGCCCCTACGTTGGCTTAGAGGCGTTTCGCAAGGAGAACAAACACCTCTTTTTTGGGCGGCGGCGTCTGGTTGCAGAGATGATCGCGCAACTGAACAACAAACCCTTACTGGTCATGCTTCTGTACGCTCGCCGCTTGCCATCCGATAATCTATTGTTTCTGGCATTGGAAAATCTCGCGCGACCCGGCGGCGCAAGGCGTCATCAATGGGCAGTTGTTCTGTATGACTAAGCCGATGCAGATGAAAATCGTTCCATAATGCTGTTAATGAGTCTTCGCCCTCGCGTAAATCCACAATGCGAATGCCGGTGTTGAGCACAGCCTGCACCTGATCGAAATCCTTCAGCGCCAATGCCGCCCGACATTGCAACAGGATGATTCGTCCGTCTTCTCGATATGTCGCAGGGAAATGCTGCACCAACTCCAACCAGCGTTGCGCTTGGCCGCTTCTGAGCAAGGCATGGCCCGTTTCGACGGCTAACTGACGACACTCAACGAGCATCTGGTGTGCCTGAACATAGAGATCGGCGGCGTGCTCGAACAAGCCTGCATCCATGTTCAGCAGCGCCAGCCCACGCAGCGCCCAAGGGGTTACTTTGACGTCACAGGATTTCGCCCAAGCTTCCCTGGCTTTGAGCGTATCCCCGATATGATAGTACATCACCCCCAGATGGTGCCATGCGGTCCAGCCGGCCTGATTGTGCTGAACAGATGCTTCTAACAAATCTCGCCACTCAGGTTGCACAAGATAGCCCGGCGTAACATGTTCAAAAGGTTCATCGTTCATCGCGCCCTGTTCCAAGAATGCGCGCCAAGCAAGCTGTGGCGCGCCAAGCGAGTCGTCATCAAAGAGCATAGCTGCTGAACAGAAGGGCGGTTGCCCTACTTTTTCACGACGCAGGCGCTCTAACGCACCCCAGCCGGCGCCGCGCTGGATGAGCTTCGTGGGCGGAAGCTCCATCCATGCCTGAGAGCGCTCGCATTCTTGTAATAATTGATCTTCAGGCATCAGCGCTGCCAGTTGGCGCTGGACCTGAGTATAGGCGGTTTTCCAGTCACCAGCATGAATCAAGGCAGGATCAGCTTCAAGCAAGCCGTAGCCTTCCAGCCATGACCATGTTGTATTGGGCGGCATAGGGAGATGTTCCAACTGCGTTCGCGCCAAGCCGGCCTGAATCTCTAGGTACGTTTGACCCATGGGCGATAAAAAGCGCTGCCAATTCGTACCGCCCTTGCCGGCGCCCCACAGAAATAGCTTGCGCCCACGCAAGTGATTTGTCGAAACCTGTACTAAGCCTTTGCCTTCCTGATTCAAGGCTGTGATCCAATGATAGTGGTCATCAGGAATATGAAAAAACAGGTCAAAGGCCTGTGAACTGCGGGTCGTATACGTAACATCGACACCATCAATGACAGGGATCGCAAACCGGCGCAAACCCTCTTGCCGATAGCCGAACCGGTATGCAGTATCGGCGGGCGCAACGACACGAGTATCCGGCGTCTCCGGGACCGCGATGTTTGACCACCAATACATAGGAGTGGTATACGGATGCGGGTTGCTTATCCGAATGTGAACGAACAAGAGCGGCGAACCATCTGGTAAATAAGCATCGATCTGAAACGGCGTCTGTCGAATACGCTCCCACTCATAAAGCCGCAAAATGGGCATTCCTTCGGGAGTTTCTATGTGGGCGGCAAAGAGCGGCGAACAAGTAAACGGCGAGTGCCCTATCGTTCCGATGTTCCACTCCACTCCGCCGCTAAACCAGGCGTTGCGCAAGGCTAGATTGGCAGGTTGAAAAACAGGATTGGCGTACAACAATTCTTTACCGGAAGGCTTGTGGATTAAAGACCAGAGCCGCCCGCCTAATTCCAGTAAAAAAGTAGCTTTGAGCAATTCATTTTCCAGCACCGCCACCCGAAAATCGCGCATCTCCAGTGACCTGTCATATCCGTCTTGCTGCGTATAGGGCAGCAGATTCGCAACACGACCATACGCCACATTGTGACGCATATCGACTGGTATGTCGGTCGCGCACGTGCTGACTTCATGCAATTCCTGTATGTTTTTAAACAGAGGCAGCGGATTATCAGAGCCCAGATTGGCTGCCGGCATAGTCAACGTTTCGAGCTTGAGCGTACTCATAAGCACCATCCCTTGAACAGTTTAGCGGACGACTGAGCTGATTGGAATTGTACATATTTTGATTGACACGTCAAATAAAATCGATTTATATTGATTTTTCATGCTTGACATTACCGATAAAAATGGTAAAATCAATCATTATTAACCAATACCAATCAAAAAGGTCGCTGATGGATAACCATGGTTTGCACACCTTCAACGAGATTATGAGTCAGCCCTCTGTCTGGCAGGCAACCCTGGAAGAGTTGAGCCCGCAGTTAGATCCTCTGGCTCAGCTGTGGGCGGAAGAACAGTTCGAACAGGTGATTTTTACCGGGTGTGGATCGCCTTATTATTTGGCTTTGACAGGTGCGGCCTTATTCCAGTCGTTGACAAAAATTCCGTCTCAAGCCTACCCTGCTTCAGAAATCGTCCTATTTCCAGACATGGTGTTTACGCCATATAAAAAGATTCTACTGATTGCTATCTCGCGGTCAGGTGAAACCACCGAGACGATTGAAGCTGTCGAGGAATTTCAACGACGCGGCTACTCCCATGTGCTCAGCATCACCTGTCACGCGGATACGCGGCTGACCCGCACTACTCAACACGCCTTGGTCGCCAGACACGCTCATGAGCACAGCATCGCGCAAACACGGTCATTTTCCAGCATGGCTGTGCTCGTCCTCGCACTCGCCGAACTCGTCAGCCGGGCGAACACCGATCTAACCCCTTTAGTTCCGGCGGTTGATCAGCTCCTGACCACATATCAGGGTCTAGCCCGTCACTATGGCGAGGCGACTCATATCGAACGCTTTTTTTTCCTGGGTTCAGGGCCGCAGCATGGCATTGCGCGTGAAGCTATGCTGAAAATGAAAGAGATGTCGCTGGCGTATAGTGAGGCGTATCACACCCTGGAATTTCGACACGGGCCGATGTCCATGGTCAATGAACACACGCTGGTCATTGGCTTGGTATCCGAGGAGGCTGCCCAGCAGGAGTTGGCAGTACTAGCAGACATGCGTCGTCACGGCGCTCACACGCTGACGATCGTAGATCAGCTCACAGAAGACGCTGACGAGCCCCCTAATCAAACTATCGTCCTCAATTCTCAGCTTCCTGCCTGGGCGCGAGTTATCCTGTATTTGCCAGTTTTACAACTGTTGAGTTACTACAAAGCCATGGCGAGCGGACTTGATCCCGATCGCCCGACGAACCTCGATGCTGTCGTGCTTTTGAAGTCACTCCGTTCTTGAATGTGTATCCAAACTCGTATGACCAGAAACAAGAGGCGCCTAACGAAGCGGTTTGTTTGCAACGTGTGGTCACTATTTATGTTGCCTACACTTGCCTCATATCTCGTTCTGGCTCAGCGTGTGACCTCCGGTGCAGTACAGTATGATGCGTGATGGGGATTAGCCGATGGCAAGGATACTGGTAGCGGGTGAGTTAAACGTGGATATCGTGCTTTCGGGCTTGCCATCCCTGCCGGTGTTGGGGCGCGAACTGCTTGGGAAAGACTTGCGTGTTACGCTTGGAAGCTCCTCGGCCATCACAGCCGCACGACTAGCGTTGTTAGGCGCTCAGGTGGATTTTGCCGGCATCGTTGGTCATGATGATTTCGGGCAGTTTATCCTGCGCGATCTGGCATATTATGGAGTCGGGACACAGCATATTCAACAGGTAGGCCTCAGCACGGGGGCGACTATTGCACTGACATACCCGCATGATCGCGCCTTACTGACATATCCGGGAACCATCACGGTTTTCAATGGAGATATGCTCACCAGCGAACGGCTCAAGCAGTACGATCATCTCCATGTGGGTTCTTTCTTCCTGCAAACGAGTTTACAGCCGGTTTTGCCCCAAGTCTTTCACCGAGCGAATGCTATGGGGCTGACCGTATCGCTTGATGTTGGCTGGGATCCTTTTGAGCAGTGGAACGCCAATCCATACCTTGCCCCGACATTAGCCTACACGGATTTTTTCTTTCCTAACGAAGTCGAGGTCGACGTTTTGGCGGGTAATAATGAAGGCGACCTGATCCAGCTTGCGTCCAAGGTCGGCATATTACTTATCGTCAAGCAGGGCGCACGCGGAGCAAGCGCCTATACGCCGCAAGGGAACATCGTTCATACACCGGCATGGTCGGTGGAGGTTGTTGACACCACCGGAGCTGGCGACGCTTTTAATGCTGGCTTCCTGTATGCCTACTGTGTGCAGGCGGCGAATCTGCCCCAAGCCTTGCGTTTTGCAACGGCATGCGGCTCACAGGCTGTCACCCAGGTGGGCGGGGCGACCGGCGCGCCAAGCGCAGCCGCCATAGAGCAGTTTCTGCAGCAATATACTGAGGCGCAGTCATGAAGAAAACACTGACTCCAGGCAAGTGGCGCGGCTTGAAAGTTACTAGCAATCACCAGCATACCTTTGCCATCTTGGCTTTCGACCAACGCGGTAATTACCGAAAAATGCTGCCAGACGGCACATCATATGCGGAAGCTGTCGAAATCAAACGTGAGATTGTGTCTGTTCTTTCGCCCTATGTGACCGCTGTGTTACTAGACCCGGATTATGGGCTGGCTGCCGCCCTGGATGCAGCGGGTACGAGCGGGTTACTCATGGCGCTTGAAAAAACGGGCTACGCGGGCGACGCGACCGCACGCCAGGTGGATTTTTTCGATGAGTGGACAACGGCCAAAATCAAGCGCATGGGGGCCTCCGCCGTCAAGCTGCTGGTTTATTATCACCCGGACACCGAGATCGCCGCAGACATCGAAGCTGTTGTGCAGCACGTGGCGTCCGCGTGTGTCAGGCACGATCTGCCTTTGTTTGTCGAACCGCTGGCTTACAGCCCTGATCCGGCGACCCCAGCAGATAGCGCGGCATTTGCCGCCCAACGCCCACGGATTGTCTGTGAAACCGCCCGTCGTCTTGGGAGATTGGCGGATGTGCTGAAATTAGAGTTTCCTATCGACAGCAAATACAATCAGGATCGGTCCGACTGGCGGGATGCCTGCGACGAGGTAACCCAGGCAAGCCCGGCGCCTTGGGTGCTGCTGAGCGCCGGTGTGGATTTTGAGGTTTTTCGACAGCAGGTGGCGATCGCCTGCCAAAACGGCGCGAGTGGTTTTCTGGCCGGGCGCGCCATCTGGAAAGAAGCAATCGCGATATCTGCATCCGATCGCCAAACGTTCCTCTCCACAACGAGTATACAACGGGTCAATACCCTCCGTGAAATAACCGAACGATATGGTCACGCTTGGACCAACTACTTTGCCGCCATGACAGCGAACGAAAACTGGTTTCAAGCGTATAGCGAACAATGATAACTACTTATTCATAGGAATTGCGGCATGAAACCGCTCCGGCTCGACTGAGACTTCGGCGTGAGCTCAGTCGAACGCTCGCCGAAGCCCTTTAGGGATGCGGAGGAACGCCGCGCTCCCTTTCGGGTTGCACATCTGTTCGGTGTATACTACAATACCGCTATGCATACTTCTGTTTCCACACGAACGATATGCTGCAAGGTCGCGCTTGATAGCGCGGCGGATGCGGCATTGCGCGCCACCCAACAGGCGTTCAACCGTGCCGCATCGTATTGCGCGGCAGTGGCGTGGGAGCAGAAGATCACGAATAAGAACAAGCTGCACACAAGCGTCTATGGCCCAACGCGCGCCACGTACGGATTGGGCGCGCAATTGGCGTGTTGCGCGCGCGATAGGGCCGCTGAAGCAGTGCGCCGCGCCCGTCAGGACCAATGCGCCACGTGTCCGACCTTTTGTGATGACAACAGTATTCGCTACGACGCGCGCACCTATCGATTGATGAGCCTTGACCGCGTCTCGCTCAATACCATGAGCGGGCGCGTCGTTGGCCAGCTTGTGCTGGGCGATTTTCAACGTCGCACCTTGTACGATACCAGTTGGACGATTGGCGGCGCCGAACTGGTGCGCCGCGCCAATGTGTGGTATCTGCACGTGGCCCAAACCAAAGCCGATCCCGAACCCGATGAGCCGACCGGCGTCCTTGGCGTCGATCTCGGTCTTGTCAATCTGGCGACCGACAGCGACGGCGAGCAGTACCGCGGCGCACAGGTGCAGCAGATACGCGCACGCCGTTTCAACCATCGTCGGCGATTGCAGCAAGCGAATACCCGCCGCGCCCGCTGGCGACTGCGTCAATTGGCGGGCAAAGAAGCGCGCTTTCAAAAACACACGAACCGCGTTATCAGCAAAAAACTTGTTCAGAAGGCCAAACAGCAGCGTAAGGCACTCGCGCTCGAAGACTTGAAGGGTATTCGGGAGCGAGCGACGGTTCGACGCAATCAGCGTAGGCAGCGCGCAAGTTGGGCTTTCTTTCAGCTTCGCCAGTTTGTCAGTTACAAAGCGCAACGCGACGGTGTACCAGTCCGGTTTGTGGATCCGCGCGACACCAGTCGTCGTTGTTCGTGTTGTGGGTATACCGCGAAGCATAATCGCCGCAATCAATCCTCGTTTGTCTGTCGGTCGTGTGGCGCTGCGGCCAATGTCGACGTGAATGCTGCCGTCAATATCTCCAGGATTGCGGTAAACCAACCTCATTGTGCTGCGCCCGACACGTCGGGAGGAGCGAGCACAAAGCCGCCGCCTTTAGGCGTGCGGTTGTTTACACAGAAGAGACAGCAATGAAACCGACACAACCCCTTTTATTACAAGATTTCACGCCTCGATCTCAACTCGTTACGAAAACGACCACTATCGCAAAACCGAGGTTTCCGATAATCGATGCTCATAACCACCTGATGCAGCCATTCGGCGGCGGGTGGGATCAACGTCCGGTTCAGGAACTGCTAGAGCAGCTCGATGAAGCGCAGGTCAACGTATATATCGATCTGGATGGCGGCTGGGGCGAAGATATTTTCGAGCAACACCTGGATTATTTTAAGGCGGCGGCGCCCGACCGTTTCCTGATTTTTGGCGGGGTCGACTGGTCGCGCTGGGCGGATCAGGGGGATGCCTTTGGCGAATGGGCGGCTCAACGGTTACGCGAACAAGCCGCGCGCGGCGCCCAGGGGCTCAAAATTTGGAAGCCCTTCGGCTTACACGTCCGCGATCAACACGGGCGGCTGGTTGCGGTGGATGATGTGCGGCTCGATCCGCTCTGGGCGACTGCGGGCGAGCTTGGGCTGCCTGTCATGATCCATGTCGCTGATCCAGTGGCGTTTTTTGACCCGCTTGACCATACCAATGAGCGTTATGAAGAACTCCATAACCACCCGGACTGGCATTTTCCCGCAACGACATTCCCCCCTTTTATAAAAATTCTGACGGATTTTGCGCATTTGGTGCAACGTCATGCCCAGACAACCTTTATTGGCGCGCATGTTGGTTGTTATGCCGAAAACCTCGATTGGGTGGGGAAGATGCTGGATGAATGCCCCAACTACTATATTGATTTTAGCGCGCGCATTGCAGAACTGGGACGGCAACCCTACTCGGCGCGGCGCTTCTTCCTCCGCTATGCCGATCGTATCTTATTCGGCTTGGATCAAGGCCCCAAACCGGCTGCCTATCGCCAGTATTATCGTTTCTTAGAAACAGACGATGAATACTTTGATTATGACATTACCGAAATACCCGCGCAAGGGCGTTGGCGTATTTTTGGCTTGTATTTGCCGGATGAAGTCCTGCAGAAAATATACTTCCGTAATGCCGAGCGCGTGCTGCTGCAGCGCACGGAGGCCATATGACGATCCTGTGTGTTACTCCCAATCCTGCTATTGATCGCACCCTGATAGTACACAATTTCGCAAAAGGCGGTGTATTTCGCCCCCGGCAATATCAGTATGATGCGGGAGGCAAAGGAATTAACACAGCGCGAGTTGTGGCGCTCTTAGGGGGCCAAGCGATCTGTGCTGGCTTTCTAGGCGGATATAGCGGGCAGCATTTGGCCAAGATGCTCGAAACATCCGGTATTCAATCGCATTGGACGTGGCTGGATGATCGGGAAACCCGCACCTGTGTCATTCTCATTGATCCAGTGTCGGGATTGACAACCGTCATCAATGAACCAGGGCCTCAATTGACGGAGGATGACTGGCAAAAACTACACGATGATCTGCTGATTGCGGCAGATGATAGCGTCTTGATTTCTTTCTCTGGCAGCCTGCCTTCAAATTCATGCCCCGAGTCGTTTATAGATATTTTGACAGAGTTGATGCAGTTAGGTAAACAGGTATGGGTCGACGCCAGTGGCGCCGCGTTGTCGGCCGCGGTTCATGTGCGCGGCATTGCCATCAAAATCAATGATGAGGAAGCATCTCACCTAACAAATACACCGATTCGGCTACCCATTGATGCAGTGACAGCCGGACAGCAAATCAGCGCGCAAATAGCAGGCACAGTCATCATTACGCTAGGTGTACAAGGGGCGGTGCTGGTGGATTCGGATCAAGTTTGGTACGCACTCCCTCCCAAGATTGCGGTCAAAAGTAACGTAGGGGCCGGCGATTCTTTTCTCGGCGGCTTGTTAGTCGCGCTTGAGCAGGGCGATGGGTTGCCCTTGGCCCTCAAAAAGGCGACTGCGGCGGGCAGCGCCAATGCGCTTTCGATTGGCGGCGGGTGTTTTACACAGCCTGAATTTGACACGATGGTGAGAAAAATTCAACTTGTGAGGTTATAATAGTCATCTGGGCGGTTCTTTCGAAAGCATAACAGATATATATGACGAATAATACTGATCTGATGGCGCTGGAGCGGCAAGATCGCATTGTTGCCTTAGTAAATGGTCGCGGCAGCATAACAGTACTAGAGTTATGCGCAATATTTTCCGTGAGCGAAGCAACGATTCGGCGTGATCTGGTCGCTGTCACAGAGAAGAAATTGATTCGTCGGGTGCATGGAGGGGCGATGCGCATTGGGGAAGTCGCAACTAGCGAAGCCCCTATTGTCCAACGCCAGTTAGAGAATCCTGAAATCAAAGCCCAAATTGGACAGGCAACCGTTCAGTTGATACGCAATGGCGAAACCCTGCTGTTGCTTGGCGGGAGCACCGGCTTGGCAGTGGCTCGCGCATTGCATCATCACACGGATCTCACAGTCGCAACCGACTCGCTGCTGATTACTCGCGAACTACTCCAGCAGGGCAAGCATAAACTCATTCTGCTTGGCGGGATGATCGATCCGAACGAACAAGCTGCGCGAGGGACGTTCTCGCGGTTAATATTGCAACAACTCCATGTGGATAAAGTGATTCTGGGAGCCAAAGCCATTGCAATTCAACGCGGAGTCAGCACTGAAACCCCTGAAGAGGCTGAACTGTTTCGTACTTGCGTAGAGTGTGCGGACCATATTATTGTCGTCACAGACAGTAGTAAGTTTCAGAAATCAGCATTGGCAAAGGTTATTCCTATTGAGAACATCCACACCCTGGTCACAGATCATCGCCTGGAAGTTTCCATCGTTGAGCACATTCGGGGGTTGGGCATCCAACTAGTCCTCGTTTGATCGCCAGCGACAGCCATCCTGTCGTACGCCACAGCACTCTAGTCAGGTTACGTCATGTGCATGGTGTTGCAGAACTTCGACGTAACCCCGCGTTGACGCGGCATTCCTCGACTGCGGCTGTTTTTGGGAGTATACTGGCTAGTAGTAGCCGATCAGCATAAGCGAACGAAGCGCCGGAAGCTGTGCGCCCCAGGCTGATCGTGATCCGGGAACACATCCACGCCGCTGCCACCCAACCGCAAAGCCTCCATGCCTTGACCTGCAAGGTCTTCGATCAGCGTGACTTGATCAATTATGCGTCCTTTCACGATGGCTGGATGGCGCTGATCACGGGTTCGGATTTCTCGCAGGGGAACCTGGGCGTCTTTGACAGGCTCAGGCGCCTTCGACAGGCTCAGGCGCCGCTCACGTTTCGGCGATGAGGGTCCGACAGTAGCGCTCCAGGTCGGCGGCGGCGGGGTCGAGTCCCGCCCGCTGCACCAGCCTTGCCGCCGCTTGCTGTTGGGCTGCCAGTAGGCGCGCGAGAGCGGCGCTGTCGGCGTAGCGGGCGGCGTGGATCTGCTCAGTTAGGCGGAGATAACGCGCTGCAAGATCGCGCAAGTGTGGCTCGTCGTTCATTGGATTATGTTTGCCTCGCCGATGCATGTATGGAGCCAATACCTGCTAAATGAGCCGGGCAGGTCTCAAAAAGCACCGATGCGTAAAGGTATTGCGCCTAATACTACAACGAGACTGCCAGACCCACCTCGTTGGAACGCCGTCGACCATGTCACCCTGAGCCCTTCGGCTGCGCTCAGGGCCGGCGCTGCGCAGGGTCTCGCACCCGCTTCCCAGGC
>JAKSDJ010000903.1 GCA_022360155.1 Chloroflexales bacterium | reverse complement strand
GATCAGCCGCCTTGATCACTGGGTAGACCCGCTTGAGCATCTCGGCATAGTAGCCACCGCCGTAGAATTCATCCTGGGCGTCGCCCCAGCACCCATATGGTGCATCACCGCCAACCAGAGAAGGATCGACATCCGGCTCATTGCCAAACTCCCAGTATTTCACATTGTATGGAGCATCTTTGAAGCGAAGTACCAGTTCGCGCATAAAGCTTGCGAACGCATCTAATGCCTCCGGCTTGATCGGGCCACACGCTGCACCAGTCACCCTCTGCGCCCAAGCGGGTGTGCCACGTATAATAACCATAGGAATGCCACCCTGAGCGGTCACCGCTTGAAGTTCGGCTGCAACGCCATCAAGCATTCCCCAATTGCGCTCCCCTTGGGAAGGCTCGACTTCCGACCACAGAATGCCATTGTAACGCACCCAGGAAAGATTGGCCTCGCCGATCCGATCTGCGGTTTGGCTAACAAGCCCCCGGTTTATCTCCACACCAAACACAGGCGGAGTTATTGCCGAGATCGAAACATTCTCGCGCATCTCCGAACCCAATAGCCCCAACAACACCCTAAAACGATCAGGATTATCGGGGCGCCACTCGAAACGCGCCCGCTCGAACCACTGGATCAGGCGCATTTCTCCATCTGCGTCGGGCTCCATTTGCGCAGCGGTCAGCGGTAGGCCGAAAAGCATGAGTGATTGGGCGTAGGAATCCAACCCATTGATGCGCAGACCATTGCTCTCCCAGAAGGTCTTAAAACCTGCGCTACTGGATTGATCACAAACATTATGTCCAGTCTCTGCAAACCAGAGGCAGCCGGGTTGCGGTCCCTCCTCGCGACCTTCGGCAGCCGGATCGCGGCCCAGTTGCGCCAGCCGCTCGGCGCCGATCCGTCCCAACAATATTTTGTGTGGGTCAGCATTCTCTGGGTGAAACTCCAGCCGCGTCCGTTCGGTCCACTGGGTCAAAAACTCGGCATTTAGCTCCGGATTGCGTTCCGGCTGGGCCGCCGCGATGGGATAACCAAAGACTGGCAACCCGCCATTCGACTGCCAATATTGGTCAAAGGGGTCGCTTAGGCAGTTTGGAACCGATGGTTGGTCGGGGAAGCAAATTTCCTGGGCTGCTACCGGGCTGGCGGGGAAACCGACGAGGACAATAATAACGGCGCTGAAAACAAGCAGATACTTGTACATATGGCTCCTAAACCTCCCTATGCGGGTACTTTCTATTCTTTCGCTACTTCCGTTTTCCTACTACTACCGCAACCCGCAAACGAACAAAAGACATGTCGCTTGACTGATTGAGGTTGTGACATTTCGCCAACTGCAATAGTAGGATGAATAAAGGGTGCAAAAGAGTGAAGATCAAGGTTGCAATGCCCTGCGCGCTATTATAGCATACGTTGATTTGGGTAAAAAACTGCTTGACGCCTGTCTATCGATAGATCCACGTCAACATGGAGCATCAGCCGCGGATGAACTGCAGAGCAGCCGCACGATTGTCGCAGGTTGGCAAGTTTCTGCGCTCAGCTGCGCCCGTCTGCGTTATCTGCATGCTATTGCAGGACATTGACATGGTCCTATTTACGGGCTAGTCCTACAACGCGCCATGTCATGCTGCACGACGTGACGAATCTCCTGGGAAGCGGGTGTGAGACCCTGCGCAGAGCCGGCCCTGAGCGCAGCCGAAGGGCTCAGGGTGACATGTTCGATGGCGTTCCAACGAGGTGTGTCTGGAAGTCTCATTGCAGTACTAGCTCCGACGCTGCAGAGCAGCCCACATCTGGGTCAACTTGGGCGTAACCGCGATGGGCAGATAGCGTTCGAGGAGACATACTGGCCACTTGACCATGCGTGGGCGTGGTCCGCCTAGGGCCACGGCTCTGATCAGGTAGCGTAACGATTGGGCTAGCATTCCTTGTTTCGCTTCGAGATTCGCCATCGCGCTGTAAACATCGGCGTAGACAGAACGGCGCTGATCGCGATAACGTACTGGTAGATCTGGATCGCTAAAGAAAGCGTCGACTATCGCCAGCCAATCGCGGTAAAACCCGTCAAAATCGGCAACTGTCTTCGAGTGCTGATGCAAGCGATAGGTCGCCACCCAGAACCGCTCGTAGCAGAAGCTAGTCACCCGTGCGGCGCGCACCCAATACTCGGTGTCCATACTGTAGCGAAACCGGTTGTTCAAGGGGCCGATCTGTTCGCAGACGTGGCGGCGCAGGAATGTTGTCGGCTGGATTGGTAACTCGAGCCGCACCAGCCGGAGTGGATCGTAGGGCCGACCAAACAAGCGTGAGATCGGTCGACTATCCGGCCCGACATAGATCGCATCGCCGTAGACTACGCCACACGCCGGATTCCGCAACAACGCATTGACCTGAGCGCGGATGGCGCCTGGCAGATAGGTGTCATCGCTGTTGAGCCAGGCCATGATTGCACCGCGGCAACGACTCCAACCTTTGTTGATAGCATCACTTTGCCCAGCGTCAGGTTCACTCATCCAGTTTAGACGCGGGTCGCTCTCGTACTCGGCCAGCACAGACAGTGTATCGTCATTGCTGACGCCGTCTATGACCCAGTATTCGATATTCGGATAATCCTGAGTCAACACGCTCTCAACCGTTTCGCGAATGTAGCGACCCTGGTTGAAGGACGGCGTGACGATGCTGACCAACGGCAACGCAGGATCGTTTATCACCACAGGTGGGAGTTCCGATGGGGGTGGATAGGTCTTCCAAGCCAGTACAGATCCATACATGTAATTTCTAGCCTGTGCTACGGACGAGTTCATCGAGGAGTTCAAGATTAGCGACGGTGGCGGTACCAAGTTTGCCTACAACAACACCAGCCGCCCGGTTTGCCAGGCTGACGGCTGCTTCGATGGGTGCACCTGCGGCCAAAGCCAAGGCCAGTACGCCAACAACGGTATCACCAGCGCCGGTAACATCATAGACATGACGTGCCACAGCGGGGAGGTGCAACCCTTCGCGCCCATCGCGAAAGAGTGTCATACCTTCGGCGCCCTGGGTGATCAGCACTGTGGTACCAGCCAGCAAGTCCGAAAGACGGCTGCCAATCTCAGATAGCGCCCCAGGTTCATTTGGGTCGCCACCGAGTGCGCGGCTTGCCTCGGCTACGTT
>JAKSDJ010000382.1 GCA_022360155.1 Chloroflexales bacterium | reverse complement strand
GACTCGCGGAGGCGCAGCACCTCGCTCCGCGTGATCCGCGCGAAGATGGGGATGTCGGTCAAGCCAAAAATCAGGATGACGTTCACCAGGCTTCGCCCGAGGATCGCGGCAATGAATACCACAAAGACCAGGTAAGGCAGCGCAAGGATCAGGCTGACGCTCCCCATCAGGACGTTGTCGACACGCCCGCCGGCGTAGCCCGCTATCAGCCCGATGATCAGCCCGAGACTGCACGCCAGGAGACCGCCGAAGAAGCCGACCGTTACGGAAACGCGGCTGCCATAGATAATCCGGCTCAAAATATCGCGGCCCAGCGTGTCGGCGCCCAAAGGATACTCCCAACTGCCGCCCTCATGCCAGACCGGGGGCATTTTGCTGACGCGCAGGTTTTGTTCGAGCGGATCGTGCGGCGCGATCCACGGGGCGCCCAGCGCCGTGGCGACGACCAGGGCCACCATGATCAGCCCGACTATCCCCGACCAGTCCCGTTGCAGCAGTCTGGCCGTGCGCGCCAGTTTGTTCCTGAACCCTGCCGCCATCTGTTCGAGCGCATAACTGCCGATACGTGAGGATTGCGCCATTGTCAGTCTCCATACCTGATGCGCGGGTCGACAAACGCATAGGCAATATCGCTGAGGAGGTTGAGCGTGACCACCACCACGCTGCTGAAGAATGCAATGGCTTGCACCAGTGCAAAATCGCGGTTGCCGACCGCTTCGGCCAGGAGATTGCCCAGCCCAGGCCAGGCGAAAATCGTCTCGATATAAATCGAGCCACTCAACAGATAGCCAAACTGCACGCCGATAATGCTAATCAGCGGGATGGCCGCATTGCGGAGCACGTGCCTCATATAGATCTGCCGGCCCGAGATGCCTTTGCTGCGGGCGGTCCGAATATAGTCCTCGTTGCGAATCTCTAGTACAGACGAGCGGGTGAAGCGGACCAGTTGCCCCATCGTCAAGAGCCCCAGCGCGAATGCAGGTAAAATCACCGAGTCGAGCCCAGAACGCCCGAAGGTTGGGAACCAGCGCAGATTGACCGCGAAGACGATAATCATGATCATGGCGAGCCAGAAATTGGGGACGGTTTGACCGATCAGGCCGGCGAAGCGGGCCACGAAGTCCAGGCCGCTGCCCGGCTTCGACCCCCCGATGATGCCCAGCGGAATGCCGATAACCATTGCCATCAGGAGCGCCGCCGCCGCCAACTCGACCGTCGCCGGCAATCGTTCGAGAATAAGCTGCAATGCTGGCTGGCGGTGGCGGATCGATATGCCGAAATCGCCAACCAGCGCCCGCGCCGCAAAGTCGCCGAACTGGACGATCAGCGGGCGATTGAAGCCCATTTCTTCGCGCACCGCTGCGATCTGTTCCGGAGTGGCGTTGCGCGAAACCATCAGCGCCGCCGGATCGCCGGTGAGGCGGAGCATGACGAAGACGATCAACAGCACACCGGCGAGGATAAGCAACGATTGAATGATTCGTGACAGAATGTACCGTTGCATGAAGGCGATCTTTCTAGCCCAAAATAAACGTTGGCATCCTTCGGCGGCGCTCAGGACAGGGGTTGGCATCCTTCGGCGACGCTCAGGACAGGGGTTGATACGTTACTGAGTCGCACGCTCAATCCTCAATCCTCAATTCTCAATTCCCGGTGATCCAGGTCTCCATCAAAAAGAAGCTCTCGGCAGCACGCGGCTGATAGTCTCGTATGTTCGGGTTGACGCCTTCGAATGTAGAGAGTTCGTACAGGTAGATGAATGGCGGATCTTCCTGCATATAGCGCTGGAGTTCGACGTATAACGCGGCGCGGGACTCGTCATCGATCGTCGTGCTGATCGCGTTGAGCAAGCGGTCGATCTCCGGGTCGGACCAGGCGGAGAAGCTGGCATCCCAGCCGCGCAGGGCGCCCTCCAGCCGGGGGAGCGCTTCGCCGCTAGTCTCGGTCCAGCTATCGCCGAATAGGGGCGGCAGTTGTTTTTGCGCCTCCAACTCCCAAAACTGTCCTGACTCCATCAGTTCAAGATTGACCGTGATGCCGACCTCGCCCAGGTATCCCTGGATCGCCTCGCAGACCTGATCGAAGTTGATCTGTGCGTTGCCGGGGCAGGCCATGTCGATGGTGAAGCCATCGGAATAGCCAGCCTCGGCCAGCAATTGGCGCGCCCTATCCGGGTCGTATCCAAACGGCGTGATCGCCTCGTCGTACCCCAGATTGGAGGGAATGACAAACCCGGTCGATGGGCGTCCATAGCCGTCGAAGAGCGCTTCGAGGATCGATTGCACATCAACCGCGTAGTTCATCGCCTGCCGAACCCGCTTGTCTTCCGTCGGCTGGCCGACGCCGGAGGTCAGGTTGTTGAAGGTGATGTAGAAGACCCGATCGACGGGGTATTCGAGCACTTCGACATTGGGCAGATCGCGCAGCGTCTGCGCCTCTTCGGCGCTCAGGCGCGTCGCAATATCGACTTCACCGGTCTGGATGGCGGCGACGCGCGTGGACGACTCGGGAATGGGGCGAAAGATGACTTCTTGGAGTCTCGGTAAGCCTGGTCGCCAGTAGTTGAGATTGGCTTCCATCACGACCCGGTCGCCTTTGATCCACTCGGCCAGCATGAATGGGCCGGTGCCAACCGGCTGCTTGGCGAAGCCTTGCTCGCCAACCTCGGCAAGGTATTGCGGCGGCGTCATCGCCCAGAAATTCGCCATCGTGCGCAGCAGCAGCGCATTGGGTTCGGGCGTGGTCACCTTAACCGTGAAGTCATCGACAACTTGTACGCTATCGGCTGTGGACCAGCGGTCGCTCCAGGCCATATCGTCCTGGCGACCCCGCTCCCAGGACGCGACAACTGCCGCGGCATTGAACGGTTCGCCGTTGTGGAAGGTGACATCCTGGCGCAGCTTGAAGGTATACTCGCGATTGTCTGCGGAGGTCTCCCAATCTTCCGCCAGCGCGGGCGTAATCTGTCCCGCGTCGTCCTGCCAGACGAGCGAGTCGTAGAGCTGCCAGGCGACGTTTAGCGTGGCCTGATCGGAGGCGCGGGCGACATCGATGGCATTCGGTACCAGGGATAGAGCCATTGTGAGCGAGCCCTGCGCTGTTGCCGGCGGCTCCTGGTCTGGCGCGCCGGCATCTGATGCGAGTGTGGTCGAGTCGCCGTCGCCTGATTCGGCGCGCGGTGCGGGGGCATCTGAACGGGCAGGGGCGTCGGACTGGGTGGATGATGGGCCGCCGCACGCTGCTGTGAATAAGAGAAACAGTATAGCTACAACGATCAGTATGAGTTTTCTTTGCAACGCTGTACCTCCTTCTATCTTCTATCTAGGGCCAATGCCTTTCAAATAAAACCTGACAGGTCTTGATGATCGCATTGGGAAGCCTTCCCCAAGAACTGTCAGGTTTTCAACAGCGCCTCTTCGAAAGGTATTGCTTCTAGGGCCAGGCGACGTCGCGCAGCTCGCAGGGTCAGAAGCAGTCAATATGGGTCGGGTTCGCCGCCGCACATCCCTTTGATGAGTGCCGAGTGATCAGTGCCGAGTGCCGAGTGACGAGCAAAGACTGAAACGTACCAACCTGTAAACCTGCTAATGCACCAATACCTACCCCTGTAATGGAACGCTGATGCCGTCGATAAACGCCGATAGACGCCGATCTAACCTGCTAACGTTCCAACGTGCTAACCTAACCAACCTGCTAACGTTCCAACGCCACATCCCGCATTTCCAGGAGACACTGCTCCAGCGTTTGGGCAAAGCGGTCAATGTCCGTCGTGGGACACGATTTCCAGTCGGTAATATGGAACGCGAGGTTCTCGTCCCGGATACCATAGCCGACGCCATACCCATCCGGCGTCACCGGCCCGAATCCCAGACTCGGCCCGCTGCTTGTTGATACCTGGCTGGTCGAGAGCCGCCACCCGAATTGGTAGGCCGAGTCTTTGAACAGCGCGGGCAGCTCCATCCCGGCCTCCATCGCGAGCAGGCGCAAGCCCAGCAAATGGCGATCAACGCCATGCCCGCGCATCGCCTCGCGGGTCTGATGGGTATGCCACTTAACCGCTTTCCACAGCAGTTCGCGTTTGGTCTCAACCGGACAGTCGGGTCGGGTCATCGCCTGCACGAATTCCAGCGACTGCAGCGAGCAAGAGCGGATCGTCTCGGTGCGTCCGTGAAAGAAGCGCCGAGTTTGTCCCGATTCATAGGTTGGGGCGCAGGTGCTATGCAGCTTGAAATAGGCGAGTTGGATCGCCATCTGTATGAAACCGTCCGGACTGAGTTTGCACTGCTTGATCAGATTCTTGCCGAAATGCTCGAAGGTCAGCGCCTTCAAGCCAAGATTGGCGGCCAGTTGGTCGAAGTGGCGTTCGGCGGTTGCGATTGCGTGCTCGATGTCCGGCGTTAGCTTCCAGCGCAGCCGTTTGACCGGCGGGAGGGTCGCGCTGGTCGGGGTTGCGGAAACATGGCTCGCGCCGCCGGAAACAGCGTATTCGAACAGCGACAGCAGCGTACTGCCGTCGATTCCCGAGTGTTCGGCATGGATTGAGGCGTGTCCATCGGCCTGAACAATAATCTGGAAAGATTTGTCGAACCAGCGATTGCGCCCGTTGCCGTGGAGCGCAGCGCGGGCGTACTCCTCAGGGTTTTGCGGCTGCCCATCATCGAGGCAGACAACAAAGAGCGCGCGTTGAATCGTCTCGATCGTTGCATGATTACCTTCACCGGCGTCGATCAGTTGCTGCCTGACCTGAGCCCAGGTGCTGCGGTTTTCGCTCGTCAGCACACCTACGGGTGGGTCGAGGTCTGCCGCGCTGGCAGCCTGCTCCACAACCCAGCGCAGTTGACGTTCGAGATCAACCGTTGATAAAGGCCGCCCTTGTTCGTCGTAGACATCGACGCAGTAGAATTGGTTGCTCCGCGCGACGAGGATATGCTTCGCCTGCCCTGGCGCGTAGGTGACCAGGGTGTCTTTTTCCAATTCCGGGATGCGACATGTCGAGAAAAAGCGCGCAAACTGGGCCATACACAGCGGTTCCGTGGGCGAGAGCATCTGCGGCTCGATTGTTTCGGCGTCGATCTGTGCTTTGTACTCCAGTATCCTGGCGATCAGCGACGCGGCGTGCGGTAGCGGATCGCGGGGGTACGGCGGCGGGAAACCAGTCACCGCCCAGTTCACGTTGATCACAACTGGATCGCGCACCCGCAGATAGGCAAACTCCTCCCACCAGGCGGCAAGCCAGTTTCGCTCGGTCTGGGCTTTCGCAAACAGCGCCGCGTGTAACTGCTCGCCAACGCCGCCAGAACGCTGAAAATCGGCGACCGCCGCCTGGGTTTGGGCAAAGGCGGTGTCGGTCAGCAGCGGTCTAACTGTTTGCAGGTATTTCTGACACGTCTCGTGCAGGTCTGGTACCGGGAGCGGGGGCAGCTCGTCCTGGAAACTAAAAGTTGTCATTTTCTCAGATGCAGCGCCTTGGTTGCTCACTTTCTCCTCCTTTGTTCGCAAGTCAGGCTACAACACCGCAGCCGCCAGAGTGCAGCGCACGATATGACGCTCTATGGCGGGATGTAGGGTTGGCACGGGCGGGATGGCATCATTCACGCATCCGGGGCATGTAGCTGGATACATGGCCCTGCGTGTCTCGCCAATCCTATCGATTATTCACATGGCGATATATCTATGTCCCAGTATAGCACAGCGAGATCCTTTTGTGTTCACACCGGCGTGTGTGTTAGGGCTACGCCGATGCCACGGCGAGGTTTGGAGTGCGGCAACCATGCTTGGCTTGCGCGCGGCAGCATGGCTGCCGCACTCCAAAACGCTCGTATTTGATCGCCTGTGGTAATGCAAGAGATGAGCTTTGATGCAGTCCTAACGTATAACCGGCCGCATCAAAAAGAACATTGCCGCAAATGCAGACCGCTGTTGGCCAACAGCGGTCTGCATTTG
>JAKSDJ010000419.1 GCA_022360155.1 Chloroflexales bacterium | reverse complement strand
GGTGACAGTGTGACCACGTCGAGCTAACGCGGCAGCGAGACGTTGCACGTAAATGGTGAGACCGCTCGTGTAGGGGCGATAGTAGGTCAGAGCGCAGAGTAAGCGCATAGAATATAAAACATAAAACGTAAAACACGAGAACTCGCGTTTTACGTTTTACACAATTTTTATGGAGGCGACGGCGGGATTCGAACCCGCGAATCGCGGTTTTGCAGACCGCTGCCTTACCACTTGGCTACGTCGCCCCAAGACTATAGAACACGTTATCGCGCGACAGTATACCACAGTCCCAGTAAATATTCCAATGATCTCAACAATCAGCTCGATGCAGGGCAGGGCGCTTTTTCGTTCGGCATGATGCGCCGCATCACCGCATACGCATAGTTCCCGCGTACGCGGAGACTATCGTCTCACCGCGCCCTGGCCTCCTCCTCTCTTCACCTCCATAAAACATCATTACATTGAAACGATTCGAACCTTGTCAAAAAGTGTTCCGCTAACTACTGCTCGATCTGTTTGCGCCGACGCCGGGCTACAAATACAGTACCCAACGTCGCAGCAGCAATTCCGCCTGCAAGCCACCAAAGCGCTGCCCCGGCGGGGGCGCCTTGTACAGCGGGACCGCCCTCAAGCGGTTGCTCACCCGCGCCAAAGGCGGCGAGATCTTCTTGCGCATTGGCAAGCAGTGCCGTACGGCTACAGAGGCTGGTGTGCAGTTCTGTGTCTACCGCGCCAGCATAGACCAGATAGCTGTTCCCGGTTTGAAATTCAAAGCCGCAACTTGCGCTGCTTCCGCTTGTTCGGATGGTGACGGTCTGGTGAATGGTTCCTTTCCAGACTTCGCTTACCTCGAAGTTAACGGTGACGAAATCAGCCGAACTGGTGAAAAACCCAAAAAATGGGAATTGGCTGGTGAACGCAAACTGTGGACCGGAACCTTGGATTGAGACAACCTCACCAGCAAAGACCGCATCGGATGCAGCAAGCTCTTGTTGAGGCGGTTCGGGCGCCATGCAGGAGCATGCGGAAACCGTGCATGGCCGTAACAAGAAGCTTCCTACAATCGTGAGCAAGATCAGACCAAGCAAACTTGTTTTCAAAGGGGTAGAACGTAACATAGACATCACCTGCGTTATATGGAGAGATAATACAATTGTCATCTTCAATGACGTTGGGATAGTATGTTTAGTTCCAAGCATTGCAGGTGTTGTCGTTCTATGACACCTAGCATCGAATCAGCAGATGGAGGTGCGAAGCGGATAAGCTGTAACTCCACGCGCAATAGATGGCCCAAGTTGCATAAGATTCTGAGGCACGGTACCATGATCTTAGCGCCTCGCTCTAGCGTATAGGCGCTCTGTTTCCTCTTAGCGCGGATTTTAGCTTCTCAACGACATCTGATACCATGCTCTGTTAAATCGTACGACCTTATCAGTCAAACTAAGGCCTTCTCTATTGTTCTCTGTTTCTCTGGAGTAGATACCCTATGCGTTCACACAATGGTGACAAACTGCTGACAATCGGCCAACTGGCGAAGCGAGCGAATCTCAGGCCTTCGGCGCTGCGCTATTATGAGGCCGAGGGTTTATTGGAACCCAATGCGTATACCGATTCGGGCTACCGCTTATACGGGCCGGATGCCGAGCGAACGCTGGCCTTTATCCAGCATGCCCAGCGTTTGGGATTCTCTTTGGCCGACATCCATACGCTCCTCCGCTTGCGCAAAGCCGGCGCCGCCGACCACGAAGCGCTCGCTCGCATTGCTGAAGAACGTTATTTGGCTTTGGAGCAGCAACTCACGCCACTCCTCGCGTTACGGCATGAACTTGGCTTGTTCCTGCGCGATCTACAAGCACAGACACAAGTGGGGAACGTGCCCAACGATACGTCGATTGAGCGGCTGATCGAGCGCGTGTGCGCCGATCAGAGCGCCCAGCCGCCTGAAACGATGCTCAACTGGCTGCTCGACTATACAGGGTGCCAACTCACGAGCGCTGAGGGTCAAACCCTGATCGCCCAGTTGAGTGGTCAGCACGTCCACGTATGGCAAGACAACAGCGCCTATCATGTATTGGTGGTAAGCGACGACCCAGCTATTGGCGTCGCCCTCAAACGGCTTGCGCAGCTAGAAGCGGATTGTCGCGCGACAAGCGAAGATCAGCGACCCGAAGTCCACCACGATGCCGAGGGCTACCGCTTTGTCGCCCGCGGCGACCACGCTTTCCTTTTCGCACGGCTCTTCCTTGCCCTCGAACAAGGCTAGAACGCCGACTCAACATCTGTCGCGATAATCTTGTTTCGGGCAACAGACAAATGCCAAGAGACACAATTCGTCTCCTCGCCCCTGGCTTTTGTCTTCCGACTACATGCCTGCATAAGCTCTTTCCTCCCAATCCTCAAATACCCCTTGACTCTCAACCCGACTTGAAGGTGTACACTCTCCTTAGCTTCTATTGTTATGGTATTTTAATAATTAATCATTTTTAAACGATCTGGATGACATTATAAGCTCATGACCTGAGCGTAGCATAGGAATGCTGGTCCACCTTGCTTTTCAAGTCGAAGAAAGCCTGAATGGACTCGGGGATAGTTATGTTCCTGCCATGACTTGTTTGTGCTAAGGTCATTCGCTCGAATCGATTGTGCAATCCGATTTTACACCCGCAAAAACTCTTTTCATCGAAGAGTTTGAAGGAAATAAGAAATATATGGCTAGCAATATCGATTTAATCTTCACAGTGCGCGGTATGGACTGCGCCTCGTGCGCGCGGACTGTCGAGACTGGTGTGCGTCAGCTTGATGGGGTGGAGTCATGCAGCTTGAACTTTACCACCGAGCAACTCCGCGTGAGCGGCAACATAACGCGCGAGGCGGTGCTTCATCGGGTGCGTGCGCTAGGTTACGAGGCGGATGAACCTGTAGCCCAGGGCGCTGCACAACAATCATCGCCGCCCAGTTTTTTTAGCTTTATGTGGGAACGCTGGGAAACACGCCTGGCGCTGCTTGGTGCGTTGCTCATCATACCTGGCGTGGTGTTGCACGAAATATTCCATTGGGAGCTCTGGTGGGTCGAAGCGCTAGCCTTGATAACGCTCGTCATTGCCGGATTGCCCATTGCGCGCAGCGCCTGGCGTGCGCTCACCGTGAATCGCGAGATCAACATCAATGTATTAATGACCATTGCCGCTATCGGCGCAGTCGTGATTGGGGCCTACGTCGAGGCCGGTATGGTGATGGTGCTCTTTGCTATTGGCGAGGCGCTGGAAGGTTACACCTCGACGCGAGCTCGCCACGCGGTGCGCAGCCTGATGGAGGTGGCGCCCAATACCGCCACCCGGCTGGCGCCCGATGGCCGCGAAGAACAGACGCCAGTCGATGCACTCCGGGTTAGTGAGATCATTATTGTACGGCCAGGCGAACGCATTCCAATGGATGGAGTGATCCGCGCGGGTGCAGCGGCAGTCAACCAGGCGCCAATCACCGGCGAGAGCCAGCCTGTCGACAAGGTAGCCGGCGACGAAGTCTTTGCCGGAAGCATCAATGGCGAAGCTGCGCTAGAGATTACCGTGACTCGGCTGGCGGAGGACAATACCATCAGTCGGATGATCCAGCTTGTTGCCGAGGCGCAGGAGCGACGCGCCCCAGCCGAGCGTTTTATCGAAGGCTTCGCGCGCTGGTATACTCCTGCAGTCGTTGTGTTGGCGGTGCTAGTCGCGACCGTGCCGCCGCTCTTCTTTGGCCAGCCTTTCTGGAATCCCACGTCACACGAGTTTGGCTGGCTCTACCGCGCGCTCGCGTTGTTGGTGGTGGCTTGTCCGTGCGCTTTGGTCATCAGTACGCCGGCCAGTATCGTTAGCGCGCTCAGTGCGGCGGCGCGGAGCGGCGTCTTGATCAAGGGCGGCGCTTACCTGGAAGCGCTGAGTCGGGTACGGGCGGTAGCTTTTGACAAAACCGGCACCCTCACCAATGGACAGCCACAGGTTGTTCGCATACGTTCTGCGTCCTGCAACGGCGCGGCGGCGCACTGCGCAGCATGTGATGAGACGCTAGCCCTGGCCCACGCGGTCGAGCGGCGTAGCGAACACCCGCTAGCCCGCGCGATCACGAATGCAGCTCTAGAGCGCGAACTCGGCGGGCGCTACCCGCCCGCTGAAGGTGTAACGGCGCTCGTTGGGCGCGGGGTGGGCGGTCGAGTCGTTGGTCGTGATGTTCTCGTCGGCAGTCATACTTATTTCGATACCAGCATCCCGCATGACGAGGAGCATTGTGCTGGTGCGGCTGCAGACGCGGCCCGCGGCTGGACGCCGCTCTTGGTCAGCGCTGACGGCGCCTATATCGGCACCATCGCCGTAGCGGATACAGTGCGCCCTTCGAGCCAAAAGGCAGTGACCGAACTCGGCCAACTCGGTCTGCAGACCGTGATGTTGACCGGCGATAATCAGCGAACGGCCCAGGCGATCTCCGCCGATGTCGGGGTCAGCGATGTGCGCGCCGAACTCTTGCCCGAACACAAGCTCCAGGCCGTTGAAGAACTGCATAAGACCTACGGCCCGACAGCGATGGTCGGCGATGGCATTAACGATGCGCCGGCCCTTGCAGCCGCAACCGTAGGCATTGCGATCGGTGGCGCGCACGGCGGCACAAACCAGGCGATGGAAACTGCCGACATCACCCTGATGAGCAATGATCTGCGCCGCTTGCCTTTCGCTGTACGCCTCAGCCGCGCAGCTATGCGAACTGTGCATATCAATGTGGCGTTGAGTCTTGGTCTCAAGTTGATATTTCTGGTACTAGTATTATTAGGTATGGGAACGCTTTGGATGGCAGTGATTGCCGATGTTGGCGCATCGCTGATCGTCACCCTCAACGGTATGCGCTTGCTGGGCTTTCGCGCTCATCCTCGGAAAACAGGCGCAGGTGCAACAAGCGCGAACGATCCGCAGGTACAGCGCCAAGAATCGACGTGTACCGCAGGTTGTTGCGGGCATACCAACCCAGAGACAACAGAGCAGAGCGCTGAAGAGCATTCCTGCGGATGCGGATGCTGTTAAGCAGTCTAACGACAACGCGATGCCAAGCTGCATCTATCCGCGCCGTTATGCATGGAGTCCGGCCAGAAAGACAGTTGGGCTGGCCACAAGCAGTGGGCTATGGCTCTTGAACGCCTCCGCAGAGGCTACGCCAACCAGTCGCCCAATGCAGGCATCTTCGGCTTCGTACAGCGTAAGCAGGCGGTCATTGGGCGTGAGTTGGAAAATCGAGCCATACTCGGTGAGCGCGGCGCGTTTCTGTTCGTAGGTCGCGCTCACATCCACAACTAAAGGCGATATCGCGCCCCCAGGGCGGCTCCATCTTGCAGTGTGGAAAGAAGAGCCGCTCGACTGCCCACGGTTGACCCGTTGCCAGGCTCTCGCCGCCGAGCACCCGCTCCCAGCGGTCAAGACGCGCATAGAAGACTGCTGCACTCACCAGGCTGTCAACCATTACATGGTCGGGATGGATGTTGTTCCGAAGACTATCCGCGGTCGGTGTTCGCGGATCTGATGCGCCAACTCTATACGCCGGGCGATTATGTCGATAAGCAGTCGATCCTGATCGGTCAGAAGAAGTCGATCCGCCCCGAGATGCGCGGCAGCGTGGCGAGCCTGTTCGGCACGCACACCTAGTTCAGCGAAGTCGCTAGGCTCGCCATCGCAGAGGTCGACGAGAAATACGCGCAGCCCTTGGTCGGCAAGCAATGCAATCGTGCCGACCATCTGCACTTCGGCATCGTCGGGGTGCGCCGAGATAACAAGCACACCGTACGCCATAACCGCCTCCGCTCTCACCGATGCTTCGGCTTCATCGCCCGCTCTATTGCTCTACTTATGAGATGCAGATAATTGGTAGAAGGTTACGCGCCCGGAGCTTGGCGATTGAGGAAGGCGATCAAAACGCCATCTCCAGGGCTAATCTCTCATTACCAGTTGCTGGAGTAGGCGGGCTTCGACATCGGGAGGAAGTTCAACCAGGACTTCGCGAAAGGCATGGTAGAGTTTGATGGTTTTGGTCAACGGATCGAAGACGATCCGGCAATCAGGGCAGTTCGCAAGGTGTTGATCCAGGTCGCGGCAGAGTTCGGCGGCCAGTTCACCGTCAATGTAGTTGTTCAACTGGGCCAGGGCTGCGCGGCAGTGATCGAGATTGTTGTCAGAAAGTTTACGCATAAGCGTCTCCTACAGGCTTGGTCATATAGTTGGCCAGTAACTCGCGTAAGCGCAAGCGTGCCTGATGCAAGCGGACCTTCACCGCGCTCTCGCCTAATTCGAGCGCCATAGCGGTTTCCTCGGCGCTTAACCCGTATAACTCGCGCAAAACGAAGATCACGCGCAGATTCTCCGAGAGCTTCGTTAGCGCACTTTCGAGTTGGGCGTGCAGCTCATTATCGAGCGCAGTTGCCACCGGGTCGCGCTGCCAGGCATTTAAATTCTGCGGAATCGGGATTGTCCGGCGCCGGCGCAACCACATCAGCGCCTGGTTGGTGGCGATGCGATAGAGCCGCCAACCAGCCCGCTCCGTTGCTCAAAGTCGCCGATTTTGGCGCATGCCTTGATAAATGTTTCCTGGAGCACGCCCTCGGCCTCGTCAGG
>JAKSDJ010000027.1 GCA_022360155.1 Chloroflexales bacterium | reverse complement strand
TGGCGTTTGCAATACGCCACCTTGCTATCCTGTTTGGCGCTGGAGCAGGAACAATCCTCCCATGGGTCATCTTCGCGATTGTGGCGCTGGTCTTTGTCGTTGTCGAAGGATTTTTACTTTATGCCGCTATTCGATTACGACAGCCATCTGATGAAACCACAACGCCCCAAACGCGCGGCCATTGGCTAGCCAACATTGCTTGGACCGTCGTTCCCGCCCTCGCCACGGCTGTCATCCTCGTTTGGACATTGCAAACGATTATCGTCAATCAATCGCATTAATACCGCTGGCAGTGACACGTGAAGTGTTACGAGCAACACGAATTCCAAAAATGCTTATGAATACACCTGCCTATCGTCGCCTCCTGCTCGTGAGCGCAGTCGTTACCTTCATCTTGATTGTCAGTGGAAGCGTTGTCCGGATTGCCGGGAGCGGTTCGGGTTGTGCAGATTGGCCGTTGTGCTATGGGCAAATCATTCCGCCGCCGCGCCCAGACAGTTGGATCGAGTTCGTACACCGCTTATTGGCGCTCGCTACCAGCGGATTCATCGTTGCCGTTAGCCTCATTGCTTGGCGGCGCCGAGATAGCGACCCCTGGGTGCGACGCCCGCCGTTACTGGCGCCTGTGCTGCTGTTATTGCAAGTGCTGCTTGGCGGGATCATTGTACAATTCGATTCACCGGAATTAGTGAAAATGTTTCACCTGGGTATGGCAATGATCATTCTGGCCTGCCTAATTATTCCAAGCGTCGCCCTCGCTGTGGCTGATGAAGGTCACAGAATGACGGATCGCACAACATCACGAGTTGGCGGGCGAGCAATGGCGCAAGCACGACGCTATCGGCAACTCGTCTTTGGCGCCGCCGTGGTGATTTTTGCATTGATCCTTACCGGGGCTGGCTTAGCGACCAGCGTCGTTCAGAGTGGCGCTAGCATAACATCTGCGGGGGGAATTGCGAGCCTGTTGGCGGCCAGCCATCGTGGTGCGCTCCTCTTGGCGATCATCCTCTTTGGAGCGGTGCTTTGGACTACCTGGCGTACACGGCGGAACGATTACGTCTTTCTTGTTGTCGTTGGATTAGCCGCCCTTCTACTCCTGGTTCAAACTGGAACAAGCATTGCAGCGCTCGCATTAGACGCCAACATGACGCTGTCGCCAGTCGAAAACACTCTGAGCCTCAGTGTTTGGAGCACTATGGTCGTGTTGAATGTGCTTGCCCTGCGTCGCCCTATTCCACCCATGGTCGAAGTTTCACTCGGCGTTGCTGCCCGCAGAGCATCGATTCGGCCCACTCAGCCGTCGCTGATTGCTGACTACATTAGCCTGACTAAACCCAAAGTAATTTCGTTGTTATTGGTAACGACTCTGGCTGCGATGTTCATTACCGATCAAGGGGCGCCGTCGCTGTCGCTTGTCTTCTGGACGATGCTCGGCGGCTACCTAGCCGCTGGCGGTGCAGGAGCGATCAACTGCGCGTTCGACAGCGATATCGACCTGTATATGGGTCGAACTAGTCGTCGCCCGGTGCCAAGTGGCCGGATCTCGCGGCGGCAGGCGTTTTGGTTTGGTATTACACTGGGGCTGCTTGCGTTTGTTGTTTTGGCTCTTTTTACGACGCTTCTGGCTGCAGTATTGGCCATGCTTGGACTCATCTACTATGCACTGCTCTACACGCGCTGGCTGAAGCGTAGCACGTGGCAAAATATTGTGATTGGCGGGGGCGCTGGTTCAATCCCGCCGCTGGTTGGCTGGACCGCAGTAACCGGCACGCTAACGCTGCCGGCAATCCTCTTATTTGTGATCATCTTCTATTGGACACCGCCGCACTTTTGGGCGCTGGCTTTGGTCAAACAGAAAGATTATGCCCGTGCGGGCGTCCCAATGCTTCCGGTTGTTGCGGGTGAAGCCGAGACCCGCCAGCAAATTTGGTTGTACTCCCTGCTGATGGTCAGCTTGTCGCTGTTACTTACTCCGCTTGATGCGATGGGATTGGTGTATCTCGGTGCAGCAGCATTACTGGGAGCGATTTTTCTGCGCGACGCCTGGCAGGTCTGGCGCAAGGGCGACCAGGCCAGTATTTGGAGATTATATAAATACTCGCTGCTCTATCTGGCGCTGCTCTTCGTTGCAATGGTTATTGATCGGTTATTGTTGGTGTAAGTACAGCCTTTATAGCGATGTTCAAACATTCAAATGTTCAGGCATTTGAATGTTTGAACGTTTGAATGTTGTTAGGGTATTGGTTGTATTTAGTTAACAGAATGCATCTGGGCTTATTTGCCTGGAACGTCATCCCCCAAGTTGCTATGCGTGACCGTCGCAACTTGTTAAAACAAGGTAATAAAAAGGCCTCCTCAATCGCTCCTTTTGAGCGCATTGTAGAGCCTTAAAAATGAAGTCCCTAAAAATACCTAACCATTGCCGTTGTTTTAATTATTGCAAAGCCGAAAGAAAAAGAGGTTGGTTACGAAAGTAAAGGCTAGCATTTCTCGACAATATCTGGTATACTTGCAGAAATGAACATTACGGTTTGTATATACAACAATTTAGGTACATCCTATATACTCCGGTTAACTACACACAACTATACTATAACTACGCTATAATGGAGTGCTCAAAGCTTCCGTCAGACAGATCTCAAGGAGGATTGTGAAGATGACCGCTACCGAGATAGAAATAATCCAATCTCAGACAAATCCGCAGCCAGTGTTGGCCGTCACCGATTTTGCAGCCAGCAAGCTGATGAAAATGATGCAGGAGAAAGAGTTGGAAGGCTATGCGCTACGCGTATTTGTTGCTGGCGGCGGCTGTTCCGGCTTGCAGTATGGCATGACCTTCGATGACGAGGTCCGCGAAGGCGACAATGAGTTTTTAGCTCATGGCATGCGTGTCCTAGTTGATCCAATCAGCTCCAGTTATTTGACCGGTGCGTCGATTGATTTCGTGGATAGTTTAATGGGCGGCGGTTTCAAGATTGACAATCCCAACGCTGTCTCTGCGTGCGGCTGCGGACACTCTTTCCGTACCCGCAGTGACGCTGCCGATGATGACGCTCCAGCGGGCGGTGGTTGCTCGACCTGCAGCAGCCATTGATTCTGCGAGTGTGCCCGTAACTGGCGCTATACAATGCTGCGGCGCCCTGCCAAAGGAGTTTTGTTGGAATCGCAGGCTCCTTATGAACCGTAATTCTACATAACATACAATGGTCGCACACTATCTTGCTAGACCAGATAGAGGGCCACTCGTGGTGTTTGAGCATCCGAGTGGCTGCTTCTTTTCTTGTGGCGCCAAAGACGCTATAAATCACAGCTATAATGGTCTACTCCGCCGCCTATATCGAAGGGATTCGCCTCTTCAATGAAGGCCAGTTCTGGCATGCTCACGAACAATGGGAGGCCTGCTGGCTTGAGTCTGAAGAACCTGACGCCTCGTTTTATAAGGGTATTATTCAGGCAGCAGCCGCGCTTGTAAAGTGGCAGCAGGGCAACCGACGCGGCATGCGGCTGAATTGGGCCAAGAGTTATCCAAAACTTGCCCGTCTACCTAGTCCCTATATGGGTCTTGATATTCGCACTTTCAGTATGGCGATGGAGCAGTTTATCGCGGCCTACGAAGCCGGGTTAGTCATTTCGCCTCCACGTTTCGATCTCCAATACTAACAACAAGTAAATCTCTGGTGTGTCAGGCTGTCTACGCAATAGCATATACCGCTTTGCTAAGGTATCATGCTGATTCAACGTGAACACCACGCCTGTCATGCTGAACCATTCGGCGAGCCGGCCCTGAGTCCTTCGGCTTTGCTCATGACAAGCAGCCGAAGGGCTCAGGACCGGCTTGCGAAACATCGCGGCGTCTCCTACTGTGGCTCTTCACGGAGTCGACCCGGAGTAACATGAAAAAGTGACCGGATGCCGAAGAGTGCAGTCGAATTGGTGTCAAATCTGGGTGCATCATGGTAGCGGGCTCTGTCAGCGTGAAAGATCAGCAGCAGATTAGTCGTGAATATATAGATGTAGATTTACAGTTATCTGCGGCGAAGCCTGATCCAGATGCGTTGTCAGTATTCTATTACAGCCTATAATAGGAATCTAAGTCATTGTGGGTGGACGGTGAAAATTCATACAATCTGTGATATAATTTTGCACCTGTCTTGGACTAACTCCAAAACCATATAATCGGAGAGTAACTATGTACATAGTGCGATAGCTAGTATAGTATTACAGATCTAAGTTTCCAACCAGACATATCCCAGATTAATCGCCTGTTTGATCGAAAAGCGACTAGATATGCATCATGTAACCTTGAAAACTTGCTGATTATGTTAATCTTGTATTGTTGTATATGGTTTCATAGGCGATTCGCAAACCGTGGAGATAAAAATGGCTGATCACATCTCATAATTGGCGCTCGATTATTGATGATCAGCTCTGTTCACGTTGGTTGTATACGGCAAAGATATAACGACGAGGAGGAATTAGTTCAATCCAGGCCCTGCTTTATAAAGAGATCGGAAGTAATCTATCATTTGTGCTGATACAACCCCAAGCGACGTTTAACGCCGCGGTATTTCCCCAGCAATGAATGGAGCGGAACAACTTGGCTTTCGTGTTCTCTTTTGCCTAAAACTGCATGTTTTGATTGCTCTCTGCATATGTTCCCCTTGGGAGGGTCGTGGTCATCCTCGCATTGTTCATTTAATATGGGGCATAGTGCAGTCATTGCCCCACTGAGTAAGACTGTTCTTCGTACAGGTTTGGCCAACGGCAATGGTGCAAACAAGCCTGGACAGGTTGAAACAGGCTAATGCTATCACACCGCGTAGTTTCATAGCCCTGTCCGCTGTGAGGAAACCTTATGTGTTTGGAAGCGGCGTGAAATAACTGACAAGAGGTGCTCGCGTGTCTGCGAAAATCCTTATCGTTGACGATGATCCTTACATTACTACGATGCTTGTCCGTATGCTTCGGCGCGAGGGGTATACCCCCATTACCGCCGCCGACGGTCGTGAAGCTCTGGAAATTGTCGCCCGCGAGCATCCCGATCTGATCCTTCTTGATGTAACAATGCCGCACATCGATGGGTTTACAGTTTGCCAGCAGCTCAAAGACAATGAGCACACGGCTCTGATTCCGGTCACAATGTTGACTGGCCTCGATGATCGTGAACACCAGCAACGCGGGATTGAAGTCGGCGCTGATGATTTTCTCACCAAGCCTTTTGAGTATAGTTTGTTGCGTGCCCGTATTCACTCGCAGCTACGGCTCAAGCGTCTGACTGATCAACTCGAGCGCACCGAGAGCGTGATCTTTATGCTTGCTTTAGCTGTCGAAGCAAAGGATTCCTATACTGAAGGACATTTACGCCGGTTAGCCTGTTATAGCGAACAACTCGCGCTTGCTGCCGGTTTGTCGCCCGAACAGTCTAAGATGATTCGCTATGGCGGCCTGTTACATGATATCGGGAAGATTAGCGTAGATGATGCCGTCTTGCGCAAGCCTGGCGCATTGACGATCGAGGAATATGCCCATATCAAACTCCACCCGGAGTATGGCGCCCGCATTGTCGCCCCTATGCGCTTTGCAACTGATGTGGGGCCGATTATCCTTGGTCACCACGAATGCTGGGACGGGAAGGGTTATCCACGCGGATTGGCTGGCCAGGAAATACCCATTGGGGCGCGCATCGTCTCGATTGTCGATGCCTACGACGCGATGATGACGGATCGTCCCTATCGCCAGGCAATGAGCCGTGAAGATACACTTGACCAGCTTCGCTCTGGTAGTGGCATTCAATGGGATCCCCAACTGCTCGATATTTTCATTGAATTGGTTGAGACTGATAAACTCTATCTACCTGCTCAAGAGTCGCTCCAGGTAGGTCTAGAAACACGCTTTCCTTAGTGTACCCTGAAGTGCTTGCGCAACTTATCTGTCCTGGCCATCCACAATCCCGCTTGGAGCTCGAACCAGGCGCGCAAATCGACAAGGATGGAGCGATCTGGCGTGGGCGGCTGTGCTGCACTGCACCCAAAGCTAGCTACACCGTCGACCAGGGCATCGTTGACTTCATTGGCTCTTGGGATCTCCCAACCAGCCCAGCCCAACTGGTGAATTATCTTGCACCAACCGCATGGGTATACGAACGAGCCTGGCGCCCCCATGCCTTAACACTGTTATCGGGTGAGCCGTTCGGCTATGACCGCGAGTTGCCTCTTATCAGCCAATTGATGGCTCTAGAGCAAGGCGGCTTGTATCTGGATGTCGCTTGCTCCAATGGTCTCTATGCTCGGGCTTTGAGCCGCGCACTCAGTGCTGTGCCTGGACAAAGCCACGTTGTGGGTGTCGATTACTCATTGCCGATGTTGCGCCAAGCTCAGGTCTTTGCACAACGTGAGAAGCTCTCAATCAGCTATATTCGGGCTAAAGCGCAGGGATTGCCTTTCCGAGACGGCAGTATAGATGGTGTCATGATGGGAGGTTCACTGAACGAGATCGGCGATGTCGACGCCTGCTTACGCGAAATCCGGCGCGTCCTAACACGTTCGGGGCGTTGCTTCATAATGAATCTGATCCAGGTTGAACATCCGGTTGGTCGTGCGTTCCAGGCATTTCTTGGGGTTGGGGGCGTTGCCTTTTGGACGCTCGAAGAGCTAAATCGCCGTTTTCGGTATAACGGTCTAATATTGAAAGCGCAGTGGCGCTACGGCGCTGTTGTGTTCACGCTTCTCGTGCCTGCGCCTGTTCTTGCTCCGGCGAATCCGGTTGAGGTGATGCCTTGAGCGGCGGGGCAGGCGGCATGCTCGGTACAGCATGAGGCGCTACAATCGATGATACTAGGGGGGTGATCATCGTTGTTGGCGTCAGCTCACGATCATCTTGGCGTTGTTGCATCATGATGAGGTGGTTGATCAGGATATAGTGAAATGGCCGGCCACGCCAGGCGGCCCAGGCTCCGCACAGTCCATAGAACATAGCGCTAACGGCAAAAACCAAGATGAATAGACCCATCAAGAGCGCCAACCAAAAGGTCGCCGGCGGCTCAGTGCGATAGAGTTCAGGTCGTATGAGAGCAGGGGTCAATGAGATCAACAAGCAGCCGCCCCAAATTATACTCAACAACAGAACGAGTAAGAGAACCAAGCCTTGGAACAACAGCGCTTGAAGTGCGTGGCCAGCGACATAAGCGGATCGTTGCCGTTGAGTTGTCCAGATTAGCGCTGCTCCAAACAAACCTAGCAAATTCATTCCATTTGTGATGATGCCCGCATGGGCCAGCGCAGCTAGAGTACGTTCGTCGGCAGTTGGTCGTTTCACAAGGACACCTCCTGGCAGTGATAGATTGGCGTTACAGCAAAAACATTTCTCATTCGCGCGAGCCAACCCTGCGCGGGTAAGCATTTCCGAAGGGAGGTTGCAGGTCGCTGGCAAACTCGGGTCAGTTATACCGAAAGGCTCCATCGTTGAAACAGATCTGAGACGTACTTACGCTCTTCAGTTCAATCCTATTATACCGTTACTAATGGTTCACAGTGTTTGTATGTAACGCTAGAACTTTCAGGGCGCTATCGGCAATTTGTTATCGTTTGTCCACTGTCTGTATGCAAGATAATGCTACCATACACTGAAAAGCATCGGTATTATGCATACGTTACAGGCTATAACACTCCGCTGCCACGCCCATTTTCAGGTGAAGCAGTCGCCGCCCCGACTGCAACAAAACAGGTTCTGCGCTCAATTTCTTATGAAACGCCGTATGTCGGCGAATGATGAAAATGGTTCACTGGTGAGGTGAATGATGTCCAATATACGACGACCTCGCAGGTCGAAACTCATCGCTTTAGCGTTCACGCTGGCACTCACTGTTGTTCTGCTTGCACAATCGATACCTTACACCACCGCAACGCCCTGGTATGATAAAGGTAGTCCATTTGGCGTCGTTGCCGCGTTGGGCAACCGAGTTCGCGCGGAAGATGTTGGCGCTGCGGTCGCCCTGATGCGCGAAGCTGGCGTTCAATGGCAGCGTGAGGAAATTTTCTGGGATCGCGTCCAAAAGGAGCCAGGCGGCCCTTTCATATGGAACGGCGACGGCAGCGGATTCTACGATTATGACCGGACCATCAGCGCACAAGCGGCAGCCGGTATCAACGTGCTTGGCTTGCTCGACTACAACCCAGCTTGGTTCAAGGGCCGCAATCCCCACCCTGACGAGTGGATCAAAGACTGGGGCGACTTTGTGTATGCTGCTGTAGCTCGCTATGGCCGCGACCTCGGCTGGATCAAATATTGGGAGTTGTGGAACGAGCCGAATTTGGCCCGGTCAGGATACGAGAGCGGGTTGTACGAGATCAAAGATTTTGTGCGGATTTTGGAAGTAGGCCGTGCTGCTGCGAAGGCTGCGGACCCCGAAGCCCAGATCGTGATGGGCGGGCTGGCAAGCGGATGGACCCTCAATCCCTCACCATACACCTACGACTACATGGACTACCTCGAACGGGCAGCCCAGATGGGGGCCTTGAACCACGTTGATATTGTCGCCATTCATCCCTATCGTCCTAATGCCCCCGAGGGCGACTTCTGGCAGCGGGATCGCTCAGCAGACTTTCGGTCTGAACTACGACGACTCGATGAACTGCTGCTCCAGTATGGCCCCAAACCCATCTGGATAACCGAAATGGGTTGGACGACCAGCCAAACCTGGCCCGGTGTAGACGCCGATACACAGGCGTTATTCTTGGTGCGCGCCTATATGTTTGCGCTTACCCACCCCAGCATCGAGAAGATTTTCTGGTATGACTTTCGCAATGACACCCGCCCCGGCAGCAACTATGAACGACCTATCTACAACGATAGCGAAACAGAGTTTCATTTTGGTCTGCTTCGGCGCAGCTATCCGCTCGATCCTAATCGCGCCGACCTGCGCAAGCCGTCTTTTCTGGCCTATCGCGCTATGACCAACATGCTCGGCGGTCTGTCTCCCCAGCAGATTCTGGCCGACGGCGATTGGAACGGACAGCCGCATATCTATTGGTATCGTTTCGGTGATGGGACGCGCCGAGTGGATGTGCTCTGGCGGGCGGGTGAAGCGAATCCTGTACTGTCGGTCGTCTGCGAGTGTCGCGAGGCGTTGGTGCGCAGTTGGCAGGGTGAAGTTCAATATGTGCTCCAAGCCGTCGATGGAATATTAAACCTTCGCCTCGAAGCAATGGGCGCGCCGATGTACGTCGAATATGATCCGCCCGTCAATCCAGGCGGGCAGTTCTTCACTGCAACGAACCATAGCCTGCGTGGCGCTTTCCAGTCCTATTGGTATGCAAATGGTGGACTAGAGCGTTTTGGCTATCCCTTGACCGAGGAGTTGATCGAGCCCGAAGCAGGGCACGGACGACCGCGGGTGGTGCAGTATTTCGAGCGCGCTCGCTTTGAACACTTCCCCGAATTCAGCAACACCGAATTCGAGATCCAGTTTGGGCGATTAGGCGACACTATCTTGAGTAGGCAAGGAATCAACTGGCATACTATGCCCAAAGTTTCTGGCGCGCCGCCGGAGTGCCTCTTCTTTGCCGAAACTGGCCATAGCATCTGTCCGCCATTCCGTAACTCCTGGGAACAACTTGGCGGACTGGCCAAGATGGGCTTCCCGCTTACCGAACCGTTCGAGACAAGCCATCCAGAAACAGGCAGGAACTATATTGTGCAGTATTTCGAGCGCGCCCGCCTGGAATATTTCCCCGAATATCAAGGGACAAGCAACGAAATCCAACTTGGGTTGCTCGGACGCGAATTGATTTGGCGCTGGGGCGGTATGCCATAATGTGTGTTTCAGCTGTCGCGCTGCTTGCCGATAACACATGCTTATCGATGAACGGCAGCGCGACGTTGGCTTCACCATAATGGCGGCACGAAGTCCACACGCTTAAGGGGCGGGCGGAATGCCGCCCCTCCTTTCGGTTTGATACTACTTCATATGTATGATATAATTCACAACTGTGAAACTAACTGCGCAAATCAAACTGCTTCCCACCCCCGCCCAAGCGGATGCCTTGCAGCGCACGCTTGCGGCTGCGAATGCCGCCTGTAACGCCATTAGCGGCGTCGCGTGGGAAACACGCA
>JAKSDJ010000254.1 GCA_022360155.1 Chloroflexales bacterium | reverse complement strand
TTAGCGATAGTCATAGTGAAATACGCTGTCCGATAGCAATACAGACAAACTCTTTCGCCTTGTTATGCCATGTTGATAGTTTGGGCAATGCGCTCTTCGGAAATACCCTGCGCTCGCAACGACGCGATCAGGTCACTCTCCAGATCAGGCACGTAGGCGCGTAGAATCTGGCCGTCAGTTTCATTCTGTTTTGCTGCACAGAGCGTGTAAGCCCCCAACGATGCAGGCAGTACTACCGAGTCGCCGCGACGCAGTTGCAATACTTCTCCTGCCCAGCCAAGGTCGAACACTCCGGCAATGATGGTCAAGATCTCGAAGCTGCCTGGATCGGTCGCCAGGTCTCGTTCACCCTTCAACTGCCAGTGTTCCAAAGCAAAATACGGGCACGCGACGAGTAGCAACCGCGTGTTGCCCTGTTCCAGCGGCAATGGGATAAGCGTTGAGCGCGGCGCAGGAATGTAGTCAATCACATCAAGCGCTTTGGCTAGGTGGAGTTCACGCATCTGTCCAGTTCGCACGTCGCGTCGCCCATAGTCGTAGACCCGATAAGTCAGGTCGGATTTCTGTTGGATCTCGAAAAGAACGATGCCGGCATTAATGGCGTGGATCGTTCCCGCCGGCACAAAGATTACATCACCTGACTGCACTGGAACACGGCGCAATAATGGCTCTAAGTCTTGGTGCTGAATGGCGACGGCAAATTCTTCGCGACTGGTGGGGCGGGTCGGGCCATAAATAATATCGGCCCCAGGCGCAGCGTCGAGGATGTACCAGGCTTCGGTTTTGCCGTGGAAGCCGGTGTGCGTCTCACGGCTGTGAGCATAGGCGTCGTCTGGATGGACCTGGATCGAGAGTTTGTCGTTGGCGTCGATAAACTTCGCCAGCAACGGAAAGTCTGCGCCGTAGCAGGCTATCGTGCGGGCGCCGACCAGCGCTTCGCCATAGATGCGCGTAACGTCGGCCAAGGTTTGTCCCGCTAACGGGCCATTATAGATGGGGTTGGAATCATAGACTTGCCAGGCTTCGCCCAACTTGTGCGGGCGCGGCTCAGGGAGATCGAGCCAGGCGACGAGCCGGGCGCCTCCCCAGATTGGCTCGACGATCCGGCGTTCGGTGAGCAGCGGGTAAAGCGTGTGATCATGCAACATTGCTGTTCTCCTGTGAGGGGTTCCGCTGGATATTGTACCATCCTCTGCAAAGTTCAGAACAGCATTGTAGTTTTCGCAGGATCGTATCGGTTTTTTGCACCCCCATCCGAAATAAAGCTGTGCAGGTTGGAAGCTATACTTTCGTCCTGCACAGCTCCATCTGAACTCAAGAGCCGCCCTATCTACTGCTTGTTTAGACGGCTTGTAGAGAGCTGCCCAAATCTTGGGGCAGCGCTATGAATATGGACGTCTTCTATATGTATTGCCGGATTGGACCAAGCTGCTTGATAGTTACGAGGAGCGTTGTCTTTGAGAACATGCTGTTGCCAATCACCAGGCCACCCTCCGATTCAACGCCAAAACGATGGGCTGGATGTTGTGTGCGGTAATAGGAACGCTCCACAAAACCATTCTCCTTTCATGCTATGTATTTGACCAAGCTACAGCGGGATATACAAACAGAATAGCACATATGTGTGACATGTACGGTCACAAGATAGCTCTATTCAATGCGCCATGCGCGCCTGTGGTATAATGCCCCACCGGTATCGTATAATCAGGAGAATTAGGTGTGAGCTATACACTTGCACTAGGTCCATTTGCGGCAGCCTGGCGCGGGCCACAGCGATTCGTTCTGAAGATCGATGGCGAACACGTGACCGACGTGGATTACCAGTCGGGGTATAACGAACGTGAGTGCGCCGCGCGCCTCACTCGGCTCAGCATGGATCAAGCGCTCCATTTGGTCACGCGGATCTGCGGCACGTGTTCGCACGCACATGCTCTCGCATTTTGCCAGGCTATCGAAAATTTGCTTGAGTTGGAAGTGCCTGCTCGGTCGTCGTATTTGCGCTGCGCCGTCGCCGAGGTTGAGCGGATAACGTCGCATCTAGGCGCGCTCGTTGCGCTATTCGATGCGCTGGGGCAAAAACGTTTCAGCGGAACGTTGAACCACCAACGCACACTTGCCCGCCAGGTTATGCACCTGTTGAGCGGCAGCCCGATACTCCCTGATATCTGTTTGCCTGGCGGCGCCCGTCAAGATCTCGACGATCAGCAGCGCGTCGACGCATTGGAAACCCTGGGACGCCTCAACCAGCAGCTTTTTTCCCTGATTGACCAAGTTATTAACCAACGCGCGCTGCTTTCCCGCACGGTCGACGTAGGCGTATTGAACAGTTCAGTTGCGGAGCAATTTGGGTTGCGCGGCCCACTAGCACGAGCCGCCGGCTTGCGTGTGGATGTTCGGCTGAATCAACCTTATGCAGCATACCATCAGTTTCCGCCACGCCTGATTACACAGGAGGGCGGCGATGTCTATGCTCGCTTAGTAGTATTGTTGCTCGAGACCCTCGAGAGCGTAAAGTTGGCCGAGCAGGCGCTGCAAAATATCCCTGGGGGATCGTGGCAAGGGCGGATGCCTAAGGCCTTGCGTGTTGGTGAAGCCAGAGCTGCTGTCGAAGCTCCCCGTGGCGCTCTGTACTATCGTTTGGAGAGTAATGGACGACGTTTGACCGCAGTCACTATTGATGCACCACGCCAACTCGACCGTCTGCTCGCACGCGCGCTGTTGACCAATACCCTGGTCGATAACATCACGATGGTCGTGCTTTCAACTGATCCATGCGTGGCCTGTGCCGAATGTTAATCCGTAGGGGAAGCACATACAGGGAGACTGGTTGGCCTGACGTCGCTCTCTTTCGTTATCGGGCACTTGTCATACGCCACTAATATGCTTTATGTCACTTTTGCCATCTTAATTTTTGCTGCTGTCGTCTGCCAGGGACTAAGCCATTTGGTTGCGACGCGGTGGTTGGGGATTGGTGCTGCTGGGGCAGTCATGCTTGCCGCTTTGTCGTTATTGGTTGAGCCGCTGCTCAATCTATCGTTGCCGGCGCCATCCCTGACCTGGATAACCCTTGGAGATATCAGCATCGTACTGACTCCTGCGTTTGGTCTAGGCGGTTTGGGGCTCGGTTTTGCGTTGTTGAGCGGAGGTGCATTGGTGTTGTTGGCGCTGGCTTTGGCGCTGGCTCCAGCGGTTCGTGGCTTTGGCGGGTTGTTTGCGCAAGCTACGCTGGCGCTGGCGGCAGCATTGTTGAGTGTTGTTGCCAACGCCAGCGACCTCTCGCTTATCCTGCCGTTTACCTGGGCGCTGGCTGTTCTCCTAAGCTACAGTGTTGTACGCTCCAGCGGCGCCTTGAATCAGAGCGAAACATTTCCACAGGGTCTAGCCTTAGGATTGCTGGCGAGCCTGTTCTTGTTGAGCGGGCTTTTGGTGGGATCCCAACTGAGCGATTCGCGCGCCGATGATATGCTTGGTTCGCTGGCGCTGGCCTGTACATTGTTTGCTGCGGCAACACTGACGGGGATTGCCCCACTGCATGGCGCTTTTGACGAAACGGTGGTTGCACCGGCTGCTCTCGGCGGGCTGCTACATGGCCTGGTTTTTCCTGTTATCGCGCTAGGAACGCTCATACAGCAGATCGTGATACTAAGCCCTTTACCTGAGATTTGGCATATTGTCTTGATTATAACCGGACTCCTGGGCTTATTGATAGCGTCAGCCGCGTCACTACGCGAACACAGCCTGCGGCGTTTGCTAGGCTGGCAGGTTAGCGCTCAGGCTGGGCTGGTCGTTTTTGCGCTGGGTCTGACCGGACCATTCGCAACGATAGCCGCGCCAGCGCTCCTGCTCAACCTCATGTTGACAACCCTGGCGGGCACATTGACGGTCGCTATGCTGGAACGATTGACCGGCAGCGATGATTTCACCCAAATACAGTCTAACGCAGGATTAAAATTCGCAGGGATGAGTTGGCTGTTGGCTGCTGCATCAAGCTTGGGATTACCGCCGCTGTGGGGCTTTTGGGGGCGGCACTGGTTGCTGGCGGCGGCTAGTGAGCAGGCGCCCTGGGCGATTCCTCCACTGCTTGCAGCGACTATCTTGGTAATGATGGTATATTTGGGACCATTGGCCCGGTTCTGGCGATTGGATATAAGCCAGAAGAAACTTATCCTCGTCCCAGCCGACGGCGCAGGATTGGGACTGTGGGCGCCGCCCGCGTACACTCAAAGGATAAGCCTTGGGGTCGCCATCGTTCCGATTTTGTTGCTGGGATTAGCCCCCCAGTTGGCCTGGAATGGCTGGCTACGATCCGTGCCTGGGGCAGCGCAGGCGTTGCCGGTGAGCGCCGATCTTCAATTCGCTGTTGTTGGTGTTGCGGCGGTTGGCGCTGTGTTGTTCTTTATGGTCCAGCGTTTTGTGTGGACGCGCCGTATTCCCACTGATGACGACATGGAGCCGGTGATCCTCGGTCCGGACGCACTCGGCAGCAGTATACGCCCACTGGCCTGGTTAGGTCGGCCCGAAAGGCTCCTGCGTCGCACCTGGGATGGCTTATTGATGGCAAGTAATGCGACGCGCGCGGCAATGTCTATCTTTGAACAACGGTTCTACCTTGCAGGCGTGTTGCTTGCCCTGATTGTCATCATGTTGCTGATGGCTCTCTAACACGACGTTATCACTTGGACGCAAGCGAGGGCTGTGGAGATCAGCGATCCCGCATACGCTCACTTCCTGGTATGCTTGGGTTTCATGGCATAACACCAACAGGGATGCTCCAAATGGCCGTCGCTTGTGAAGAATCCCTGGATTGGGTGTTGTATTCCAAAACAACGCAGGAGGTGATCTGGCTATTTAAGGATGTTGGCAAAAAGACAGCCCAAGCCTTTAAATACTGTTAGGAAGACGATCTTTATACGTAGAACAGGTATACATACCTCGATTTTCTATTTTTAATCTCTATGATAAACTGGTTCTTACTCGGCATTGCACTAAGCGCCGGAGTAGTGTTATTATTTCGTGATTGGCGGTTGACTTTTTCGGCGCTGTTACTCAACTATATCAGCCTAGCTTTTTTTCTTGCCCAGCAGCAGTTCCTGACGCCCGATCTTGCCCTAGCCAGTTTACAGTTGAGTACAACTGTTTTTGTCAAACTCATAACCGGAGTCGCTGTGACATGTATTCTTACCATTACAGCACTAACATTTTCACGCGACTATGGTCTAGAAGACCTCGACGAGTTTGGGTTGGCCGAATTGCGCCGCGCGGCGCGTGCGGCCCAGCGTCAGCACGCCAGTCAGCCGTTTCGTTTGAGTGACTATGTTGTTCCGTTTTGGACGATGATCTTGGCGCTGCTTGCCAGTATCGCCCTCCCTCGACTCTATCCGATCGCTTCAACGCCAGGGATCGACTTTGCATGGTATTGGTTAGGATTGATGGGGCTTTTGACAATTGTCACTGCGGGCGACTTGCTTAAAGTTGGATTAGGTCTGCTTTTGTGTACGAGCAGTTTAGATCTGCTTTATACGGCTGTCGTCAGTGCGCCAGAAGCTAGTGGCGTAGGTGTCGCGCCGCTCGCGTTGCTGAGTCTGGTCACCATTCTGCTTGCGCTGGTCATCGCTTATCTCAGTGGCTTGCTGTATGGCCGACTCAAAACCCTTGAGTTGAATGAACTCTATAAACGATGATCGCTGCGATGACATGGGGTGACAGCCTCTTCATCGTTCATCGTTCATCGTTCATCGTTTGAAATATGCTCTATCTGCTGCTCATCTTCTTCCCGATCTCGATGGCGGCGAGTTGTTTTGTCCTACGCAAGCGCACAAACCTTGTCGTTGTGACAGCAGTTGGGGTGACTCTGACCGAAATGCTCCTTGTGTCGCAGATTCCGCTTGACCAGCCGGTGCGGTTATTAGGCGTTACGCTGACACTAACAGCATTGAGTCGCCTGTTCATTATGGTCTTTTTATGTATCGGCGCCTTGTCGTTCATTACCTCGTGGCACTTGCCTCACGGCGAGAATTTTATGCCGGTTGTGTTGCTCACTCTGGCCTTGACTACAACGACCCTGCTATTGCAAGATCTATTCATCGTTGCCCTGCTTTTGGTGGGCGCCGGCATTGCAGCAGTGCTTGCGATCGTTGATCTGCCGCCGGGCGCCGGCATATTGATCGGCACACGAACAATTGCGGCTGCGCTTAAATATCTAGTATTGATGCTGATTGCTGGGGTGCTCATGTATTTGAGCTTTGTGCTGGCTGATATCTACCGGCCCGGCGAAGTTCCCGGACGTGTCCCGTTGACCCGATTCATTCTAGCTCTGCTTACAGTGGGGATTGCTCTGCGCTTAGCCCTGATACCTTTTCACTCCTGGCTTGTTGATCTGGTCGAGGATGCAGCGCCAATGGTTTCGGCGCTGATCATTGCGATCATCAATACAACGAGCTTTCTCGTGCTGATCTTGGCCTTGCAGATCTTTCCGGTATTGCTTATCGAGAACCCGGTTGGCGTCGCTCTTTTGCGCATCGGCGGCATCGTCACGAGTAT
>JAKSDJ010000992.1 GCA_022360155.1 Chloroflexales bacterium | reverse complement strand
TTTGGGTGCAATATCATACAACATGCACGCCCTCATCCGCAGATCCCACAGATTGAGCAACAAGAGTCTGTGAAACTGTGGATGATGTTTGGATGTTAAGGTGGCCTCGCAGCGCTTCTCGGGCTGCTCTTCCAAGGATACAAATACGCCCCCCGAATGCGGAAGGCGCGCTCAAAACAAAAGCCGATCATCCAAACTGGTTGAGCACCCAACCGGATCACGTCTCACGCTTCCCGCGCCGGGAACGTTGTTTGGCGGCAAGCAAGGCAGCGATAGCATCATCACCCTGGGCCGACGACTTTGGAGTAGCTCGCGGGCGCGACAATTCAGCCGATCGCGGCGGCGGCGCCTGTCCGCTTACACTCGGGTGCTCATCGACTGTCCGCTCTGTGACACGTTGCGGCTGATCTTGCGGGTCAAAGTGGGGGCGGTGGCGCAGTACACGGTCTTGCAGACGTGCGCGGGCGTTCTGTAGCCGAGCTAGGGTTGGACTGGCAGCCGGTTCAGAGCGGGTTCGCCTAAACCAGGCTGTTAGGCGGGCAACGAGCGCAGGAACGGCGTGCCAACGCAACATCAGGCGGCGCAGCGCAATATCGAAGGGCCAGAGCAGCAGCGCCAGCCAGAGTAGCGGTATGGCAATCTCCTGCACCGCGCCGACTTCCTGGCCAGTCGGCGCAAACACCGCCGCCGGCTCGGGCGCTTGCCGCCCCTCCGTCAGGTCAGCCAGATCAGCAAGGATCGACGAGCGGTCACTATTGAGCCCATATTCGGGTGAATAGCTGATCGCAAAACCAGCGTTGGCGTTGCCGATCGCCTGGCCTGCGCTGTCGACCACCGCCACCTGGGCTAAATAGACTCCCGGCGTATCAGCTGGAACTACCGCACGATAACGCCCCGCTCCCACTTGGGTCAACTGAATCGCACGACCTTCGTCGTTGGGGTCAAGCAGGCGGCCTTCGACCACCGCTCCCTCGATGAAGCGCCCCTCTTGATCTTGAATGGTAAGCTCCAGGATAGCTTGCGGGCCGTCGGTGCGCACCTCAAAAGCTATACCTTCGGTTTGCTGCGGCGGCAAGAGCAGATCCAGCAAGCCGCCGGCAAAACGTGGGAATTCGCCCCATGCAACCCAATCCCTGGCCCACTGCCCCTTTAGATCACTGGTCCATGCCACACTACGACCCAAGCCAAATTGCCACTGAGCCAGGATTGGCTGATTATCAGGCGCGATCAAAATCGTGCGTGCAGCTTGGCGCGCCTCGGTCGCATTGAAGCCATAGAGCGGCGGTAACTGATTTATATTGCGCAGCGCCGGTATGGGCAGCGCGCGGGCGGGCGTAAATGCTTCCTCAATGATATCGCGACCAGCTACGGTCACCGTCTCCTGCAGAAAAATATCTGGCACATCACTCAAGTTTAATACTTGGTAGAAGCGTCCGCCGCCCCGCTCAGCGATTTGCTCCAACGCAGGGTTGGCGTCGACGCCAATCGAAACCACAGTGATCGTGATCTGATTGGCGCGCATCTGATCGATCAGGTCGGCATAGTTGCTGTCAGCCATACCGTCGGTGAGCAGAATAACGTGTTTGGTTTTGGCGTCAACGACGGGCAACACTTCTGCGGCAGCGGCGACTCCGCTACGAATGTCGGTTCCACCGCCGTCGCCCAAACGGCTCAACGCTTGCTCGATATCAGCCAGACCGGGTAATGGTTGCATTGGCAGCACCCAGTCGGCCAGCGTATCAAAGGCAACCACACCGATCTGATCGTTCTGCTCGAGGCCTAGACTCGCCTGATAGACCGCCTCTTTGGCCAACATCAGTTTGGTAATGCCAGCACCGGCGCTGTCAGCCATACTGCCGCTGCGGTCGATCACCAAGGCCAAGCCCAGATCGGCGCGCTCCTCGCGATCCTGCGGGTCGAGCTCGACAGGCAGCGCCGGCGCGACCGGGCTACGCCGCCAGCCTCCGGCGCCAAACGATTCCATACCGCCGATCATCGCCAAACTACCGCCCTGGTCACGCACATAAATCGGCAAAGCGTTCTGTAGCGCACGCGGCACATCACGCGCCGGCACGTCGACCAGCACAATTGCGGCAAACTGCTTGAGTTGGGCTTGCGTAGCGGGAGCTTGGTTCGGCCCCAGAATCTCGGCACGGGCATTCGCCGCCTCCAGGGCGCGCTGCAGCGGCGCAGCGTATTCCGGATTGTTGGCGATCAACAACACTCGTGGCGGTCCCTGAACCGTTGTAAAAGCTGCGGCGCGGTTATTGATCGGCTGTGTGTCCCCCTCGGCCTCCAAGCGCACCTCAAAGCGCCGGAAGCCGGTCTCACCGCCACTCACTTGCAGTGGTACAAACGTTGTACCGGCTTCGATCTCAACAGTTTCAATCCCGATCCGCTCACCATCGGCAAACAACTCGATTCGTCCCGTGGTGGCGATACTGCTCTGGATCTGCGCCGTTAGGGCAATCTCCTGATTTTCACGAACAACATCAGGCGCGTCGAGGGCGCTGATTAATACGTCTGGGCCGGCAGCGCCGGTCAATGACACAACATCGATAGGGATATCGCGCAACGCCGCCAGGCGCGCGGTCTCGACAGAGCGGCCTTCATTCTCGCGGCCATCGCTGAGTAGAACCAGCCGTTTCTGCGTATCGGCAGGAAAGAGCGCTATCCCCAACTGGATGGCTTCCTCGATATTGGTTCGCGCCGCGACCACGCTTGAATTCAATTGGTTCAGGCTATCAAGCGACGCCGGCGCGCGTTCGACTACAGCGTTGCGGCCAAATACGACCACCGCGGCTTTATCGCCTTGCCGAGCGGTTTGGTCGAGAGCGGCATTGAGGTACTCGATGGCTTGGTCGCGTTGCGCCGGCGCCATCGAGTCGCTGGCGTCGATCAGAAAGACCACCGTCAAATCGTCGACGGGGCGAACCACCTGCGCCCCGGCCAGAGCGAACACCAGCGCAATGAGGGCGACGCTACGCACAATAAGGAGCGCCCAGAAGCGAAAACGACTCAGCCGTAGCGCACTGGCGCGGCGCGTAACCAGGCTAAACGCCCAGAGGGCCGGCAGCAACAGCAAGAGCCACAGAAAAACCGGATAGATAAAAGATAGCCGCATAAGCGAGTTATGAGTTATGCATAAGCAGTTACGTTCAACACAAATATAGCCGACGGATCATTATTCACGCATCAGGGCGCGCTGTAGCCGCATAGCGGCTTATGAAGGCGCGGATTGAGTACAACGCTTATTCACTATACTACAACTTTGGGGGATTTGGATCTTAAAGGGAGGTTAGTTTAGGATACGTTAGAAGATTAGTGTAGACCTGGCTGCTATTCTGGTCTGGCACTCATGGTCGCCCTCTATGACCAGCAGGCTTAGTGTCATAAAAACCCCAAGTATCCTCAGAGAAGTCACAGTCGGGCTGATAATGTAGAAACATTTCCAGAATAGCAGCCCGATTATGGCGTTTGTGTTATCCAGATGCATAGTGTCTGTTCC
>JAKSDJ010000119.1 GCA_022360155.1 Chloroflexales bacterium | reverse complement strand
GCGACCAGCACCTCCGGCCCCACGCCGTGCTTGCGTAAATAGTGGGCAAGCTGATTGGCCTGACGGTTCAGCTCGGCATAGCTGATCTGGCTGCCCTCGTATTTCACGGCGACGGCGTCCGGCGTGCGTGCGGCCTGCGCCTCGAACAGATCGGAAATCCGGGTGTTGGTGTCCCAACTTCGCGCCGTGTTGTTCCACTCGACCATAATGCGACGGCGTTCGGCGTCGCTCAGCAGCGGTATGGCAGCAAGCGCCCGATCGGGGTCGGCGACAATCCCAATCAGCAACATCTCGAAGTGTTCGAGAAAGCGGGTGACCGTCGATGCGTCGAACAGGTCAGTGCTGTACTCGATCGCCCCGTGCAGCCCGGCGGGAGTCTCTTCCAGGATCATGGTGAGATCGAACGGCGACACCTTGAGATCAAAGTTGAATGGTGCGAGCTGCAAGCCCGGCAACTCTAAAACCTTGGCCGGCGTGTTCTGAAGGATAAACATCACCTGGAACAGCGGCGTACGGCTCAGGTCGCGCTCTGGTTGCACCGCCTCGACCACCATCTCGAAGGGCGCATCCTGGTTGGCGTACGCTTCCAGCGCCGTCTCGCGGGACTGGGCGAGCGTCTGGCGGAAGCTCTGGCCGGGCGCGACATTCGCCCGCAGCACCAGCGTATTGATGAAACAGCCGATCAAGCCTTCGAGCGCGGTCTGCGTGCGGTTGGCAATCGGCGTACCCACACGGATGTCGTCCTGGCCGCTGTAGCGGTGCAACAACACCTGGAAAGCGGTCAGCAGCGTCATGAACAGGGTTGCGCCTTCACTCCGGCTCAAAGCGTAGAGTCCTTCGGTCAGGTGCTGCGTGATAGTAAAGGGCATATGCGCGCCGTTACCGGTCTGGATCGCCGGACGCGGACGGTCGGTCGGCAGTTGCAAGGCTGGCTGGTCATCGCCCATCTGCCGCTTCCAGTAGTCGAGTTGCTGCTGGAGCGGCGACTGGCCACGCTCGTCTGCCCCTTGCAGCCACTGGCGCTGCCAGGCCGCAAAGTCAACGTACTGGAGCAGCAAGTCTGGCAGGGATGAGGCTTGCTGCTGGACAAAAGCCGCGTACAAGATCGAGACTTCGCGCACCAAGATCCCGCCCGACCAACCATCCGAGATGATATGGTGCATCGTGAAGAGCGCGATGTGATCCTGGTCATCCAGGCGCAGCAAGGTCGTGCGCAAGAGCGGCCCATGGGCCAGATCGAAGGGTCGGCGGAATTCCTCGTCGGCCAGGCGGCGGGCCTCGGCCTCGCGCTGCTCAACCGGGATCTGGCGCAGGTCGACCAGGGCCAGCGCGACCTGCATCTCCGGCGCAATCACCTGCACCGCGCGCCCATCCACCGTCCGGAAGACAGTGCGCAGGATCGCGTGCCGCCGCACAATCTCATTGATGCAACGCTCCAGCACATCGACATGCAACTCACCGCTGAGATGCACCGCATTCGGGATGTTGTATGAAGGGCTCTCCGGCTCCAACTGGTTGAGAAACCAGAGGCGCTGCTGGGCGAAGGAAAGCGGTAAATCCCCAGGCTGGGCGACCGGCGTGATGGGCGGCGCCTGGCGCGCGCTCGTATCGCGGCACGCCAGATCGATCTGCTCGGCGAGCGAGGCCACCGTCGGCGTCTCGAAGAGGCGGCGCAACGGCAACTCGATCTGGAACGCCTCACGGACGCGGGCGATCACCTGTGTGGCCATCAGCGAATGTCCGCCCAGCTCAAAGAAGTTGTCGTGGAGGCCCACCTGCGCCGTCTGCAGCACGTCGGCCCAGATAGCGGACAGGATCTGCTCGGTTGGCGTGCGCGGCGCGGTATACGCCTCACGCAGTTCGGACCATGCCTGGTCCGGCGCAGGCAGCGCCTTACGGTCGATTTTGCCGTTGGGCAACTGCGGCAGCGCATCCAGAAAGACCAGGTTCGTCGGGAGCATATAGTCGGGAAGTTTTCCCTTGAGGAAGACGCGCAGATCGGCAATAAGCGCCACGCGCCGCCGGCCAAGATCGGCGTCCGGATCGGCGGCATTCGTCTCGCAGGATTCATCGTATATGACGAGATACGCCGCCAGCCGCTTGTCGCCAGGATGATCTTCGCGCACCAGCGCCACCGCGTCGCGCACCGCAGGATGCTGGCGCAGCGCCGCCTCGATCTCGCCCAACTCGATCCGATAACCGCGCAACTTGACCTGCTGGTCGATCCGGCCCAGGAACTCGATGGCGCCATCGGACCAGTAGCGCACCAGGTCGCCGGTCTTGTAGAGCCGCCCGGCGCCGAAGGGGTTGGGCACAAACTTTTCGGCGGTCAACTCGGGGCGCTTGTAGTAGCCGCGCGCCAGACCCGCCCCGCCAATATGGAGTTCGCCGGGGACGCCAGGCGGCACGGGACGCAACTGCGGATCGAGCACATAGATCTGCGTGTTCGCAATCGGGCGGCCAATCGTCAGATTATCCGCTGCGATGCTGCCATTGGCGCTCGCATTCGCCGTGGCCTCGGTTGGCCCATACAGATTCCAGATTCGCAGACCAGGAAACAGTTTCAGTGAGCGCTCGACCAGCTCGGGGCGCAACTGCTCGCCGCCCACGAACAGCGTGGTCAGGCGCTCGCCCGGCGACGGCGCTTCGCCAGCCTCGATACTGGACAGAATCGCCTCCCAGAGCGACGGCACACAGTTCAGTCCAACTTGCGTCCGGGCGCTGACACTTTGGAGCAGCGCTGCCGGCTGCAGGGCAATGTCGTCAGGCAGCATCCAGACCGTATCGCCGCGGAGCAGCGGCGCAAAAAGCTGTTTGAGCGACGCATCAAAGGTGAGCCGCGTGAGCACGGGCAGGTGGCGAACCTTGTCGCCCAGAAGCTGTTCATTTGCCCAATACAGATAGTTGACCAGGCTGCGGTGCTCGATCGTGACGCCCTTCGGCTGGCCGGTCGAGCCCGAAGTGTACATCACATAGGCCAGGTTCGCCGCGGTCGCGCCGCCATCCGGATTCGTCGTTGGCTGCTGGGCGATGGTCGGCCAATCGGTATCGAGCTTGATGAGACGCTGAGGCGCTGAGGCGCTAAGGCGGCGAGCCATCGCATCGGTCGCGAGCAGCGCCGCGGGTTGGGCGTCGGCGAGCATAAAGGCTAGGCGCTCGGCGGGGTAGCTCGGGTCGAGCGGCACATAGGCCCCGCCCGTCTTGAGGATGCCCAGCAGCCCGACCAGCATCTCCACGGAGCGCTCGACGCACAAGCCGACCAGCGTCTCCGGCCCGACGCCCAGGGCGCGCAGATGGTGCGCAAGCTGATTGGCGCGAGCGTTAAGTTCGGCAAAGGTCAGGTGCGCGTCCGCGAAGGTCACGGCGACCGCGTCCGGCGTCCGCGCAACCTGTTCCACGAACAAGTCGTGGATGCAGCGGTCATCTGGATAGGGCGCTGCAGTGGCGTTCCACTCGACCAGAATTTGGCGTTGCTCGGCCTCGGTCAGCAGCGGGAGTTGGGCGATGGGCCGGTCTGGGTTGGCGGCAATCCCTTCGAGCAGCGTCTGCAAGTGGCCCAGCATACGCTCGATCGTGGCGGCCTCGAACAGGTCGGTGCTATACCCCAGCGTAATGTGCAGCCCATCGCGTTGATCGACAACTGAGAGCGCGAGGTCGAAACGGGCCGTACCGCTCGTCGTCTCGACCTGGCGCATGGACAGGCCGGGGAGTTGGCGGGAGCGCATCGGTGTGTTCTGCAGGACGAAGATCACCTGAAACAGCGGCGTACGACTCATGTCGCGCTCGGGCTGGATCGCCTCGACCAGCATCTCAAATGGCAAATCCTGGTGGGCAAACGCGCCCAGCGCCGTCTCACGCGCCCGCCGCAGCACATCGCGGAAGCTTGGCTCGCCGGTCAGGTCGGCCTGCAACACTAGCGTGTTGACGAAGAAGCCGATCAACGGCTCGATCTCGGCGCGGGTGCGGTTGGCGATGGGCGTACCAATCGTAAACTCATCCTGGCCGCTGTAGCGCTGCAACAAAATCTGAAACGCCGCGAGCAGGGTCATGAACAGGGTCGCGCCCTCTTGGTTCCCCAGCGCCGTCAACGCCTCGGTCAGATCGGACGGCAGCTTGTGCGACTGCGCCGCGCCGCGCGAAGATCGCACGGGCGGACGGGGGCGGTCGGTGGGCAACTCCAGCACTGGCGGCCCAGCGCCAAGCTGTCGCTTCCAATAATCGAGCTGCACCTGCAACGGCGACGCGCTGTGATTGCCCGCCGAGTCGTCGGCGCGACCATTGCTGCTCTCACCCTGGAGCCACTGGCGCTGCCAAGCGGCAAAGTCGGCGTACTGGATCTTGAGATCGGGCAACGCCGCCGGGCGACCGGCAAGCTCCGCCTCATAGAGCGTAAAGACCTCGCCAATGAAAATCCCCATCGACCAGCCATCGGAAATGATGTGGTGCATGGTCAGCAACGCCACGTGCTCCTCATCACCGAGGCGGATCAGCGTCGCGCGCAGCAGCGGCCCCTGGGCCAGGTCAAAAGGACAGCTGGCTTCCTCGGCGGCCAGACGCTGCATTTCGGCCTCGCCTTGCTCAGCCGGAAGCCCGCGAAGATCGATCAGCGGCACGGTCAAGGTCAGCGCGGGGGCAATCACCTGGACCGGCTGGTTTTGCACCGTTGCGAACGTGGTGCGCAGGGTCTCGTGGCGGCGCAAGATCGCGTTGAGACTACGCTCCAGGGCGGCGATGTCGAGTCTGCCGCTCAGCCGGACCGCCGTCGGGATGTTATAGAATGGGCTGCCCGGCTCGAACTGGTCGAGGAACCAGAGCCGCTGCTGGGCAAACGAAAGCGGCAGGGGACGATCATCGCGCGGCTGCGGCACAATCAGCGCCTTCGCGATATCAACGCCCTCTTTCTTGAGCAGCCGCTCCAGGAGCTTTCGACGCTCCGGCGAGAGCGCCGCAATGTTCTGCGCAAGGTCAGCCATTCTGCGTTTCTCCCGTCAGTGATTCCTGCTCGCCCAGCAGCGCCAGCACCTCTTCCTCGGAGAGATCTTCGACCTGGGCGAGGAGTTCGGCGATCTTTGCGGCTTCACTCTGCTCGGCCATCGCCGCCGCGACATGCTGAGCCAACCCGGCGACGGTGGGCTGCTCAAACAGCGTGCGCAGCGGCAGCTCGACCTGGAACTGCGCGCGCACCCGCGCCAGCAACTGCGTCGCCAGCAGCGAGTGTCCGCCCAGCGCGAAGAAGCTGTCGTCCGCCCCGACCCGCTCCAGCCCCAACAACTCGGCGCAGATCGCGGCCAGCGTCGCTTCCGCTTCCGTCCGCGGCGCAACATACGGCTGCGTCGCACCCTGATCCAAACGCTCCGGGCTGGGCAGCGCCGCCCGGTCGATCTTCCCGCTCGGCGTCAGCGGCCAGGCTTCGAGGAACACAAAGGCCGAAGGCGCCATGTACTCCGGCAACCGTTCACTCGCAAAGGCGCGCAGCACACTGGCGACGGCGGCGGTCGCGTCAGGCGCCTCTTCGTCAGTAGCAGGCTGGCGCAGCACGTAGGCCACCAGTCGTGGCTCACCCCCGCCCTCCGCCCGCGCCAGCACCAGCGCATCTTGCACCGCCGCCTGCTCACGCAACACTGCCGCAATCTCCTCCAGCTCGATCCGGAAGCCGCGCAGCTTCACCTGCTGGT
>JAKSDJ010000948.1 GCA_022360155.1 Chloroflexales bacterium | reverse complement strand
TGGGTTCTGTCCGCGTAACCCTGAATGGTGCAGGGACGGTGGAGAGTACCGTTGGGGAGCTTGTCCTGAGCCGGTCCCCACGTACGCGGGGACCGGCTCAGGACTGGCGCAGCCGAAGGGATCCCTGGGGTGCGCCGCAGCCCCCCATGGCCCCCGCATTCAGGGACGGACAGCACCCATGTTCGGGACGAGATGGGTCGCTTCCTAATGCAGCTTGTTCCCCCTCCACCTCACCCCCCGCGTGCGGGGGATCAAGGGGGGCGGGAGAAGGGTTAGGGGGAGAAGGAATATAGCGCTCCCCAAAGTCTCAAACACCGGATTCGCCCACATGTTCTGTCCGCCCCTAAAGTATAGGGAAAGATGGGATGCACAGCTGCCTTCTTGGCAAGGGATGGAACTTAGGCGCTATGCATCACTCGTCTTCTTATTACGGTTGGTACGCGGCTTGGAAGGCGCCGGTTTGCTCGCCTTAGCCGTTGAACTTGCCGGCTTACTCCGTTTAGCGGCTGGTTTCTTCACGTTGGCTGTCTCGGCTGCTTGAGTTGCAGCGCCAGGGACCGAGACGCCATTCCCGCTCCGTTGCGGATTGATCATGCTGTACCAACTAAAGTCATCGAGTTGGGTGCGCCCGCTTTTGGTCAGATCGATGGTGAAATCGGCCATGGTTTTGACCACCCAATCAAAGTAGTGCGGGGTCAGCGAGTTGACATCGAAATCGGGCGCAGGGTTCGTAAAGTCGATCGCGTAGGCCACACCATCTTTGATGGCGAACTCAGCCGCGTTCATATCGTAGCCCAAGGCGCGGGTGAGCTTCAGCGCCCCGTCCACAACCTGTTTCCCCTCTTCCGGGGTCAGATAGTTGTCCTCACGGAAGTAGCGATGCGGCCATGGCGCGTTGACATCGAACTTGATGGTCATTGTGTGTTCCTGGCCAATCACAATCGTGCGCACATACTTATCCCAGTTGATATACTCCTGGAGCATCATGCACTCGGTGCCGGTTTCGTTGTAGGCCCGCCACATCTCATCGAACGAGTTGAGCTTATAGACCTTCTTAAAACCGCCGCCCCATACAGGCTTGAGAATCACCGGAAATCCGCCCAGATACTCGATGTGCTCGCTCCAAGGAATTGGGTAGCGTAAGTTCCGTAGCGACTCCTCGACCACCCCTTCGATATACGAGTGGGTGGGCAATGCCACCGTACGCGGGTGGGTCACGCCCAGGCGCATGGAGAGGCTGGCGCCAAAAAACTTGTCATCGGCGCTCCACCAGAAGGGGTTGTTGATCACGACCGTACCGGCGAGGATCGCCGTTTTGAGGAATGTGCGGTAATAGGGGATCTCGTGGCTGATCCGATCAATGATCACCGCGTATTCGCACCACTCAGCCATGCGCGTCCCGCCAAGCGTAACATACTCTGCGACAACTCCTGCGTTACGCCGGTTGATCTCCCCAATGAATGCCGGTGGCCAGGACCATTCGCGCCCAACAAGAACACCAATCTTTTTCGTATCCACAAGTTTCTCCCTGCAATCAGAAAAACTCTTGCCGCCTCTCGGCGGCGGGCAAGAAACGCGCCTGAATGTGCGCTTTCGATCTCCGTTCCCACACTTGCACCGAATCAGGTCGCCGGTATTGCTGTCAACCGAAAGAGCGCCTTCTCCGTAGCGAGCTTTGTGAATGGGGTTGATTGTACCACACGTCGTCGCGAAACGTTTATGGTATAATCAAAACTTGACGTTTTGGACCGACCGCCGTCTTGGGGGCCGAGCATGTGAGCTCGGCTTTACTACATTAGTTTGGATCATTATACGTGACGAATTGGGCAAAGCGTGTGGTTTCGCGCGTATGCCAAAGCGCTCACACCAGGTTTGAACTCTACCAAGTCGCTTGAAAGAGCGCTAGAATTCAGACAAGATACCGCAAAACCCGTGTCTAACTGGATGGAGAAGGGGCTGAAGACTGTCGATGTGCTGCGTCGCAACTATGGACGGCGTTACACCGGCTTGCCAGTGGATAATCTGGAACGCGACAGTTTTAGCATTGATTTCAGCGAGAGTTGCCTGCGCCCGGATATGTTCGATCTGCAAATTGGCGATACCGTACGCTGGGTGTACAATGGTCGCTACCTCGAGGGTCAGATCACACAGATCGAGCGTAATGGCGTCGTATTGACGGTGAGACTTACAGATGTTGCTCTGCTGCCCTCCGACTTTTTTCCCTATTAAAAGCAAGTTCAGATAAACGCCGGGCACGAACCAGCTCTTGGAAGGGGCAAATCCACAGATTGCCCCTTCCAAGAGCTGGCGCACACGATTGAGATGTGTGGGTTGGTTCTCACCCCTAACCTCCTCTCCCGCCCCCCTTGCCCCCCACACTTTAGGGGCGGACAGATCATATGTTCGAAACGAGATGTGCCGCTTCCTGATGCGGCCTGTTCCCCCTCTCTCATTTTGGGAGAGGGGGTTAGGGGGAGAGGGGGTTAGGGGGAGAGGGAATACCGCGTATCCCAACGCCTCAAACACCGAATTCGCCCAAACGTTCTGTCTGCCCCTGAAGCAAGCTGGGGGAGGTTGGGGTCGGCGACCTGATGTTCGGTATCGAACCAGTAGGTTAACAGAAAGCGCGATTTGTCGCTCACGCCCGCGTAGCCACCACGCCGCCAGCCGTCTACTTCGGCGCGGATGGCGCGCACCAGCGGCACTTTGCTTGGGCGGCGGCCGGGATGAATCAATGCGGGTTGGCCCGCCGCCGGGTTTGGCAGGCGGTGACGAATGGGTTCTTCCCAAGGCTTGAACAGCGGCTCAAGCGCGGCAATGTTGTGTTCGGTGACTTCGAAGGCCATAACCCCTCCTCAGATTCTAATCCGGTAGCCATACCGCCTGATAGGCGAATGCAGAATCCGCCAGCCCGACCCGCAGGCGCCTCGCTGTGGAGTCTGACAGCTATGCTGTCACCAGCCCGACCCGCAGGCGTATGGATGTGGTCTCCGGCAGCCATGCGGCCCCGCGCAAGCGCTGGAGGTGGTCTCCGGCAGTCATGCTGCCGTCAGCCCGACCCGCAGGCGTATGGATGTGGTCTCCGGCGGCCATGCGGCCCCGCGCAAGCGCTGGAGGTGGTCTCCGACGGCCACACTGCTGCCAGCCCGACCCGCAAGCGCTGGAGGTGGTCTCCGGCGGCCATGCGGCCCCGCGCAAGCATGGCTTGCGCACTCCATATGCCGACACGCCTGTGCGCGGCGACATCCCTTTTGATCTCGTGCTTGCCGGGTCAAACGGCTTTTCAGACGACTTCTAACACTCCGCAGGTGCAAAATCATCTCGAATGCTGATTCGATCATACGGAAATGACTCGACGTAATGGCGGAACGCAGCATCAGCATTGGCTTTGAACCATCCCGCTGAGCAATAGGAATACTGTTCAGCCAACTGAACCAATCCATGTTTCACCGGGTTGTTATGGACATAATTCAACCGCGCATAATAGCTCTTCTCGGATGTCAAACAGGTATCCCAGTACTGAAACCACACCCGTCGCCCGCTCACTCCGTCGCGCCGATTCACCAACCGTGAGGTCTGGGAGTGTAAACGCTGGATCATCTTCTTTAGGGTCGTCGCATCGTCAGGCGATTGCGCAATGAAATGGTAGTGATTGGAAAAGACAGACCACGCCTGCAACGCCCATCCGTATGCGGCTACGACCTCCAAAAGAGCATCACAAAGTAGCGCAAGTCGGTCACTGCCCTTGAAGAAATGCTTTTTGTTCACTGTCGATGACGTCACGATGTACATCGTGTTTGGCACGAAGAAGTGAGCCGGACGATGCGGCCAGCGATGAAAGGGATTTTCCATGTCAGCACCCTCGGCGCAAGCATGGCTTGCGGACTCCAGACATCCAGGCAGACAGGGCGGCGCGGGGCGCGGACGGGGCGCATGCGCAAGCATGGCTTGCGGATTCCAGAGTCAGACTTTAACTTCGATGACCGCCGTCGTATCCACGCCAAACACATCGATCACTTTTACGCAAATCTGATGCCTGCCCTTCTCGGCATAGCTCCAGCCGGTCTCGGTGCGGGTTTTGAGCGAGCGGTTCTTGCGGGTGCGAAAATCCTGCCAGTGATGCTCGAACGGCTTGCCTTCGCGCCAGGTGAAATCGACCGCCCAGAAGTCAATGAAGTCGAATGGCGAGCTGATCGCCCGCTCGCGCAGGGCAGCCATCTCCTTTTCCGGCGCTTCGGCCAACGATGGTGCAAAGCGGACGAGTTCGATATCAACCTTGCCATTCGCAGTGAGCGCCCGCGCCTCCAGGTAGCCGGCCTCGAAGAATTGCGCTTCGGTGCGGTTCGGCTCCATGATCTCGCGAGGAATATATTTGAGGCGGATGGTTAGTCCTGTTTCCGCTTCGACTGCTTGCTTCTTGAGCGCCAGTTCCATCTCGAACTCCCAGGCCAAGCAGTGCAACTCACGTGCGCCGGCCGCCTGCGCGGCTACCGCCGCCACATGGAGATTGTCGCAGGTGAAGATGCCGTCGATCTGATCGATGTGAACCAACGCCCCGCCGCGCGTGCCGTGCAGCCTCCCCCCTTGCATCCCGATGGGGGTTGCTTTGTAGAAACGCAGCACCAGGTTGCGATGCTCGTCATCAAAGCCTTTGAGCCGGTCGAACTGCCACCACTGCCGCTCATAACGCCCCAGGTTGTACACGTCGAACGAGCGGTAGGGTTGGCCCGCCTGATGCAGCTCACGCTGCACCTGGATGAGCCGTTTGCGCGTGGTGTGGACAGCGTAGCGCCCAAGGTCTACGCCGATCCAGCGCCGCCCCAGCTTCTCGGCCATGGCGAGGGTGGTGCCACTGCCGCAGAAGCAGTCTAGCACCAGATCGCCTTCGTTCGAGGAGGCTTTGATGATGCGTTCGAGTAAGGCTTCGGGTTTTTGGGTATTGTAATCCAGCTTTTGATTGCCAGCAGCAATTGGAATATCGCTCCAAACATCTGATAAAGGTTGACCTTGCATCTCATGCAGGTAGAGTTTCCTATATGGCCGCCCCGTATTAGACCATTCAATTTTTCCTGCATTATCTAATTCTTCAAGCTTTTCTTTAGATATTAACCAGCGTGTTTCTGGAATATAACCTTTATACTCGTATCTAGGCGAATTACCACCTAATGCAGGATTAGCAACAACATCGTGTCGCCTATACCAGCCTTTTTCGTCGCGATTACTATACTGCTTCTTTATATACTCATCGGTGTATTCGGTGTATAGAGGATTATATACAATATCGAAAGACTTTGAGTAATAAAAAACAGTATCATGGGCATTCCCAATGCTCATCTTAGAAGCAACACTTGTCTTTCTTTGCCATATTATTTCATTTCGGAAGTTATCTTTACCCATGATTTCGTTGAGGACCATTCTTAGATCATGCCCTACGTGCCAGTCACAATGTACATAAATACTCCCTCTTTCACTCAACAAATCACGCATCAACATCAGCCGCTCGTACATCATGTGCAAATATGAGTCGACACCTTTGCCCCAGGTATCACGATAGGCGACGGCTTCGAGAATCGACTGTTCCTTCTCAAGCGCATCGCCAGCTTCACCAATCTGCACTTGCATCGTGAAGTCCGCACCAACATCGAATGGCGGATCGATATAGATTAGGTCGACCTGGCCGCGAAACTGCTCCAGCAGCGCGGCCAGCGCCAGCTTGTTGTCACCCCAGATCAGCATGTTGCGGAAGTCGTCGCGGTGGGCTTTTTGATGAAACGCCGCCTCGTCGAAAAGTTCCATCTGCGCATGCGCTCTCTCGCGGGCGCGTGGCTCGTCAATCGTCTCGATGCGTTGGAGCGGCAGCGGGGCAGAAGGCAGCCGGACAGGCCGGCGGTTGCCGTACTCGTCATACTTGCCCTCCCACACCAACTCGGTCTTCATGCATGAAAGCGGGTGGGGTTTGTCGGGTCCGTAAAGAGGGTTGTCGTTGCTGCTGTTGTTCATAGTACGACGCTCCATGCGCTTTTCTGGCATCTATGCGCTCTGCTTTTCCCGCAGGTATTCTAGATGAAAGCATGGGCAGACGCAACTTGAGCAGTAAGCCATCGCGCCGCTGCCGCTTTGCAGCGAAACTCACGCGCTCAGCCTTTCAGCGCCCCGGCCAACAAGCCGCGTAGGAAGTAACGGCCCAGGAAGATGTAGATCAGCAGCGTTGGAAGCGCCACCAGCAACGCCCCGGCCATCTGCACATTCCAGAGCGTATACTGGCTGCCAGCGATATTCTGGAGCGCCACGGTGACCGGGCGTTGCTCCGGCGCATTGGTAATGATCAGGCCAAACAAGAACTCGTTCCAGATCGACGTAAACTGCCAGATCGCAACAACCACAAAACCTGGGATTGACAGAGGAAAAATAATGGCGCGGTAGATGCCGAAGAAGCCCGCCCCATCGATCTTGCCCGCTTCGACCAGCTCGGTCGGCACGCCCGCATAATAGTTACGAAAGATCAGCGTGGTGATGGGAATACCGTAGACCACATGCACCAGGATGAGGCCGGGGATCGAGCCATAGAGCCCCATCTGTTGCAACGTGAGCACCAGGGGAATCAGCACGCTCTGGTAGGGGATGAACATCCCGAACAAGATTGCCGTAAACAGCGCATCGGAGCCGCGAAACTTCCACTTCGACAACACATACCCGTTCATCGAGCCAAACAGACACGAAATGACGGTTGCCGGTATGACCAGTTGAAAACTGTTGACGAAGCTGCCGCGCAGCGTCTCCCAGGCAGCCGCAAAGCTATCGAAGCCCATGCTGGCTGGCAAATCCCACATACGGCTGAGGCTCACCTCTTCGAAATCCTTCATCCCGGTGATCAGCAACAGATACACCGGCAGCAAATAGAAGATCGTGAACGCAATCAGCACCAGGTAGATCAGCGCTCGCCCCACAGATGGACGATGCAGGCGTCTGGATTGAACAGTCATTGCTCGGTCTCCGTGCGCAGATTTGAGATCAGGTAGGGCACGATCAGCACTGCAACCAGCAACAGGAGCACCATCGCCGCCGCCGCACCCTCAGCGTATTTATTACTCTTGAAAGTTATTTCATAGACAAACACGCCGGGCACTTCGGTGGCGTTGCCAGGGCCGCCGCCAGTTTGGGTCATGATCAGGTCGAAGATTTTGAGCGAGATATGGCCGATGATCACCACCGCGCTCAACGTGATCGGCTGCAGCAGCGGTAGGGTGATATTCCGAAAGATCTGCCACTCGGTTGCGCCGTCAACCCGCGCCGCTTCGCGCAACTCTTCCGGGATGCCGCGCAGGCCGGCCAGGTACAGCGCCATCGTGAAGCCGGACATTTGCCAGACGGCGGCGATAATGACCGGGAGCAGCGCCCACGGAATGCCCAGTTTTGTGCGCAACCCCGCAGGGCTCCACCCCTCGCCGGGCGCCACCGCCGACACCGTGCTCCAGTTCTGAAACACATCCAAGCCGAGCCGTTGGAAGAGCAAGTTCAACCCGGTCGGGTCTTGCGGCGTACCGGGGGCAAACAGCCATTGCCAGACTGTACCGGTGACCACAAAGGACAACGCCATGGGGAAGAGGTAGATCGAACGGAAAATTCCCTCAGCGCGGATGCGCTGATCGAGCAACACGGCCAGCAGCAACCCGACACTCAGGCAGCCAATCAGGAAGAAGACCGTGAAGACGACTGTATTGCGCAAGTTGGTCTGAAAGCGCGCCGTCGAGAAGATCCGCACGTAGTTTTCCAAACCGGCAAAGGAATAATCGGGCACGATACCACGCCACTGACTCAGCGAGACCACACCGGTCCAGGCGATAAAACCATAGACGAAGATAGCGATTGCAATCACGGAGGGGGCAATCATCAATACTGGCGCAACCCGATCCAGGGTCCAGGGGCGGTGGCGGCGTATCGGCGCGGTGGCGACACGTTCGCCGGGTTTGCTTTGATACATACTCGACCTCAGGAAGACCGTGCAAGGGGCGCAACTCTGCACCCCTAATGAAATTTGACCATCAACCACAGTAGTTTGACGTAGTGCCGCCTTTAGGCGGTTTTCTGGCAGTACGACCGCCTGAAGGCGGCACTACGGAGATCATCGCTTCTTATCGGTTTTGGTCGTCAAAATTCACCAGGATAAGCTAGACCGCTGCTTCATATGCGGATGAGCGGAGGAGACGATGAGTAGATCAGCGGAGGAGGCAAGGAACTGTCTCGTCGCTTACTCGTTTCCTCGCCTCACTATGTACGTTCGTCAGACAGTGCTAGAGATCCAGCGCGGCGTCGCGCAGTGACTGAACCAGCGTCTCGACATCGAGGTCAGCCGCAAACACATTCAGCGCGTTGCCGTAGGACGACATATAAGCCTCATTCGCAGCCGCGCCATGGACAACGCTCGGTGCGAGTGTATCCGCCGCGAACGAGTCGATCGAATACTGGAGATATGCATCGTACAGACTGCGGTCGGCGTCGGTGCGCGCGGGGATCGAGCCCTTCTTGGGATTAAAGGCGTCCTGACCAGCTTGAGAACCGCAGACTCTGAGCCAGGCCAGAGCGGCATCGCGATTGGGCGCGCCCTGGGGCAAACCGAAACTATCGCTGAGCCACATAAAGACGCCCTCGGTACCAGGGGCCGGTACATAGCCGTAGTCGACATCGAGTTCTGCGCCGCTATTCAGAAAATAGCCATGCGCCCAATCACCCATAATCATCATCGCCGTGCGGCCTTCGACCACGGTTTGCGCTGCATCGGGCCAACTCAGCGACGCGCGATCCTCGTTGGCATACTCCAGCATGCGGCGCGCGGTCTCCGCTGCTTCCTCGACCCGCGGATCGTCCCACATCGCCTGGTCTTGGAAAAGCTTCGCGTAGTCTTCGGGGCCAAACGTCGCCAGCAGGACGCTCTCGAACAAGTGCGGAGTCTCGAACTTGTCCTTGCCGCCAACTGCTAATGGAGTGACACCGGCGGCTTGCAGCGCCTCAGCAACCGTGAAAAACTCGTCGAGGGCGCTGGGCGGCGTCAGGTTGTTCTCCTCGAAGATCGTCTTGTTGTACCAGAGCATATTCGAGCGGTGAATGTTGACCGGCACCGAGTAGATCTCGCCGTTGTGCATAATCTGATCGAGGAGCGTCTGTGGCATCACGTCGGTCCAGCCTTCTTCCTGAAACATGTTGGTGATCGGTTCCATCTTGTCGGCGACGACCCACGTGCCAATCAACTCCTGCCCGGCGTGGACCTGGAAGCTATCCGGGGGTTGGCCGCCCTGCATCCGAGTGACCAGCACCGTTTTGGCATTTGTGCCCGCGCCGCCCGAGATGGTTGCATTGACGATCTCAATGCCGGGACTCTGAGTGCGATAGATATCATACATGGCCTCAAGGCCATCGGCTTCGCCAGGATTGGTCCACCAACTGAAGATTTCAAGCTTGCCCGCCCCCGTCGCATCTGCATCATCAATCGTCGGCACCGCCGTGTCACCGGTCGCTGGCGCTGGCGCATCGTCAGTCGCTGGCACCGCCTGACCACAAGCGGTCAACAGCAGCGCCAAAATAAGCATCAGCGACCGAATCCTAAGCTCGCGTAGAGGATTTGCCATAAAGAAACCTGCCTTTCTCATATCGATAACAATATTGAACTACAAGCACCGAATTACTGAAGTGGCGGAGGGGAATAGGAACCGCCTCGTCGTTAGCAAAACGATAGTCTCTGACCCGAAAGATCGCTCTCTATGGAAATACTCTGCATCCATCCTGATCCAAGGCATGAGCAGAGTTAGGAACAAAGCTCGATGATATGGAAACACCTCCATCGGTCGATGGAGAGATCGGCAGGGCTTGCGCACAACATGTTCTGGAATCGCGAATATTGTACAGCAAAGCCCCAGAACGAGCAACCTGCAAGACGAACATTAACCAATTGCCAACTGGTGTAACGCTGCGTCGCAATGCTATAATATCTCCTAACATACAAGTTGCTCCGCGCTGCCACGCCGCAGCGTGCGGAATGTCTCTCTGTTATGCTGCGCATCCTGATAGCTCCTTCCCCGCAACGCAGCAAAGACAAGTTGTCTCGGTCGAATCTAGTGCGGGCACGTTTCTCGTTTTAGCCACGCCGCACCACCGAATTTATAGCGTTCCGCTTTGTCTCACAACACAACATACCATTCCGCAGGGAGGCCAGAATCGTCGCACAAGCGGAGATCACTTCCTTGAGGGATGCTGAAAATGCGGAGAAGACCTGCTTGACGGTATTCACCCATCCAAACAACACGGCTCGTAGCAGGGCGCGTATTAGGCCAAGCAATATATCTGCCTGTCTGAAATCTTGAGCGGAGAGAACAATGAGCATCGACCGCACCCAACAGATCGCCCAGCTTCAAACCGAGATCGCCGGACTGGAACAGGCGATTAACGCGCTGGCGGCGTTGCCCCAGGAGCAACAGCGGCTTCAGGCCCAACTCACCGAGAAACGACGTCAACTCGCGGCGCTCCAGTCCAACGCGGCGCTGCCTGGCGTCACCCAGATCCAACGCGGCGGGGTCAACTTTGGAGTGGACGGAACCTTTGGCGATATCACGATTGGCGATGTAGTCGGCGGC
>JAKSDJ010000797.1 GCA_022360155.1 Chloroflexales bacterium | reverse complement strand
TTGTTTGGTGTGTAACAGTCAGCCAAATCCACGCTAGCCAGATTGCTTTGACAAGAGTGCGCCCGATCGAAAGACCGTTGGCGCTTATCGGTTTGGTATATGTCATACATGCTTGCGCCTCATCCCGGTGCGTCAGTTCCACGCGCAAGGTGTAAGGCTTGTCGATGGTGATGTTTTCGCCGTCATAGCGGCTGATCGTTCCCAAGGGCGAGGCGACGCCAGGGGTCTCTTGCAGGGTCAGCGCGCTCTGCGGCCTGTATCCGGCGCTGACTAGCGGTGTTACTGTGTGCAGCCTGCCCCGCGGCGTAAGCGTCTGTTCAAGCGTCAGGCCGCCGTCAACACGATAGATCTGTTCGACCTCCAGTTCCGGCAGCATGAAGCGTAAACGCACTGATCCGTTCGCAACTTCCATTGTGCCATTGCTATGCTGTAGCACCGCCTGGCCTGCCACGAGCGGCCCAAAGTAGTTTTCGCTGTAATCGATATCGCGCGCTCGTTCGGGATCTGGCCCGCCCAGGCAGGTTGGGCCGGCGGGCGATATATGTACCAAACCAAGCGGCTCCGCGAGATCATCCCCACGCGATGAGAGGACTGCGAACCATCCATTGCCGCGGGCCGCCGCCAGCCCCACACCAGGATAGCCGTGCAGGTAACACGTGGCGTCGACACTCGCCGCCGGTGTTATTTCGGGGTAGGCTGCGGCAAGGAGAAACCAAACTCCGCAGAATGCAAGGTAGTCGCCGCGGCGATTATAACAGTACCAGCCCCATTGCTCGCCAGCGGTGTTGAGGACGAGCGGAAAGATGCCATCGGCGTCGCAGAAGCGGTGCATAAAGCCAAGCACCCTTTCAGCCAACGTCGCAAAGCGAGCCGCCTCTGCGTGGTCGGGGGTGCAGTGCGCCGCAGCCCGTAGCGCTAGAATAAGGCTTGCGTAGCCGAAGATCTGCCGCTGGCCGCGACCGAAATAGTTGAAGTCGCCTTCGGGGTCGATAAAGTCCGCGATGAACCGCGCTCCGCTCAGGAGTGCGTCTCGCACGTGGTCATGCGCCGACAGTTGGTAGTGTAACCCTAGCAGCGAGAGGGTGTAAGCGTGATATTGGAGCGAACGGCTCTGCGGGGTGTCTGGCAAGAGACCCTCTGGCGTTTGCATTCCTAGCACCAGTGTCAACTCCAGTCGAGAGCGCCAGTGGTCGCTGGGCCGTTTGAAGTGCAATCCTCGCAACAGATAGCTCAGGGCGCGCATTGCCGTCCAGTTTGCCGAGTCAATGTTCAGATCCTGCCAGTCGAGGAGTGCTTGTTGCAACCGTCGGTGCAGCGCTGGATCGAAACGGCTGCCGATACACTGCTCGACATGGAGCAGCGCCATGTTTTTGAACTCCCAGTGAAAATTGCCGCCAGGCAGTGTCGTCAGCCGCTGGCAGGTGTGTGCATCGAGCGTATCCAGGGCGGCTTTGGTGGCGCTTGCCGCCCGCTCGAACCAGATGTCGCCGCGTCCAGCAGTATAGAGTAGTGCGCACAACCAGGCATAGAACTCGGTCGTATAGCTGTAGGGTAACACCATCGCTTCATCTGGGTCAGCGACGCCTGTAGCAGAGCGGTAGCGCTCTAGGAAGTTTGCGATCGCTTCAGCATCGGCGCGCAGCTTCTCGTTCATCGGCGATTCTCCTCGACCTGCTGGACGATCTGGCTGTAGCGCAAGGCGGCATCCTGCCAGCGGTAGCCGTCGAGTACAAACATGCGACCTTGGGCCAACGCTGCGTCGCCTATTGTCGCCAGCGCGGCCTCGATCTGCGCTGCCCAGGACTTGCTGCAGCCGCTCTGGGCAAACTGGACATTCGATACATGCCCAAATAATTCTCGCAACTCGGCGGCATCAACCGTAACGACGGGTTTGGCCATGGCGAGCGCTTCCATCAGCTTCAGCGGCGAGTAGTGAAAGCTGTGCCGGAACCGCTCCGAGTTCAAGGCGTAGGCTGCCAACACCACATCGCACGCTGCCAGCAGATCCGGCATGCGTTGGTGCGGTACTGGCGACAGTAGACTGATGTGTTCCACCGAGAGGCCTTGCTGCTGCGCGGCGAGAGTGAGATCTGTACGCGAACCTTGCCCGACGAAGAGAAAGTGCGCTTGGGGATCGCGCTTGACGACAGAAGCCGCTGCCGCGATGATCGTCATCAATTCCTCGTGGAACAAGCTCCCGGCGTAGAGTACGATCTTGCCCTGTTCGGGCAGCCCAAAAGAACGGCGCAAGATTGCGCGGTCGCGTTCGACGGGATCGAATAGCACCGGATCAACACAGTTATAGACAACCGAGATGCGTTCCGCTGGTACGCCTAGCTTTTGGAGGATGCGCTGGGTGCCGGTTGAAGTCACAATAAAGTGGTCGCCATGTTGAAATAATTTGAGCTGCAACTTTTCCCAGAGAATAGTCGGCGCCTTCATCAATGCACGTACAACGCGGCTGCTGTCTGTGGAGTTACTCTGTTTCATGAGGCGAAACTCGTCGATTGGAAAACCGTGAACTTCGAAGATGATTGGCTTTTTGCGGAGGCGTTGTGCGAAGTAGGCTGCATTGAAGATCGGAAAATGATAGCGCTCGATGGCAACGTTAATTTCATAACGTGTCAGATCGTAAACGAGTTGCGCCGCAGCTTTTGGCATGGGCCAGGAGAGCTGATGCGGGTAGATGTGTTGCGCCCACTGGAATGCCGGGTCTATTTTGCCATAGAGATGGACATGCATGCCCGAAGCGGCCAGCGCCTGTGCGACCTGGTACGAGCGTGTTTCGCCGCCGACCGAGCCGGGCGTGCGTACATGAACGACGTAGCCAATCTTAGTCATGTCTCTAACCTTATGCGAGGGGGTTTTGGGCAACTCTCCGTTTGTTCCTGGCGGCTATCCATGAGCGGATCTATACTGAGCTATAAGCGAAAGCCGTTGCTGTGCTCTCCACTGGCGCTTCCCCGCAGAGTATCGCCTCGTAGTGAGTCGCCAACGTGTTGAGATCGTAGCGCTCGAACTGCGGCGGGCGGGCGCGGGGTAGCGTTAGTGCGTGCTCGATGCCTGTGGCAAACGCCGCAGCCGTCGGAGCGACGCGGATGACATTCGGGAAGTTCAATCGTCGCACTTCTAGCAAGTCGGTGCTAACGGTAGGCAGGCCGACGGCGGCATAGTTGAAAAGCCGCATCGGGCTGCGGGCATCGTCCATCGGCGTCTGGGCATAGGGGCATAGGCCTACATCCAGGGCGGCGAGGAAATCAGGTAGTTCGGCGGGCGGCACATAGTCGAGGAAGTGTACATGATTCAGTCCGGCGCGTTGCGCTTCCTGCTGCGCTGGCAGGATAGCCGCGCCGCGCCCGGCGATGACGAAAGTGATATCGCTGCCTGCGAGTAGTTGGGCAGCCTCGATCACTCGTGTGAGTTCGGCGGGCTGGTTGTGATTACCGACTAGTCCAACCAGTTTGCCGCTCAGGCGGAGGCGCGCACGGCCATGCTGTCGGTCTGCATCTTCATATGCCGCCAAGTCCACGCCGTTCGGGATGAGATAAATCGCGCCGCTTGCCCGCGCCGTGTACGCCTTATCAGCGAGTACTGAGCTGGCCGCAACAATTGTGTTGGCCTGGCGCAAGTATGCCTGTTCGACGCGATCAATCTCGGCGGCGTAGGTGGGGTGTGTCGCTTGCCAGCCGCTGACGTTCTCGTCGAACAGGTCGAAGATCAATTGGGGCGCATGTGGCGGCGGCAACAGGTAGGTTCCGACCACTGCATCGATGGCATAGCGCTGGATGATGTGGCGTACGAAGCGGGCCAAAATACTCGTGTTCAGGCGTCGCAACAGCCGTGAATGGATCGCGGGTGAAATGCGCGGGATACCGTGAACACGAATCGGACCGTCTGTATAGCGGCGGTAGGTGTAGTTGCGCACATAGCGCCAAGAGGCATAGTCGCGCAGCAACCGAAAATCGGCTATCCAGTCGGTTACATGAATCTCATGGCGTGCTGCCAGAGCATGGCAGAAAATATGCGCTCGCTGTGGAACATGCCAGCCAATGTGCGGAATCCACAAAATCTTCATCGTAGCCAGAACTCCCACTTTGCGATCTCGGGCCACGGTTCGCCCTTGCGCCAGCGATAGCAAACGCCATCCGCGCGGCTAATCTCCAGCAGGTCGGGCGTCTCTGTCAGACGTAGCACTTGGCCGCGGAAGGTGCAGTCCGTCTCGAAGGTGTTGCTCGCGACGATTGGCAACTCCGGTTCGGCTTGGCTTGCGAGGTAACGAAAGGCCTTGTCACACCAGCCAGTCACATGGAGTACATCGCGGACATCGGGCAGCTCCGGCACAGATCTCCCGGCCTGACCTGCAAAGCCGGCGGCGGTTTGGATGCCGCCGCTCGCGTCTTGTCCGTTCAGCAGTCGCTGTTTGACCGCACTGAAATCATGATCAAACCCGAATGGCCGCAACTCCGCTGCTGCCCGCAGCACGTCGCCTAGTGAAGCGATCCAGACCGGATAGCGAGCAACACGGCGATTGGCGTAGACCACGGCGGGCAATGTGCCGTCGGGCTCAGTCCAGCGGGCGACGAAATGCATTGCGCGGAGTGCGCCTTCGATATAGCGCTCGTCGCTACACCAGCGATAACCGCGCACCAGTGCTGGTACACAGCGGGCAACCGAGAGCGGGAAGTATTTCGCAGCGACTTGCGAACCACAGCTACTATAGGCGATAGCTCCGGTGAGTTGCTGCTTGTCAACGATTTGGTGCGCCAGGATCTGGTTGAGCGTCGGCAGGGCATATTCTTTGATCAGATAGGCTTCGCCGATCATTTCAGCAAGCATAAACAAGGCTTCGCAGAGAGCCGCAGCCTGAGCTGGCACGAACAGCAGCGTTTGTGCGCTGGAATAGAATACATGCGCGTCGGCGTTCCACAGCTGTTCAAGATGGATCATTCGTATATTGCGGACAGCACAGGCTACATATGGCTCCCAGTCAGGTTGACCGGCATTGCGCATTGCAGTAGCGAGCCGCAGGAGGCCAAGATCGGCTGCTGCCTCGTGGGGCAGCGCTGCGATGGCTGGGTTTGCCTCGAACGCCGAGGCATGGTAATGTCCGTTGATCTGCTGCCCGCGCAGAAGGTCGTCGCCGGCGCGGCGTGCTTTAGCCAGCCAGCGCTGGTCGCCGCTACGCTGCCATAGTTCCACATATCCGGCAATAATTCCCTCGTAGCGCCAGTCAAGCCCCGCGCCGGTGTAAAGCAGATTCTGCTGCCACCAATGGGCTACTGGTCCGCTATAGCCGTCCTCGCCGTGCATTGTGTCGAGCCAGGCGTCCAAGCGGGCAACCGCAGCGGTTATTGCGGTCGGCGGCGAAGTTGTCTGCTCCGCAGCGGCCCCAAATGTATTTACACACATCTCTACTCCGAATTTAGTCGGGCTGGGTGTCATCGATGCTTCGAGCGCACTGCTATGCTGGCGCCTCCGCGGATCAGATAAAAGAAGTTGGACAAAATCAGAGCGTCTGCGGGCAATCATCAATGCTGTTCCTTTCGAGCCAGCAGGAGGGCGACAGTTGCATGGGCATTGCGTAGGTTTTGTGAATAGTATTGAAGGTGCGCCCTAAAATGAAGCTGATCGCCCAAACCGGGATGGCCGCAGCGTGCGACTAGCTGGCCAAGTTTTGCTAATCTGTCGGCGATCTGTGTATGGAAGCCATAGCTTGCTTCGATCCGTAGTCCGGCTTGTCGTAGCGCTTGCTCTAAGCGGCGGATGCCTCTAGGCTGGAAGCCCAACGCTCGCCATTCCCAGGAGCGGCATTCTATCAGCGACTGCGCGCGCCGGAGCGAGGCGACAACGACTAATGGCGCACCGAGCGAAAGCGCCTGTACTAGCCGTTCCAACTCGTGGAGCCATACCCCAGGCAGCGGCTCGATCCACAGAATACCCGACGCCTGTATTGTCTCTGCTGGCAGTGGAATACGCCAGCGAACCTCATCTTCAAGTTGAGGCAGGTTGTTATACACGTGCGGCGGGCCGGTTGGCGCCAGCATAGTCATCGCAGCATCAAGGGCATAGCGATAATCTAGTGGTGCGAGTTCGGCTGCAGAGTGCAATCGAACCATCAATGACCTCCTGCATACCGAGATATGGGTGTTTCGCTTGCTCCAAGGAGCTGCAGATAGAAGGTTTCCAGACGAGCGCCGATCGACTCCCAAGCGTAGCGCTCTTCGACTCGAGCCCGGCCCTGACGACCCATCTCGCGGCGCATAGTTGCATCGTCGAGGATTCGTTTTAGGGCTTGGGATAAGGCTAAAATACTGGTATGTTTGAAGAGCAGCCCGTCGCCGCCATGGTCGACGACGGTGCGAACGCCGGGAATATCGCTCGCAATCACCGGCGTTCCGCATGCCAGCGACTCAACCAGCACAAGACCGAATGACTCGGGCGGCGATGAGGGCAATACTGTTACATCGGCGCTGCGGTAGAATGCCGGTATCAGCTCATCGGCGACTCTACCCGCAAAGGTCACTCGCTTGTCGAGTCCCAAATGCGCCGCTTGTGCCGCATAGGTCGAACGTAGCTCCCCTTCACCCACGATCAGCAGATGGATATTCGGCGGCAAGGCTGTCAGCGCTCGAAATAACCGGTCGAGGCCTTTGAAATGGTGGGCGCGGTCAAGCGCAGCTACAAAGAGTACTACGCGATCATCAGAGGGGATAGCGTAGCGAGCGCGGATTGTCTCGCCTTCCGCTTCCGGGTTGAAGTGAGCGATGTCTACCCCATTGGGGAGCTCTACGATGGCAGGCGATTGTTGAGTCATGGAGCTGCGCAGCCGGCTGTATTCGTAGTAGTCGCGTGATATCGTACACAGCAACGTCGCTGTTTGAATCGTTAGATGGGCTGAGAGGCGCTGATAGATTCTAAAAATGGGTGAGCGCGTCCCCTTGCCAACGAGATCGTTGTGGAAGGTCACAACGAGCGGCGTATGGTTGAGATAAGCTGCGAGCCGCACCAGTTCGGCGCCGAGAATAAATGGGTAGTGCAGATGAATGATGTCGAATCCGGCGAGCGATGTAAGCAAGCTCGGTAGTACGGGTGCATTGCCGATCTGGACTAGCGGGCGCAGGCGGTGGGTCACGAAACCCTCTTGGTGCTCGATCTTTGGCGCACCGCGGCAGGTGGCGGTAAAAACGTGAACTGTATGGCCCAGGCGAGCTAGCTCGCGGGCATTGTGATAACAGACATTTCCTGTGCCGCCATGGTATGGGGGGAAGGTGGCAGTCACATGGGCGACTCGCAAATTCATTAATTTCCTCCAATAAGCAGCAACCGAGCTGCCCTGAAGCCTGGGTGAAAGATCAGCGCTGCGCCGCGCGCAACCCAGCGGTTAGCAAACTGTCCAAATTCCAGGCGATAGGTTAACTGGGTGAGAAACTCGCGATCACGGCAACAGCGACACGCTTGAACCATGCAACGTTTGTTTTGCAACAGAGTGCGCTCGCTCCAGAGTCGGCGATAGACCTTCAGCTTCACGCCCCAGTAGCGGGGGCCTTTCAGGAGCAGAAAGCCCCAGGTCACGAGTTCGGCAAGCAATAATCCTGGAAGCAGGCGGAGGTAGTTACGCCGCTCCAGATTTTTGATCAGCATCATATGCCGATTACGGTCGAGATAGAATGCTTTGGTTGGCGAGTAGGACAGTTTGTAATCATGTTGCACTACTGCCTGGGCTACATAGAGGCAGCGATAGCCCATAAGCTGCGCGCGCCAGGAGAGGTCGGTGTCTTCGACATACATAAAGAACTGCTCATCGAAGCCGCCGATTGCTTCGAAGAGCGTCCGGCGCATCGCAAATGCGGCGCCTGAGACAGCATCAACTCCTGTCGATATTGTATAACTGTCTCGGGGCATACCTGCGCCCCGACAGTAGGTCAGACCAGTATAGTGAACGGTGTTGCCACAGGCGTTGATGATCTCGGGCTGATTGAGATGAACAATGCAAGCGGTTGTTAACCCTACATCGGATGCCTGTGCGAACGGCGCTGTTAACGCTGCTAGCGTGCCAGGCGTTACTATGGTGTCGGGGTTGAGAAATACCAGATAGTCCCCACTTGCAAATATTGCACCCAGGTTATTGCCGCCAGCGTAGCCGCTGTTTGTGTTACGAATAAGTTGGACCAGCGGATAGTTGCGCTCGACGAGGTCAGCGCTGCCATCGCTAGAAGCATTGTCGACCACAATCACCTCATCATTTGGTCCGATATCGGCGAGGATCGATTCCAGACATGCTTTCAGGTGAGCGCGGCTATTATAGGTGACGACGATAATGCTCGTGTATTTGGGCATAGAAAATGGCCTTCCTGAGCTATCAGAATGGCTATTGTTGCTGCGTATGAATTAAGCGGCTTTGTTGCCGACTTCCAGGATCAGACCATCATGATCGCGCTCATCGGGGGGCGTTACCTCAATCGCTGTTCCACCTGCGGCGACCAGCGTTTCAGAGTTGTCCCCGATCAAGCGGAGCGTGGTGACGAGACTATAGCGCATATCCAGCAGCATGCCGCGGGTCGAATGTAGAATAACGCCAGCAAAGAGCAGCACGATACCGACCACGCACAACAGCACGGTGATGAGGGCGTACCCAATGGCCAGTTCGCCCGAATCGCCGTAAATGTTGACCACATAGAGGCCGAGCAGCATCCCCAGAACAAAAATGGCAATGCCGCTGACGCCGAAGAACAACAGCGGACGACTCTGACCGACCAGCCGCATAACACCGTTGAGCACTTGCATCCCGTGTGTCACAGGGTTGCGCTTGGCTTTCTCAGCGTAGATTACCTTGATCGGCACCTCGGTGATCCGAAAGCGATGGTCGCGGGCCAGGAATTGCATTTCAGACTCCAGCGAGAAGCCGCCTTGATTGAACGTGAGGTGATCGAGCGCTTTCTGCGAGAAAGAGCGAAACCCGCTCTGCGAGTCGCTAATCCATACGCCGGAGGCGAGGTTGGTCGCGAAGGTCAGCCCGTGCTGCCCGACCTGTCGGTATGTCGGGATATCGCTTTTGATATCTTTGAAGCGCGTGCCAATAACGATATCAGCATCGTCATTCAAGATAGGTTCGAGTACGGCTGGAATATCATCGGCGCAATGTTGACCATCGCCGTCTAGCATTACAACGGCGGATGGTTTCAGCTGGCGAACATAGTTGAAGCCGGTATTGACGCTTGCGGCCTTACCTTGGTTGACCTGATGCCGCACTACAACGGCGCCGGCCTTCTTGGCGATTTCAGATGTATGATCATGAGAACCATCATCGACAACAACAACTTTGTCGACGTAGTTGCGGACCGCGAGCACCAGACTGCCGATGAAGCGCTCTTCGTTATAGGCGGGAATGAGCGCCACTGTGAGTTGGGGCCAATGCTGCGTTTGGTAGCTGACAACCTGGGTTAGATCTTCGATGGCGTCGTTGTTGGTCATGTTGTCTCTCACGATTCTTTCCCCCTCATTGGCTGGCATTGGTTGACACCGGCTCATTACCGAGTTGAAAGCGTTTGGTAGAGCGTGATCTTAACAAATAAGCTGACGATTGCCTGCACGTAAGCGGTTTGGCGAGGATAGAGCCTGCTACAGCTTTCCGGTAGGGGTGGTTCTTGAAGGCAGCGGGACACAGAACCACGGTCAATCAATCTACTATGAGAAAGCTCCTCTCGTGTGTTCAAAATGACAAAAATGTTACTCGGATATGCAAAAATGCTGTTTAAACACTCAGCGCGATTAGAAATTGTAAGATACTATCTTTATTTGTAATGTAGTATTACTTTCAGTATGATGCTCGTTAAGCATGTAATTGTATTCTCTGATAATAGAGAGGCGGATAGTGAGTAAAAAATACTAGAAACGATATCTGTATAGTGTAAGGCATCTGTTTAGAGATCCAATAAATCATTATGAAACAAGAGAAGATATGCTTGTATGCTGCGCTTAGAAAGGTTACGATGAACTATCGCAAATGTCGTACGAGGTATGCCTTGCCGTGTAAGAGATTGCGAGAAAAGCGCTTGGTGGAATGCCGCAGCTATGCTATGTGTAGTGAAAACGTAGCCCTTGCATCTCATGCCTTGCATCTACACACTGTCGTATGTGCTTCTGGAAAAAGCGGTATTCTTTAAATTGTAGCGTTATCTATGGGTGGTAAGCAAAATCACTTGAAGACGATGCTTATATTGACTTCATAACTGCTTTAGGGCTATGATAGAAGACAGAATTGTAATCATGCTTGAATAGCAAACCTTGTCGGGCGCTTATTCCTTCACAAGGAACAGTCTTTCGCTTGGTTATTTGCGCGTCGCACGATGATGGTGTAAGGATCAACGCGGTTACCCCGCCGGTAGCGCTGTGCCGGAATCTATGTGCTTGCTTGCAATGCTTTCCGCGCTCTACTATTGCGTCTTTCGTGCAGATGCGGTACAGTGTTACCTGTAGATCCGATAAACAGAGATGGCAGTGTTCGAGCCCATTTTACAGCATACTCAAGCCAAAAATTGTACGCTTGACGATGTACTGTCCCTTCACCTCGAGAATCACAGTTTAGCGTTTTGCAAATTGGTCTCGATTTTCATCTGTGTAAGTCTTAGCTCAGATGGACGCCAGCTACGGTCGTGATCATTATCGTCTATGTCGAATAATCTACGACGAGACGATCTCCCGAATCTATAATAATTGCGGAAAATCCGGCGCGCGAATTCGGCATATTGCGCATAGCTATGGTAACGAACGCCGCTCCAGATCGATGAGGTTAAACGCGAAGCACTCTGTCTGTCCGTGGTTGTCGACTTTGCCGATGCTGTGTAATATCATACTGGAAGCGTACTATAAAGGCTTTTGATTCGGATACGAAAGCCTTGTGGCCAAACATGTGTATGCAGCCGGAGCCCTCCATCGGTGCGTGCGAGATCGGGTGTTTGTGAAGCATGCTTTTCCGAATCGCTCGTTGGGGCGGCGGCTGATTCGGAAGCCGTTATGTTAGAAAGAAGAAATTGGAGGATAAAGGTATATGGCCAAGGTTTTTGGAATCGGTTGGGCTAAAATGGGGACAACTATAATTATCCCCAGAAACTGGACCACAAGAAACGCACTATACTGTAAAGCGTTTGTGCCGAATTGTGGAGGAGGGTATGACCAAGAAACGCCAACATCGGAGTGCTGAGTTCAAATTTCGCCTTGCCCTCGAAGCAGCGAAAGAACAGAAGACGCTCAGTCAGCTCGCCAGTGAATACGAGGTTCATCCGACCCAAATCACCCAATGGAAGAAGCAGTTGCTCGACGGCGGCAGCAGCCTGTTTGGCCGGCAGCACGTCCGTGAGCAGCAGGCGCAAACGGCGCGTGAAGCCGAACTGTTCGAGCAGATTGGCCGGCTCCAGATGGAACTGGCGTGGGTGAAAAAAAAAGTTGACCGTTTCGGTTGAGGATAAGCGCGCTCTGCTCGAACCCGATCATCCGACAATCAGCCTTCGGCGTCAGTGCGCGCTCCTCAGCCTCAACCGTGCATCGTATTACTACCAGCCCCAGCCCATCGATCCGTTGAATCTGGAGCTGTTGCGCCGGATTGATCAGCAGTACCTGGAAACCCCGTTTTACGGCGTCCCCCGGATGACGGCGGTGCTCCGGGCGCAGGGGTATGCGGTCAATCGCAAACGCGTGCGCCGCCTGATGCGCCAACTCGGCATCCAGGCGGTGATGCTGCGCCCGCGCCCGGCCACGAGCACGCCGGGCCATCGGGTCTATCCTTAGCTGTTGCGCGATCAGGTGATTGATGCACCGGATCAGGTCTGGTGCGCCGACATCACGTATGTGCCGATGCCGCTCGGGTTCGTCTATCTGGTGGCAATTATGGACTGGTTCAGTCGGTATATCGTGGCGTGGGAGGTCGCCACGAGCTTGGAGGGCAGCTTCTGCTGCGCGGCGTTGGATCGCGCCCTGCTGCGCGGGAAACCGACCATCTTCAATACCGACCAGGGCAGCCAATTCACCGCCCAGGCATTCACCAGCCGTCTGGAGACGGCCGACGTCCGGATCAGTATGGACGGTCGCGGGCGGGTGTTCGACAACATCTTCAGCGAACGGTTCTGGCGCAGCGTGAAATACGAACACCTCTATCTCCACGACCATCAGACCGTGCCGGCCGTCGTGACCGGGGTGTGTGACTACATGAACTTTTACAATACCAAACGTCTGCACCAAAGCCTGGCGTATCGGACGCCCGCCGCCGTCTATGCGGCAGGCTAAGCCGGGGCGGACCTGGCGCGGCAGCCCCAGGGTCGCAGACCGGTCAAGACCACCCGAGGCTTGGTGGGATGTGTCGGGACGCCTGGTCTTGACTCGGCCTGCTGGAGGCTGCATGACCGCGCCAGGACACCCCCAAAACCATTGACACTCGATCGCTTATTTTGGTTCTTTGGTGGTCTTGACAAAGGGGGTAAGCATACATCTAATAGCTTGCACATGAGTAAATTAGCGAGATCAATAAGAATAAACTCATCGCGATTGACCCGCGAGTCTTGTGCAGCTACAAAATCTCGTACGTCTTCAAAGAGCAGCTTGAGGCTAGGTGCAGGCTCTAGATCTTTATAGGTCAATACTCTTCGCGTTCTACTGTAATCAAGCGACTCGTTGGGTCGTGGCAATGGGGAATGCCGATCAACTTCATAGCCCCCCCGTCCATCGCGATAAACAATCGCATGCTGTTCGCCGTTATACCAAATGCCAACAACCGCATTAGATTCAAGGTTGAGCAGTATCTTTAACTGCTCAATACCGGCTGTAAGGTGTCGCTTTTTACATTCGCAGATGATAAGAATATTATGAGTACTATGATTATCCGAAGCGAATAAAGCAATGTCGCAAGGAAAGCCTCGAAACCTTTTTCCGAGTTCTCGCTTCGTTGCTTCTGAAGGAGTTGCGGGAACGCTCCATTGAGGCCGCGTGCGGATCTGATCACGCGGCCAACCGAGCATGTCTACAAGAAGGCGAGACAGGGTTTGAGTCGCATTTATTTCTTCATCGCCAGCCGGTACAATTTGACCAGAGATGTAGTCGACTACCGTTGGCCTTTGAGGAGTATCTGTCATACGCGCCTCTTTACACGTTATCAGCTAAACGAAAGTATGAGCTAATTATACACAATTTTTCGATTAGTCAAGACCAAAGCACTTATCCTCCTAACAGATCGTCCTCGAGTTCAACGCCTAGGCCATCGGCAATCCGATTGACAAACGCAAAATAGGCCGTAATCGCACAGATATCGTGGATCGCCCGATCGTCAAACGAGGCGGTGCGCAACCGGGCAATATCGTCTGCAGTGATAGCGTGGGGCGTTCGGGTCAGTTTTACTGCGTAATCCAGCATGGCCCGGTCGGCAGGGGGCAGGGCAGCGGTGGTGTAATCGGCGCCGAGCGCATCAATCAACTGCTCCTGCGCTTTGGTTGACCAACCGGCGGTCATGAGGAGTCGACGGAGGCCCGCTCCGTGGTGGTGCAGTCAGTAGTGGCAGTGATTGATTGCCGAGATTGTCACCGCGATCATCTCGCGCTGAATCCGGCTCAGCGGTCCGCGCTTGTGCATGAGTGTGACGTACAGATCGTAGTGATTGCGCATCGCTTGGGGATGGATGCTATGCACCTGGATGATATGATCGCGGTCCGGCACACGGTCAGCCTCGGCGAGGGCATCCTCGGGGATGTAGGGAATAAATGCCATCTGGCGCTCCTGTCTTCGCATCCTAACTCGTTGCTCGCGGCATTATACATCACTACTCGGTGGTTCGAGTTGAAATCCTGCCTGGCCGGAATGAAGCGGTTGCTAGCGAGCTGCGCCGCCGCGCAGCTCGGATTTGAGCGCCACTCGGGGTGCAAGTATCTCCACGCCGATAGGACTGTCGTTGAGCCCTATGTCCAAGACAATGTCCGAGGTCGTGTTCTGTAGATGGATCATGCGATCGGGGCTTGCCTCATCTGCAGAGAGATATACGTAGCCGACGCCGCGCTCAAAGTTGACGGCGCAAACTGGCGCCGTGGAGAAACGCCGCCCCAATGCAGCCTGATCGATCTCTGCTAAAGCGCTTTCCACTTCAACGCTCAACGCGGGGAAGGCTTCTGCCAAGGTTTCCATGCGAAAAAGTCATATTGGATCCGAAAGCTGCAATCACCCCGATCCATCCATTCGGCTGCAGGCGCGTATTGGCCATGTTTCAATTTGGACAACTACGTGTCGAAATCCGGCTCTGGATACAATTGTTTTCCAGGAGTTCCGGGATAAATTTCCGCGTTTATGATGCAGTTTGATGTGGCGTTCGCTCTGTGCCTGTGCCAAAGCCAGTATAGGGTCGCTTATAGGGTGCGTGAAATGCCAGCACAATATCTTCTTTTGGCACCCCGAGTTTTACCAATTCATTCGCAATGCCGCCTTCAGTCCCATCGTGCTGAATCCAAATTTGACCATGCCGAATGTCAATATGAATGAGCACACCGTGAATACGTCGCTGGTTATGCCAACCGACCGACATCAGCTGATAGTGATCACGCTCGGTATCGATAATCAGCTCCATTTCGACGTCGCCATAGGCAGGCTGATATTGGCAATACTCTTCAAGGATTTGTTGAATATAGTGACGATATCCATCTAGCTTTGCCATAACGTAATTTCCTCCTGCTCTGCGTCATACACAATTAATTTGACATGATGACGTTGGATGGCAAGTTGGGGAAAAGGTTGGGTAAAGAAAAGGTTATAGGTATCGAATGGCACCGCAAGAAAAAGTTCTCGCTCAGGGTCTTGTTCTTCAAGAACGAGCCGGTAGTTGAGAAATTGGCCGAGTGCAGTGTGAAATTCGGAGACAAGCGATGTTGCAAGAAAGCTCTTGACCTCGACAGCGATTCGCTCATCACCACGCTCTGCAGCAAGTATCCGCTCAGCCCCCGGATCGATATACAAATCAATACCGCCATAGAGCCTGGGCAACGGGTCGTGGGTAATAGTCCAACCCTCTTTTTGCAGCGCCGCTTTTACGGCATTGTGAAAAATATCGCGCGCAGCCATGTTTTTGGGCCACTCTATCTACGCTGTCCATTTGTACAAGTATAGCATAGGATGATGCGCAGATGTGTTGGGGAAGGGCTAGAGCATCGTGCAACAACTTCACGAACGCTTTGAAGCAAGGCCTGACGACAGCGCAATGGTATGGGAAGATATAGTTGACAAGTATGCAGCTCATGGAGCGTATATGACTGGATATATGACCTTTCGCATTGGTTCGTATGACCTCCTGCCGCATATACTGACAACCAAGAAAACAAACTGCCTTATGCCAACGCTCATCACGCTTGGATACGCCTTGAGCGGCGAAATGGCAGTGTAGTGCTGTCTGTACGTGATAATGGCGTGGGGCTATCGCCTGAAATGTTGGAAAATGGATTTGGGTTGCGCGGGCTACAGGACCGGGCGCAGCAGGTTGGAGGGAGCTTGCAGATCGATAAGGGCGTGGGCGATGGTGTGCAGGTGTCGTTTGTGGCCCCGATTGAAGATGAGTAATATCCAATAGTCAACGATCAATCAATTGTTCATAGGACAAGCGCGTGACTTCTTCTGAACGGATTCGTGTAATGCTGATAGATGACCAGCGTCTGATGCGCGACGGCCTGCGCGCGCTGCTCGAATTAGAGCCGGATTTTGATGTGGTGGGCAAGGCCGGCAACGGGCAGGAGGGACTGGATGCCTATGCGGAGCTACAGCCCGATGTGGCCCTGATGGATGTACGGATGCCGGGGATTGATGGTGTAGAAGCGACCCGCCGTTTGCTCAAGCACTGGCCCGATGCCAAGGTGATTATCCTGACGACCTTTGATGAAGATGAGTATATCTTCGAGGGACTACGCGTTGGGGCCTTGGGCTATCTGCTCAAGGCGGTGTCGGATGCGGAACTGGCTGCGGCTGTGCGCACGGTGCGGCGGGCAACGCCCTCATCGACCCCTCGGTGACGCGCAAGGCGGTGGCCGAATTCGCACGTTTGGCCCAACCTGCACGCACCGCCAATGAAGGCTTGCTTGAACCGTTGACCGAGCATGAAACCGATATTCTTCGGCTGTTGGCGCAGGGGCTGCCAAATTGGGAAATTGCCCAGATCCTCTTCCTCGCCGAAGGAACGGTGAAGCATTATGTGACGACGATCTTGCAGAAGATTGGGGTGCGCGATCGAACGCATGCGGCGCTACGAAGGCGGGAGTTGAGGCTGCTATAAGTTAGCGCCGATACGCTCAATCAATCTGCGATATGCGCTTGTCAATCACCTTCTCATTCGGCCAACCACATATCGAAATCTGGCTCTGGATACAAAGGTTTCTCCAGAAGCCTGAGATAAATCTCCGCGTTTATAATACAGCTTGAGGTGGTGTACGGCAGCCATGCGCGCACGCCATGTCTCTTTTCAGGCAAAGGTTCTAAAGCTGATGCGCCGCCAGCCATTGGTCCAAATCGGCAGTCTCGATAAACGCAAACGCGGCATCGAACAACTGCGCTAACTGAATGCCAGAGAGCGCCCGCACCCGTGCCACCGTCGACTCGTCCAACTCGCCAATCTGATGGGTCAGCAGCCGCAGCACCATCTCTGTTCGCTCTTCCGCGCGGCCCTCCGCGCGGCCCTCCGCGCGGCCCTGTTCGCGCAGCTTCCGCATCATTGGCGTATCGAGCAAAAAACCTTCCTGTTCGATTAGTTGTTCAGCCATCATGGCCACCTCCTCATCGGCGCAAAGTAAGAGCAATTCTTCGAGCAAGCGCTGGCGCAGTTCACCGCTGGTCGTCGTTGTGATTCGGGCAATTGCTTGCGGCACAATCTGGTCTGGCTGCACGATACGGGTCTGCCCAATCAATGCCAGCAGTCCTGGTCGATCGAGCGTTAACAGTGTACTGGCATCCATCTGCCACAACTGCACTGCAAGGTAGGTCCAGGCTAGCCGGACACTGCCATCGAGACCCACAACCTGGTGTTGCCCTGTATCGTTGAGCCCTGCCCCGCCCAGATAGAGTACGACGCTCTGGATCGGGATATCGCGATAGGCCTGCACCAAGCGGCTCATGTAGTCGAGCATGCGCAAAGGCATCGGTTTATGACTGCCGGGGCCTTGAAACTCGAGGTGCAACAGTGCCTCACGTCCATCGGTAGCAACACCTGATCGGCGTCAATGGGCTCTGGGTTGGCGGTGAGCTGGATGGTACGGGTTTCGACGTGTTGGATTGTTGCATCCAACAACCACCCGGCGAAATCCACTGCGGCCAGGGCGACGAGACGTTTGAGCGGGTGATCGGTGACAGCCATCGTATATCTCCTCCTAGACCGTCATTGTAGCACATCAATCCCGATCATGAGCCGCACCTGCTACCCGTTGTTGAGGATACGCGGAGGCTGGGCTAAACGAAACGTACCCTATTTGAAGATAGCTTCAAGGGTTTCGCTGGTCATCGGTGTTCCCTGCATAGGGTGCAAGCCAGCTCCAAGCGAGACGCTTAGGGACCGTTGGCGTCTGCCGTTGATCC
>JAKSDJ010000484.1 GCA_022360155.1 Chloroflexales bacterium | reverse complement strand
GGACTGTTGGCAGGCTAGCAGGTTGGCACGTTCTATCAGTGTGTATCGGCAGTTTTGCTTTCCGGAACGACACACCACACGCTTATTATTGTGCTCAAGTGTACGCACGGCGTGCATAGAGCAAACAGCAAAAGACGCGGTATAGCGCCATACGACCCATTTACCGCGTCTGCTTTTGGCGCCCTCGGGCGGACTCGAACCACCGACACGCGGTTTAGGAAACCGCTGCTCTATCCTCTGAGCTACGAGGGCGCGCAGCCTGAGTGTACCATACGCGCCGCCGCGTTGCAAGAGAAGCGTGAGGATGCGATAGAGATGCGACGAAGGCGCGTTGTAGAGGCGCACCAGCGTGTGCGCCAGGAGGGGCGCAACGTCGTATTCCATTCCCAAACATTAACGCAGCCCAATCCATTGGGACTATAAAGTTGCGTATGATGGCATCTCGCAGTACACTATGGTCGCTATGCGATGGTTCCTGCGCTGTATCAAACCTACATCGAGCCTCGACGCTGACGCTATCATCGACCGCCACGGTGAGCCATTCTGGCTGGCCACGCCAACGAGTGATCGGTATCCGACGCTTATTGAATTGGTTGGGCATCACGGGGCGGCTGGGTTTGTCGAACTCAGTTGGAGCCAGGAGGATATGATCGAGAATTTTGGGATCATGATCCATCAATCTTACCGTGGACGGGGCTTGGGAACAGCGTTGCTCCGCGCGTTGACTGCCTGGCTTCGTAGACGTCGTGTTGTCGTTGTGCGCGGCTTCGTACGGCGTAGCGATCTGAATGAACACCCCCATCTGCTCGATTGGTATGCTCGGCATGGTTTTACGGTTACGCCTGTCGATAGCGTTGTCACCGCCGCGTTCTTAACCTGCAACCTGCGCCGGCGATTCGGGATTTTTTAGAATGTACTAATGTGCCGGCGTGTCAATGTATCGACGTAATCTATGGAATCGACCTCAACACTCAAAGTTGCACCAGTACGCCATCTAGAGTGGGCGCGGCTCCTCATTCCGCTTTGGACTGCGCTTGTTGCCTTGGGGCTGTTTGCGCTGTTTTATCAGCGTGGCTTCGACGATCCATACATTACCTATCGTTATGCTGATAACCTCTCGGCGGGTCGCGGTTTTGTTTACAACGTTGGCGAGCGGGTATTGAGCACAACTACGCCGTTGTACGCCCTGCTGCTTGCAGGGTTAGGTCGGATCGGTCTAGATGTGCCGTTGGTCAGCAACGCCATTGGCTGCCTTGGTTTGGCCCTGAGCGGACTGGCATTCTGGCGTTTGGGTCAGGTCTGGCGCTTGCCGGTGGCGGGCGGGGTTGGTCTGTTGCTCTATCCCTGCTTTTCGCTGCTGATCGTCACCCTTGGCGCGGAAAGCATCCTTTATATAACGCTCATCCTTTTTGGCTTTCTAGCTTGCGCCGAAGAACGTTATCGCTGGGCAGCAGTGTTGCTGGCGTTGGCTGCGCTAACGCGCGCTGATGGCTTGGTTGCGGCAGGAACAGGCGGGCTGTATATCCTCATCACCCGGCTTGCGCCAGTCCGTTCAGCCTGGGATCGCTTGTGTTCCTGGGATTGGTATGCCAGATTGCCATGGCTGGCCCTGCTTGTGTATGGTGCGATACTGCTGCCATGGTTTGTGTTCGCGACTTGGTATTTCGGCGCACCTTTCCCGGCGACTTTAGCCGCCAAGCAGCAGCAGGGCCAGATGGCGTTGAGCCGCGATTTCCTGACCGGCCTGCTTGGACAGGTGCGGGCCTATTGGAACCTGCCATTTTATCAGCTCCACTTTGGCCTGGCGGCTATAGGTCTGGTCTATGGTATTGCTCGGCAGCGCCACTGGTTGCTCATTCCAGCTTGGTGTCTGCTCTATGCGGCGGCGTATACCTTCCTTGGCGTGAGCGGTTATTTTTGGTACTATGCCCCGCTTGTCGCTGGCTTTATTGCGTTGATTGGTCTTGGCGTCGCGGCAGTTCATCGTGCTATGGCGCATATTGTTTCGCGGCAATGGGCGATGGCTGGGGCGCTTCTCCTCTTGCTGGGCTTGCTCACGCCCCAATTGAACGGTTTAGCCACGTTTCGCCATACCACAGATACGCGATTGTCAATTTATCGCGCCACCGGCGAGTGGATCCGCGACCACACCCCAACAGATGCTAGCGTCGGGGTTCTTGAAGTTGGGATCATTGGCTATTATGCGCAGCGACAGATGATCGATTTCGCCGGCTTGATCCAGCCCGATGTCGCACTCCAGTTGTTGCCGGACAGTACCTATGAGGATGCAGCGATCTGGGTCGTACAACGCTATCGACCCACGTATCTGGTCTTACAACAAGGTGCATTTTCCCGCCTCGAAGGCGACGCGGCGGTGCAGACGGCATGCCGTGTAGAGGCTTCCTTCCAGTCGCCCAATTATGATGGAACGCTGGTTGTCTATAAATGCCACTGGTGAAAGGAGAGGCGGTAAGGCAGGGAGACGACGGTCCCCGCGTACGCGGGGATGAGGAGGCGAGGAGGATGGTGTAGCTCTTAGAGCAGCTATACGTGTTTCTTTGTATTGCAAAGCAGCATACCCCCTTCTTGCTCTATCCGTCTTCGCCGCGAAGCTGTTGATCTACTAACCTTGCTTGTGAATATAGCATCCTGTTAAAGTTGTAGCGCCGCCTTCAGGCGGTGAGCAAAGACCGCCTGAAGGCGGTATGACGTAGGATTGACAACCGAATTTAGGGTTACTATAACAAGGATTTCCTAAGATTGTAGAACCGTGATCATGCTGTAGCCGCAGCGTTTTTATATTGAATTGGCCAAAAACCCTATGATTGCGCTAATATAATGGTCATCGAAACAAGCCTTACCAGAGATCTATTTGTTCGTC
>JAKSDJ010000133.1 GCA_022360155.1 Chloroflexales bacterium | reverse complement strand
CTGCAATGGCACGCTGATGCCGCAGATCGACGCCAATCAACGCAGAGAAAACGTTCCAACCTGCGAACGTTTCAACATTCCAACCCCTGTCCTGAGCGCAGCAAAGGATTCTAACACTCCAACGTCGGCGTCTGCTCGCCCGCCTCGACTGACCAAGGCAGCCGATTTTCGCGCGGCGTAAGCGGGCAAACCCACCGGTCGTTGTAGGCGCACGAAGGGTTGTAGGCGTAATTGAAATCAAGGACGAGCTGCCCCCCGACGCTGCCTAGATCGGCCCCTTTGATCGTGTCGTAGAGGTAGCGTCCGCCGCCATAGGTTGTCTCGCCGCCGGTAGCATCGCCGAAGGGGAGGAAGAGACCGCCGCCATAACCCTCGATCCAAAATAGACTCAGCGTAGCTGCCTGCCCCTGCAGCATAAAGCAGATCCACGCAACGCGCATATAATGTAACGGGCCATCGACGGGCAAGTCCACAGCAAAAGTGTCACGTTCGACAGCCGGTTCCACGTCGCCGAGGACACGCCAAGATGGATCATAGGGATAATAGTTGAGACCGGTAAACTGCGCCCGCTGTTCGGTAGAGAGCGGCGAGTCGGGGTGATTGGCGAACAGGTCATCGCGCACGGCCCGGAACTGCTTCCAGATGCGCGGCTGTTTACCTAACGGTGTCCAACGTACAGCACTGTATATCTCAGCAACGCTGCGCCGCCAATGGGCCAGGGTCAATGGGTTTGTAGGATTCGCCATCGAGTTACCTCATGTGCATGCTGCAATAGTCAAGTTCACTCCACCAGCAAGCGGTCGATGTGTAAGGTGAGGCAACAAGCCGGACAGGTTGCGTCCCGATCGGCTCGTTGCCTCTTATCGCCTGCCTCTCGCCGCTACTGAAACCCTGGCGCCAACACTTTACGGCGTCAAGCGGTTCATGTCGCGCGGAAACAGGGTCGTTTCGCGAATATTCGGCGCCTCGACCAAGCGGGCGATCAGCCGCTCTAGGCCAATAGCAAAGCCGCCGTGGGGCGGCATCCCGTGTTTGAACGCCTCTAGGTAGCCAGCCAGCGGCTCCGGCGTTAGCCCGCGCGCCTGCAGAGCGGACAGATAATCGGCGTAACGGTGCAGACGCTGACCGCCCGTCACCAGTTCCAACCCCCGGAAGAGCAGATCAAAACTGTTCGAAAACTGCGGGCGTTGTGGATCGGGATGGGTGTAGAACGGTCGCTTGACCATCGGGTAGCCAAAGATGAACAGAAAATCGGAGCCATGTTCGCGCTGCGCCCATTCGCCTAGCCAGCGCTCGTGGGTCGGCGCTAGGTCAGGCTGGTTGCAAAGATCCTCGCCGGTCGCCGCCGTGATCATCTCCTGGGCCTCGCTAAAGTGGAGGGCGGGAATCGTCGGCGGCGCCTCGGGCAATCCGATCTTGAGCGTTAGCAAGGCATCCTGGGCTTGTTCGCGGATAGCTGACAGGATGCCGCGAATCACCTCGGCGAGCAGTGCCATAACCGTCGTATGATCCGCGATAAAGCCAAACTCAACATCGAGCGAGACATACTCGTTGAGATGGCGCGGCGTGGTGTGCGGTTCAGCCCGAAACACCGGACCAACTTCGAAGACCCGCTCGAAGACGCCGACCATCATCTGCTTATAGAACTGCGGACTCTGAGCCAGATAGGCCGGTCGTCCAAAGTAGTCGATCGCAAAGACGTTTGCACCGCTCTCAGTCGCTGCAGCAACGATTTTAGGGGTCTGGATCTCAACGAAATCGCGGGCGCGAAGGGTGGTACGAAAACCCTCCATCGCCGCCGCCGTCAAGCGGAAAAACGCGCGCTGGCGGGGGTGGCGCAGCGCAACCGGAGCGTGGTCGAGCATGGTGGGCAGTTGCGCCTTGATTGTGGGGCGATACAACTCGAAGGGCGGTGGCTCGACAGCGGGCGATACAAGCTCGACACGGGCACAGTGAACCTCGACGCCACCCGGGGCCTGAGCCTCGGCCACGACATCGCCTTCGACAAGCAGGACGGTTTCAGGATGCAGCGCAGCCAGTTGTTCGAGCACATCCGGGGCATTAACGACAATCTGAGCTGTGCCCTTCCCATCACGCAGAATCAAGAAATTGACGTTGCTCAACTGGCGCAAGCGATGCAACCAGCCGGCCAGCTGCACCCGTTTGCCGACATGCTGACGAAGTTCGGTCGTCCAGATCCGTTCCATTAGTGACACCTCCATAGCAAAAAGAATACCCCTCTCGCCGTGCGGACGAGAGGGGCTACTCGTGGTGCCACCGCACTTTGCTGCGATCCAAGGGGGATCGCAGCCTCTATCGCCCGGTAACGGAGGCGAGGCGGCAGGGCTTACTGAGCGGCATGATCAACACGAACGCGCAACGCCGCAGGTCTTGTTGCCTCTCGACCCGCTCATATATGCGTTGCGTGCATCCGCGCTTTTCTTCCCCACGCTCTGGAGAGTCTTCGCAACGGACTGGAGGCTGCCATTCCAGCATCGGCAACTCTCTGTACCCCAGCGAACCGCGCTACTTGGCTCCATCAACGCTTTCTGGATGGTAGGATACCAGAAGCGCAGGCGAGCGTCAATCCGTCCAAAGATAGAGTGATTCCCATCTTTATGAAGGCGACAAACCCCATCCGCGCCGCGCGATCGCCCACAACCAGCGTGCGCTCCGCCGACGCGCAAACTCGGCGACGCACCGCCACCCCCAAGAGATGCCGGCGGCCTGAGTCTGCCCGGCCTGGATGGCCCGGCGGAGATCTGCGGCGGTATGGCCGGGAAAGAGCGTGTACCCCATGCCAATCGTCGCCAGATGGTGCGAGTCGCTGCCGCCGCACAGCGGCAACCCAAGGGTAGCGCCGATCTGCGCCGCCACCTTGTTGTTCCGCGGCAGCCATAGGCTTGCATTGAAACCCTCAATTGCATCGAGCGGCCATTCGGGTTCTGGCCCGATACAACGTTGGGGCAGCCCAGCATAACCCATTGAAGGCACTAGCATCCCATACGGATGCGCCGCAATGCAAAGCCCGCCCTGGGCGTGAACTGCGGCTATCGTCTCAGCGGCGGGGCGTCTGGGCGGCAGTTCGTGTTCGATGAAAAGCGCCAACAGATGCCCGTCAGCAGTCGAAACTTCCTCACCGACAATCACATCGATTCCATAGGCGTCGGCCATCTGTTGAGCCTCCAAAGCCCCCTCAATCGTATCGTGATCGGTGATGGCAATGACGCGCACGTCGGTATGCCTGGCGACGTGTGCTAAAACTTCGTACACACGAGCGGTTCCGTCGCTGTGTGTGGTATGCATATGGATGTCGGCTTTGCTCCAAGATTCGGTCACGACGATCCTCCTATCAGTCGGGTTTACGCAAAACAAGAAGCGTAAGCGCCAGTTGTGCGAAACCGATGCATATGTCGTCTACACCCCAAATACAGTATAGCCCCTTAGGATTTTCGCTAGCCTATGCACGTGTTAATTTTATGATAAGGTTATGCAAAGAAGTGATATAAATGACGTTAAATGAAGTAGACGCCTGCGCATCACCAACTTTAGATCTCTGCAAGCTGTCGATTTCTTTCGCATATAATAAGCGTGTGCGAAGTGCAAAATCGGTTTTCGCCAACAGCTGGAGTTTGGAGTGAGTGATGTCGTTACGCGAAAGTTTTTTAGGGCTGGCGGTTGCATTCTTTTTCGAACGCCCCGCCCGCAATCATACCTTGGAAGAGTTGGCCACGACACTTGAACAGTCAGGAACAGAGATTGAGACACGTTTTTCAATCGCCTCCGAGACGTCCGCCAATCGCAAACAAATGCGTCACATTGTCGGGATCGAACGCTGGGGCCAACGGCGGCTGCGGGTCGCTCTTGGTGAACCGCCGCTATCGGATGAATATGATCACTACCAGCCCGCGGCGGACTCGCGCTGGGAAGATCTGCAGACGTCATTTTCGAAAACACGCCAGGAGACGATCAACCTGGCGCACAAGCTGGCAAGCAACGGCGTAGACGGCGCCAGTAAAGTAGCGCACAACCAGTTCGGCCCGCTTAGTCTCCGCGCTTGGTTGCGTTACCTTACCGTCCACGCCAACCTGGATTCGAAATGGCTGCGCTAGCCGAGATTGACCCATATGTGATTTAGGCGCTTGACTTCTCGGCGAGGCATGCTATAGTCAAAATGCCTCTTTCACCACCAACAAACTGATGCCTTTCGCGGTGGTCCGTTTAGATTTTGTATGATATTGAGGACATACGTTACTAGTCACTAACACAAACTCGCAACAAACGCTATGACTCAACCACAGAACATCCTCTGCCCACGCTGTCGCCAACCGGGTAGAGGTACAGCGCAATACTGCGGATATTGCGGCCACGACATGATTTTGAATACCCCTGGCCCACTGTTCTACATCACTCGTGTGTTGAAAGAAGGCGGGCCAGGCGCTGTCTATAAGGCCGTCGGCGATGATGGCGCAACCTACGCCATCAAGGAGATGATTGACCGTTTTGATACTGTGCAAGATCGCGACGATGCGCTTGAACGCTTTGATACAGAAGCCTTGTTGTTGCAACAGCTTACGCATCCGCGTCTCCCGCGCGTCTACGCCCACTACCAGAATGAGGAGCGCCATTACCTGATCATGGACTTCGTCCGTGGCGAAGATCTCGCAGAGGTAGTCAAACGCGAAGGCGCTCTCCCTGAGGCGCAAGTGCTCGACTGGGCCGATCAGATTAGCGACGTGTTGAGCTACCTCCACGACAGCGAACTGATCCACCGGGATGTGAAACCCTCGAACTTGATGATCGATCAGGAGGATGGCGGGATCAAAGTCGTCGACTTTGGCATCGCCAAGTTGTTGCAATCCGTCATGCGCGGCACGCCAGGCTATTCACCGCCCGAACAGTATCAAGGTCTGACCGACAAGGAAACCGACATTTATGCTCTGGGAGCGACGCTGCACCATCTCTTAACCGGGCGTGACCCAACCCAACACCCGCCCTTCAGCTTTCCACCGGTTCGCAATCTCCAGCCGCGCGTGTCGCAACGCACTGCCGACGCCATTCAACACGCGCTCCAGACGAACCCAGAGGATCGGTTTCAATCGATAGCTGAGTTTCGTACAGCACTTGGACTCAAGCCGATTAGCTCGCAGCAGCCCCTCTCACAAACAGACTCGGTGATTGCTGCGTTGAGACGATTTCGTTCAGTCACGCGATCAAAGCTAACGTCACGCTCTCTTAAAACGACCAAAGCTCGAGCGGCGCGAACCAATACAATCCTGCGTTCCGTCTCGATTGCCAAAGCATTAGCGGCACGATCTAACCCAACGTTGCAGCCCATGCTTGTCGCCCAAGCGCCCCAATCGACGCTACAACCCCAACCGGCTGTTCATGCGCTGGGTGCGTCGCCCCAGGCGACACCCAACCCCAATTTAACGTCACAACCCGCGCCTATGTCGTCAAAAGCAGCGTCGCACGTTGTACCGTTTAACAAAGCGCCTGTGACAGCGCCAAAAGCAGCACCACATCACCAACCAATCGGCAAAGCGCCGGTCGCGCCGCCAAAAGCAGCGCCGCCATCAGCGCCAGTTCTCAGGGAGCCAGATCTGCCGCCTATGGGTAGGCCGGAACCTGCCGCGCCTCCTGCCCAGTTCACAGATGCGCCCCCGCCCATGGATGCGTCCGCGTTAGATACGCCGCCCACCGTTGCGGTGGGGGTGCCCGCGCCAGATGCATTCCCGGTCCCGGCGTCCGAAGCGCCGCCCCTGGCAGAACTGGCGCCCCCAGCACCGCCCGCGGAGGTGATCGCGCCAGATACGCCGCCCGCCCTTGCGGCGAATGCACCCGCGCCAGATACACTCCCCGCCCCGGCGTCCGAAGCGCCGCCCCTGGCAGAACCAGAGCCCCCGGCACCGCCGGCGGAGGTGATTGCGTTAGATGGGGCGCCGAAAGCAGCGCCGCCGCCCGCGGTGCTGCCGCCAAGTGATCACGTGTCTACGACATTGCCGCAGCCATCCGATATGCCGCCTGTGGCAGCCACACCCAAAGCTTTGGATACGCCATACCCCGCATTGCCTGCGGCAGCGCCTAAGGCGGCGGCGTCCGCCAAAACATCCGACACACCCCAACTGGTCGCTCACACCCCCGCTGCTACAACCCGGCCTATACCCCCAATTGTCACCCCTAGCACGACGGCGACGTCCCAGACTACTGTTACGTCGCCACAGTCACCCACTGCTGACCTGCCAGTAGCGCAACGAAAGCCAGGTTCAGGAAACTGGCGCCTCATGCTGGCCGGCATTCTAGTGGTGATCGTTATGTTCGGCGGGGTTATCGCTGGCCCGCTCAACGGTGGATTCGCGGTTGGTTCAAGCGGTCCGACGTCTCAACCGTTGATCTTGGTGCAACAATCCTATGTCGCGCGCGATATCCAAATCATTGTGTCGGCGGCAACCGACGAGGCTGGTCTCAAACGCGCCTTCGGCATGGCTTTTACCGAAGTAGTGCGTACTCAACTGGGGCCGGAGGTAAAGATCCAGGCTGACACCTTCGAATATGTAGCGGGCCAGCCCCCGGAGAAAATGGCTGATACTGACCAGGGCCCGCAGTACCGTGCTTCGCTAGAAGGGATCATTCTGGTGCCCCAACCATAAAACTTCCGCACGATCTCTACGACTCAACAGGTCTTGAGAAGGCTTCCCCAAGCGCCTTTTCAAGACCTGTTGAGTTGTAACTGGCCTCAGCAGCACAACCCTTGTCACCGCCAACTAGCTCAGGTATACTATTACAGGGTTCCTTTACGCTGTATCGTTATGCCCAACCAGGGTTTGCGCGGCAGAAACCTCCTCAAGCTCCCAACAATCCTGCCTATCACCTTTCCCTTGCGTCCATACAAGCTGTTCCAAATCACACAGCGATGACTGCGTCGAAGAATCCATCTGTTCGTTAATTATACGCTGGGTAGCACTCGGGCATAGGAATTGCAAGCACAAGTCTGGCATTGGCGCTAACGCGCCGAGTAAGCCCCATCGAATGGGAAAGGAGCATATAATGAGCCGAATTGGGTCGTTTGTCGGCTTCAGCCGGCCACATACCGTTATGGCCACCAGCATTCAAGTGATCACCATTTTTCTTATTGTTGTCAGTTGGCAACATCCTGGGGGTGCAGCAATTGTACCGCTTGTCGTGACATTGACAAGCTGTCTGGCTGTGAATATTTATGTCGTTGGGCTAAATCAGATCACTGATGTAGCGATTGATCGCATCAACAAGCCGACTCTCCCGCTAGCTTCGGGGGCGCTCTCGATGCGCACCGGGCGGCAGATCATCACCGGGGCGGCGGCGTTGAGCCTGGGGTTGGCGCTAATCAGCGGGCCATACCTTCTGCTCACCGTCGGCATCATTTTCCTGATCGGCACTGCGTATTCGCTCCCGCCCTTGCGCCTGAAACGTTTTCCAATCTGGGCGGCGTTGAGTATTGCTATCGCGCGCGGTTTTTTGGCGAATACCGGGGTCGCTCTGCACTACCAATCGATTTTTGGCGGGCTGCTGCCTGCTGCGACGCTGATCATGCTGGGTCTGTTCTTCTTCGGTTTCGCGATCGTCATCGCTATCTATAAAGATATTCCCGATCAGGTCGGCGATCAGATGCACCACATACAGACCTTTACCACCCTGTTCGGTCCACGCGGGGCGCTGGCGCTTGGGCGACTGGTGCTTGCCGCTTGCTATGTCTTGCCGATTGTCATTGCTCTCGGGCAGTTGCCGCAGATTGCGGCGGTCTTTCTGCTCACAACCCATCTGATCTTGATCGCGCTGTTCTGGGGCGTGAGTACAACCATCGACCCTGCTCGTCACGAGGCCCTGACGGCCTTCTACCGCTTCCTGTGGCTGATGTTCTATACCGAGTTCATCGTGTTGAGCATTTATGAGATCGCAAGGAGGGCGATGTGATAACCTGGTCCTCTACGTTGACGAACCTGGCGTATTTCGCTGCACTGGGTCGCCCGCTGCACCTGATTGGCGGGTGGATCTTTTTCGGCTTGGGAACGGCCATCGCCCATATCAGTGGCGCAGTCATCGACTGGGCGCTTGTGTTTGGCGGCCTGGTCACAGTCACTGCGATCCAACTCATGACCCACTATAGCAACGACTATTTCGACCTCGACGCCGATATTGCCAATGCCACGCCCTCGCAGTGGTCAGGCGGGAGCCGTGTCCTGGCGGAAGGCAAACTCCAGCCGCAGCTAGCCCTGACCGGAACGGTGGGATGCGCGGTCTGCGCTCTCGCGGTAGGGTCGTGGCTCGTCCTGGCCAGTCGTGCACCGCAGCAAACCATGGCGCTGCTGGGCTTGGCCCTGGTCCTAGCCTGGAGTTACAGCGCCCCGCCGCTGCAACTCAACCGGCGCGCTCTCGGCGAGATTACTGGGGCGCTGCTGATCCCTGGCTTGACCGCCCTAGTCGGGTTCAAGGTTCAAGCGGGCGGATTGGCCCTGCTGCCACTGCTCGCGATCATTCCTTTGTGCTGCTTTCAATTCGCGATGCTGACGGCGGTCAACTTCCCTGATGCCAACAGCGACGCGGCAGTAGGCAAGATCACGCTGGTGGTACGGCTGGGCGGCCGGCGCGCCGCTCAACTCTACTGTGCGGTCGTGGCAGCGCCCTACCTGATTCTGCCGCTGCTCGTCAGCGCCGGATTGCCCTTCCTGGTTGCGACGCTGCTGCTATGCGCCGCGCCAATCGCCGCGTGGCTCGTATGGTGTGTTGGGCGCGGCGGGTGGCGCGCGCCGCAAAGCTGGGATGCGCTCGGTTTCTGGAGCATTGGGCTGCTGGTCGGCAGCGCCTTACTGGAACTGATTGGCTTTGTGCTGATCGCCCGTATCGGATAAGCCTCGACGCAGGAATGCCGCCAAGGTCTGCGTCCGTTGCACACTCTTTCATAAATCGCTCAATAGCGGTTTCTCCAGTGCTACCGTTTGCCACGATCCGTCGCCAATCGCCACACAGAGCGGCTCGCCCGCCACAACGCTGATCGCGATCCGCGCCGGTTCAGCGCTGGCCGTGACGCGCAACTGCCGCCCACGCCATTGGATGGGCAGTTGCAGCATGCCCCAATGCGGCGGGATATGCGGGTCGAAACGCAGGCCTGCTTCCTGCGCGCGCATTCCCAGGAAGCCAAACACAAGCGCCTGCCAGACCCCGCCCAACGCGGCGATATGCACACCGCCCGCAGCACCGGCCAGGCCTTTGCGAGTTACATCGAGATCGATCTGCAACGCGCGCTGCAGATAATACTCGGCCAGGGTCAGATCGCCGAGTCGCGCCGCTACGAGGGCATGGAAGCTCGGGCTGAGCGAGCTGTCGTGCGAGGTCTTGGGCTCGTAGTAGCGAAAGTTGGCCGCGTGCATGCCGGGCGCGAAGTCGTCCCACAAGAGTACGAGTAGCATGACCACGTCAGCCTGCTTCAGTACTTTGGTCTTCTGCATATCGTACCAGCCAAGCCTGGCGTCGATAGTCGCGACGCTGCTGTCGTGATTGCGCAGGTCGATCTCTTCCAGAGCGTGGTACCCTGAGAACTGTTCGATCAGGTGCGTCTGCGGATCCAAATTGCTGACCAGGCCATCGGCCACCTGCCGCCAAAGATCCAATTCTGCTGCAGTAAGCTCGATCTGCGCCGCTAGTTCCCGCCAGCGATCAGGATGATCGCGCTGCAACTCGGCGACGGCGGTGAGGCCGCACCGCAGCGTCCAACGCGCCAGTTCGTTTGTATAGGCGTTGTCATCGACCGACTCGTGATACTCGTCTGGGCCGATCACCCGCTGGATATGATAACGTTGATCGGCGCCGCGGGTCGCCCGGCTGGCCCAGAAGCGGGCAATCTCCAACAGCATCTCCGCGCCGTAGTGTTGGAAGAATTGCTCGGCGCCGCTGACCAGGCGGTAACTCCAGACGGCATAGGCAATATCAGCCGCAATATGGTGCTCTTCTCGGCCAGTGAGCACCGGCACGCGCTCCCCGCCGCTGAGCATATAGTCCGGTGTCGTCTCTGCGCCGCTGTCGGTGGCTTCCCAGGAATAGAGCGCGCCCCGATAACCCATCGCGCGAGCTTTGGCGCGCGCCCCGGCCAAGGTGTGGTAGCGATACATCAGCAGCGCGCGAGCGGTTGGGGGATGGGTCCACAGATAATAGGGCCAGACGAAGATCTCGGTATCCCAGAAAACGTGCCCTCGGTAGCGTTCACCGGTCAGCGCCCGCGCCCCAACCGAGGCGCGCTCGTCGTCAGGGTTGGCGGCGCCGATCATGTGGTAGAGCGCAAAACGCACCTGCTGCTGTGTCGCGGCGTGCCCAGCGATTTCAACATCACCCGTGGACCAACGCTCGGCCCAGGCGCGAATGTGGTCGCGGAACAACAGAGCGATGCCCGCGTCGACCAGCGCAGCCAGGTGCGCCACTGTCGCGTCAAGCGGTGCAGGACTCTCGCGCGAGGTAAAGACCGCTGCCAGCTTGTGCAACTCCCAAGTCTGGCCGGCGGCGGCATGCCACTCCCAGCGCTGCCCAACTATCCCCGCCTCACGCAACACGGTTCCGTCCATGGCGGCGCCATCTGGGTCGTACAGGATCGTATGCGCAGCAAGCGCCACATCATACTCCGACTGGAGCGTGCGCAGAGCCAGCGCTCCGCCACCGGCAAAGGTCGACGTGCAGCTCACCTTCAGATGGCGGGTGTTGTTCTCGTTTGTGACCCGCCCATCGACGCTGCTCTCCAGAATGATCCGACCGCCGTAGTTTTCCGGCGTGAGACGAAACACCTGGACGAGCGCGTGGCGATCCGCCAACGAGACGAAGCGTAGACTCTCGAGGCGGGTGATCCGCCCGGCGGCGTCACGCACCCGCCATTCTCG
>JAKSDJ010000750.1 GCA_022360155.1 Chloroflexales bacterium | reverse complement strand
AGCGCCTTTATCAGCGCCGACCGCTACGATATTGCGCAGAACGGGCTGCATGGTGAGAACGGTCTGGCGCTGGCGGCCGATGGCGCGGGGCTGGCTGTGCCGGTGGTCACCGGCGGCGGGGCGATCATCCGCACCGCGCTGCACGCCGCCGACGCGGTCGACGCGCTCACGACGGCGGACAAGGCCGCCGACGCAGTCAAGACGACCACGCCGACGACGAAGCAGACGCCAACCCATGCCCCGTGCAAGAACAGCTTCAGCGCCGCCACCCCGGTGGCCACGCCGGACGGCGGCGTCCCCATCGCGGACATCGATGTCGGCGACACGGTGCTGGCCTATCACGATCTTGCATTGCCTAACTGTGAAATGCACCTTGATCGCGCTGACCCGCGCCGACAACACCCTGACCACCACGCCCGACCACTCCTGCTTCGTGTTGTTGTGTGGTTGGCTCCACCACCGGGGCGACACGCCGTGGGGCGACCACCGGGGCAACCACATCCACGTGACAACGCTGGACAACACCGGGCAGTGCCGCGACAGGACCTGGCTGCTCTATTATCCCGCCCGTTACGACGACCCCCAGCTGGGGCGCTTTATCTCGCCGGACCCGATCGTCCCGGGCAGCGCCAGCGGCAGTATGGACGGGGTGGCGCTCAATGCGCTGACGGTGGATTTCCACGAACCCTGGTTCGTGGCGCAGATCAAGGATGAGAACCAGCAACCGTTCTGGTTCCGATTGAGTAACCAGGAGCGAGAGGCAGCTGGCAGTCCGTGGGGACCACATAACCCGCAGGCGCTCAATCGCTAGAGCTATGTGCTCAACAATCCGCTGCGGTGGACGGATCCAAGTGGGCATGCCGTTGTTTTCTCGTCAAAGGGATGGAACTCCGGTATGCTCGACGCCTGGGATGCAGAGCTTGATCACTGGATGTGGGGGGTAGGAGTAGTATGTATCCTCGTTATACCATGCATTGTTGCTGGGCCAGTAGGAACCGAGCTTCAACTTGGTGTGAAGGGAGCAATTAACGAAGCGCGGCGGATTGCTGCTGAACATGGCGGTGAGACGTTTGATATCGAAATCGGACGCGGTGCGGCCGCCGGATGGCTCAAAATAACGATCTATAATGCCCAGGGTGATGTCATTGGCATTGTTGAGCAACGGTTGTTGCTGACATCCGTGATCGCCTATGAAACCGGTAAAAAACAGGGGAAATGGGAGATCGTCATGACAGACACCTAACTGTTATGTTAGTACTACAACTAGCCATGTCATGCTGAACGCAGTGCAGAATCTCTTTGCCAACGGTTGTGAGATCCTTCGTGGAGCCTGACCTGAGCGAAGCCGAAGGGCTCAGGATGACATCGACAAGCAGCGTTCCAATGCGGTGCAGCAGGAAGTCTCGTTGTAGTATTAGGATCAATAATGCTTATAAGAAGGTAAATGGCGCTCCCTGTTCGCATATTCTGCAGGAGGGCAGGGCAACGGTGATGGCATATGCACCTATCGCTACTGTTGTCGTTTTGCTTTGTAATAGCGCATGGATATACTCATGCGCCATTGCAGGCGTAGCCCGTACTGCGCTTCCTGGCAGAGCGTATAAACAAAGCGCTGCGTTAGAGTAGCAGGCTCTCTATGATAATGATATATAGTTGATGTAGTCCGTTGTATAGAAAGGAGCATGATCATGTTCGTCAAAATGCGCGATAAATGGCTTCACATAAGTTCTATTCGTAGAGTACAGATTCTGCTCGCATCTGTGAATATTGTAACGGCGATCTTTCTGTTCTATGGAGCACTCGAAATGCTAATAGGAGGTTTTTATAGTCCACTCTCATCGCTCTTGTTGGGTTTCACTATTCCCGTTATAATTGCTCTGCCTGGCATTGGCCTGTTGCTTGGAGGAAAGTATTTCAGATGGTGCATGCTCTTAAGCCTCATTTTTGTACTCATTGGATTTTTCTTACTCCGCATCAGGTAGTTGAGCCGGTTGATGATCATCTGTGGTACGTTCTAGCGCTATGAAAAAAATCACTCAAAGAACAGATAAACGGTAGATCCGCCATACTTGACAAAGAACGAGCTGGAAAAGCAGTTCATACTCAAACGTATCAGCCAACGCCCCTATCTGATCATCTCTCACGGGCAGGTTTTAGGTTCCTGATGGACGTTGTATCAAGGGTTTCGAAGCATGACATGATTGGTGCTATCATAACAGTACAAATCGGTAGCTCATGATAGGAGCCAATTCCTGACATGTTCGAAAGGATTATCCGCGTGGATCGTGACAGTGTTAAACCCCATACGGCACCTTAGTAAACCTCAGGTGCTGTGATGGTAGCTGACGCAAAGCTGCCATCAGCAGTATGGCGACCATCTTGGCCCCTTGGCGGGACAGCAGGAACCGGTCTTGCGCCAACAACTGCACGAATGGTGCTACGACGTGGTCGACAAAACGGGCTATAACTGCCAGATCTGGCAGTTATAGCCCGTTTTGTGCCGTTGCTGCGCTGGATGTTGGCCTGGTGTCCACCGAAGTGCAGCATCTGAGCTGAGATGCAACAAGCTGGCTACCCGCCATAGTGCCGGGCAGCGCCAGCGGTCGCATGGACGGTGTGGCCTTCAAACCCTTGACGGTTGGGTTCCACGAGGCCGGCTTTGCCGCAACCCTGAACCGGGAGAACCGGCAGCCGTTCTGGTTCCAACTCAGCGCCGAGGAGCGGCAACAGGTCGGCAGCCCGTGGGGACCACACAACCCGCAGGCGCTCAATCGCTAGAGCTATGTGCTCAACAATCCGCTGCGGTGGACGGATCCAAGTGGGCATAGTGCTACTGGTGAATGCCTGTGTGGCGGCGGGCGGATGACGAGTGTGCTGACCAATGCCGAACAGGTTGGTCCAGGAGCCGCGCGACCGACCAGT
>JAKSDJ010000855.1 GCA_022360155.1 Chloroflexales bacterium | reverse complement strand
GTTTTTTCGTTGTTTTCGAGTGTAATGCGATGCCAGTCCTGGGGCGCTTTGCTATTGCAGCGAGTTGTGTATGGACGATGCGTTGCAAGCATCATACTATTGCTCTTGAGCAAGCGCGTAACACCTGCTCGCCGAAACGATGCTTCTTCTAAATTGTACAATATTGTCTATCTAGCGCAGTATCATTGGCACGAAGGTCTGTCCGTCAGATACAATGTCGCTAACCAGCGTGACGGTATTATTGGCTGACCGAATATCAGGTGTTGTTGCCGTGACAGAGATGAAGTTTGCGGCGTTGGCCCCCGTTGGCGGAGCAGTCACTTCCAGAATGATCGACGGCGCGGCGGCGACTCCAAGGCTGGGCCGGGTGCATGTGACGACACCATTGGTATAGCTGCAAAACCAACCGGCTCCAATGGCGCTGTGGAATGTGGCGCCGGCGGGCAGTTGGCTGCTCACAACGATCTCATCGGCTGCCGCTGGGCCGATATTACTCACGCTGAGCGTGTATGTCAATAGTGTGTTTCTGTCGGCGGGATTCGGGCTCACCCAGCCGGCGATCGCTAGATCGGCAGCTTCGGCGGGCAGTACAACGCGATCAGTATCGCTAGAGCTATTATTGTCCGTCTGGAGCTCGATCGTCGAAGTTGTAACCCGGGCTGTATTCGTGATCGAACCCGTCCTCGTGGCGCGAATGATGACAATCGCAACAACACTTTCGCCACCCGCGATCGCCCCGAGTTCGCATGTGATAGTTCGGTCGCTGATGGCGCATAGCGCACCGTTGCCGAATGTGGCCGAAATGAAGTCCGCATCTGCTGGCAGTATGTCGGTCAAGATCACATTTTGAGCTGCCTGGTCGCTCGTGTTTTCGACGGTGAGCGTGTAGGTCACCGGAGTGTCGGCCAGTACGGCATTTTCGGAATTGGTCTTGGTGATGATGAGATCTGTGGTGAGAAGCGTGGCAAGCGCCTGGTTGGCCTGAATCAACCCATAGCCGGTGTCGTCATCCACCCCGGCGCGGCCCATGTCAATTGCGGTGTTCTGTAAGGTTTCGTAGATCTGGTGCGGTCGCAGATCGGGCCGTGCGTCGAGGAGCAGCGCCGCCACCGCCGCAGCGTGTGGGGCTGCTGCCGACGTGCCAAAGAAATTCGGAAAAGTGTCGGTGTCTTGTGGGATATCACTGCCAAAAAAGGTGGTATTGGCGCCGTCTGGGGCGACGATCTGCGGTTTCTGGCGGATCTCCGGCGTCATGTTGCGTGAGCCGTCGGTATTGAAGAAGATCGGTGTTGGTCCGGCAGCCGAGAAGCGCTCCAGTATCGGCGGGTTGACGCCGAAATAGGGCGTTGAGAAGAAGGCCGCCGCACCGACGGCGCTCGCTCCTGCCGCATTCGCATGCCCATAAATGGTCGAACTTTGTGTGGCGTACTCCTGAATTGTTCCGCCGCCCAAATTGATGTATTTGATATAGCCTGGATCATTACCCTGAACCGTGCCAATCAACAAGTTGAACCTTTGGGCCACCGACGCTTGATTGGTCAATTCGATGATCTCAATCGGATCGCCGCCGATATTCGGCTTGGTGCTCGAATGGACTAACAGATTGCCAGGCGGGTTGGTATCGGCAAAGAAGAATGCGTCAAGATCGTTGCTTGAGCCGATAGAGCCGTTGACTGAACGGTAGGGCGAGTCCCATTGGAGAACAAGCATCAACGTTCGGTTCGCCGGGATTTCAATCTGTTGATAGATGTCAACGCCGAATCCCGGATCGAAGTCGTGGGCGCGCACGGTGCGTCCGCCAACACTGATCGTCTGCCCAGTGCGAAAGACACTCTCGTACGAAGCGCGTCCATAATTTCCGGCTGAGGAGAAATAGGCGACGCCTTGGGCAACAACATCATCGACTGCTTGCGCAATAATGCCATCTTGGAACATTGGCTCGGCAAAGTAAATAACATCGTCAACGATAATATCCGAACCGGCTTGCGCGAGCTCCCGAATTCCCTGCGCAAAGTCCGCCTGGCCGTTGAATGCGGTGTGGAATTGCTGACGCGCGCCGGGGGCGACATCGGTAATGAGTTGCATCATTGCCCGGCCTTCATCGATGCAGGTGTGGGCGGTCAGGCCCGGCGTAAATTCGGCGAGCACCTGGATATCTGCGGGCAAGTCGCCGCTGGCGACATCTTGGGCGGCATTGGTCAATGGCGGCGGCGCGTTGTTTTTGCGACAATCGAAGCTGTCCGAGAGGGTGCCGATGGTGACGCCGCTGCCATCCACATTGAAAGTTGAACGTGCCGCGTTCGCCTCCATTGCGTTATCGCCCTGGCTGACTGTCAGTCCGGCATTGCTCAGGGCATAGGCTGGCTGCGCGTAGTACAAGCTAGCTAAAGCAGCCGCATCTTCCAGGGCGGTAATCGGCAGCCAACCGGAAACCAATGGCTCGACGGCTGCGCCGTTTTGTAGCCCCAAGGCTTCCAGATCGGCCAGCAATGCCTGGGCGTCGTTGGCGGCGATAGCATCAATGACAACATGGTCTGCTGCGATGGCCAGTTGCAACAGTGGGCTGTTAGAAACAAACGTTTCTTGCAATGCGCCGTCATTCAGCGCATCGGTAAACTCATCATAGAGACCGGCTAGATCTGGGCTGAGTTTGGTGTGCGGCCCCTGCTGATGCTCCATTTTGCGGGCGAATGCTTCGGTTAAGGCTGTTTGCAGTTCGCTTTGCTGAGTTGGATTGGCTTGCGCCAGAGTGCCGATAGCCAATATCAACGTGCCGATAAGTGTGCTCAAAAACCAGGGTAATCGTTTCATGGATTATTGATTGGTTTGAGGTAGTGTCGGTCAGGTTTGTGCAAAGTCATAGCACGCACTTCCGGGATACTGCGGTGTTCTATGCAGCGAACCCGGATCGTCTTATCAAAACGTGCGTGGTTTTTTTGTACGAACCCCTCGGCAATACCTTGACGATATTTTGCTCAGACTCCGCTACACGGCGTGCTGGGCGAGGCGATACACTCAATCAAACGAGGAGCGGCGGTTTTTTTGACGACGAATTGTGATGGGAAGATTAAGAAAACGGATGCTGCAAAGCCTTATTTCCACAGCTTATACCAAATCGTGATGCGTAGCGGGCAAAGGAGACAGGTGTGGGGAAACGCAATAACGCTGCACCAATCCACTAAGCGCGCGATCGCCCGATCTGATATTCAACGCTTGGGCTTCATAGTGAATCAAGTTCAATGAGGAGGCAAAGAGTATGAGATCGGCTTTGCGAGATTTGATGCGCTCTTTGGCGTGGCTTCGATGGTCCTGATGAGGCATGCAGGTAGAAGCACTATCGGTGCGCACTTCTTCTCAAAGACGAGGGATTAGATTCGCTCCATGGGTGTGATGTTTGTTGCAACTTCTTTCGTAACCGTAACTGTTTTTATACCTCCTTTCGTCAAGAGGTTGACTGCCGTTTGTCAGGAAGATTGACGACAATGACGCCCAAATGTTCAAACATCCATCGGACTCACAGCTGCGGTTGGCGCGTGTGCCAATCGGTCACGCGCTGGTAGGCGTCGCCGACGCGGAGCAGCGTTGCTTCGTCGAAGGGTTGCCCAATCAACTGGAGACCTACCGGCAGGTTCTCGCTCAATCCACAGGGGACCACAAGACCTGGTACGCCAGCCAGATTGATCGGCAACGTACACACATCGCTCAGGTACATCGCCAACGGATCATCCACCCGCTGCCCAATCTTGAAGGCTACGGTCGGCGACGTTGGCGCGGCAAGCAGATCCACCTGTGAGAAGGCTTCCTGAAAATCGCGCCGGATCAAGGTACGCACTTGTTGCGCCCGGCGATAGTAGGCGTCATAATAGCCGGCGGAGAGCGCATAGGCGCCAAGCATAATTCGGCGTCGAACTTCAGGGCCAAACAAGTCGCCGCGGGTCCGCTCGATCTCGTCCCACATATCCTGGCCTTCGAGGCGCGGACCATAGCGTACGCCGTCATAACGGGCCAGGTTGGCGCTAGCTTCTGCCGGAGCAATAATGTAGTAGGTCGGCAGCGCGTAGGAAGTGTGCGGCAGCGAGATGTCGATGATCTCGGCGCCTTGCTCTCGGAGAACGGCGATAGCCTCACGGGTAGCCTGTTCGACCCCTGGTTCCATGCCTTCGACAAAGTATTCGCGGGGTACGCCGATCCGCAATCCGCGGATATTCCCGGTCAGCGCTGCGCTGTAGTCGGGGACTGGCTGGGTGGTGCTGGTGCTATCGAGCGGGTC
>JAKSDJ010000443.1 GCA_022360155.1 Chloroflexales bacterium | reverse complement strand
TGCAGGATTTTGATGCAGCCCTAGCTACAGAGAGCATAACAGCCACGCCATGCTATAATGCCTGTGAAGGTACGTAGTGATCCGCTTGGCGAGAGCGCTCCGTCCGTAGAGCGAAGCTATCGCACCCACTCGTTACTCATCACTCGTTACTGCTATGATCGGGTCGGCATCGTTCCACAGGCTGATAATTCGCCGGGGCAGCATCCACACATGATCACCTTTATCGCTCCCGACTACCTCTGGCTCTTGTTGGTCCTCCCATTGCTCTGGGCGGTGGCGTGGCTCGTCCCGTACCGCGCCGTTTGGCATCTCTTCTGGGGCAGCCTGGGCCTCCGCACGCTGATCGTCGCGGCGCTGGCGCTCGCTCTCTCGGGCGCACAGGTGGTGTGGCCTGCTGATCACCTCAATGTTGTGTTCCTGCTCGATAGTAGCGACTCGGTGGATCTCGCCCAGCGCGCTCGCGCCGAGGCCTATATTCAAGAGGCGCTGAGTCGCCTCCCCGAGGGGAATCAGGCCGGTGTTGTCGTCTTTGGCGAGCGCGCCCAGGTAGAGCGCCCGCTTAGTGATCAGAAGCTGTTTGGTCAGATTACAACGCTGCCCGGCGGCGCCCGCACCAACATCCAGGAGGCGGTTCAATTAGGCTTGGCGCTCCTTCCGACGGAAGGCCAGCGGCGGCTGGTCTTGCTGAGCGACGGCGGCGAGAATAGCGGCGATGCGCATGAGGCGGCGCGCTTGGCGGCAGCTCAGGGGACGCCGATTGAAGTCATTCCGCTGAGCAGTGATGCCGTGGGCCTGGATGCGCAGATAAGCGGTCTTGAGTTGCCGTCATCGGCTCGCGAAGGGCAGAGTCTGCGTCTGGTGGTCAACGTTGAGAGCGACAGTCAAGCGGCTGCGCTGCCGGCCCGCTTGGTCGTGGAGCATAGCGCAAGCCAATCTGGGCTTGCCGATTCAACCGCGTCCGTGCGGCAGGTTGTGGTGGACGATGCTATTGAGCTAGACGGCGATGCGCAGCGCTTCGAGGTCGTCCTGCCGCCGCCGCAGTCGTTCTTCAACCGCTACGTCGTGCGGCTGGCGCTCGAAAACGATGCGCGGCCCGAAAACAATGCCGCCGAGGCGTATACCTTTGTCAGCGGTGAGCCGCGCGTGCTCCTGATCGAGGGTTTTCCGGCGGCGGCGCGTAACCTTGAAGCTGCGCTCGCGTCCGCGCAACTTGACGTAACGCGTGTCGTGGTTGATGATGCGCCGACTAGCCTGGGCGGGTTGAGTGCGTATGAGGCGGTAGTGCTGGTCAATGTCGCCCGCCGTGAATTGCCGCAGCGTACTGCGGATTTGCTGCCGGTCTATGTCCGCGATCTGGGGCGTGGTCTGGCGATGGTTGGCGGCGACCAGTCGTTTGGCGCTGGCGGCTGGCGCGACACAGCGATTGAAGAGGCGCTGCCCGTCGATATGGATCTGCGCACCGATCAGGTTCAGTTGCCGGTCAGCGTCGTTGTCGTCATCGATGTATCCGGGAGCATGGGCGCAAGCGATGGTGAGTTCACCAAGGTCGAACTTGCCGGCGAAGGCGCCGCCCGGATCGCTACCCAATTGCGCGACTTCGATGAGATGACCGTGATCCCATTTGACGATCAAACACGGGGTATGGTTGGTCCGCTGTCGGGCGCAGAGCGTGACGAGGCGATCGAGCGAATCGGCGGTATTAGCGCCGGCGGTTCCGGTATCAACATCTTCGATGCGCTCCAGGCGGCGGCGCGGGTTATCCGGGCGAGCGATAAGCCGGTCCGCCATATCTTTACGATCACCGACGGCAGCGATACGGTGCAACAGGAAGGGGCGCGCGAACTGGTTGAGCAGCTCCGGCGCGAGAGCATAACAGTCTCCTCGATTGCAGTTGGCAATGGAACCGACGTGCCGTTTCTCGAAGACATTGTGCGGCTTGGTAATGGACGGTTTTTCTTGACCGAGCGCGCCGCGGAGATTCCCGAGATTCTGACTGGCGAGGCGCAAGTGCTGCTCCAACCCTTCATCATCGAGGGCGAGTTTGTCCCGACGCGCGGTGCGCCGCATCCTCTGCTCCGCGATATCGAAGCGACCCCGCCGCTCTATGGCTATGTGGCCAGCAACCCCAAGAGTAGCGCTCAGGTTCTGCTCTCCTCCGAACGCGGCGATCCTGTCCTGGCGGTCTGGCAGTATGGGCTAGGGCGCAGCCTGGCCTGGACGCCCGATATGGAGGGAAAGTGGGCCAAGGACTGGTTGATCTGGACGGAGTACCAACGCTTTGCCAGGCAAATGGTCGCCTGGCTGTTGCCGGCGACGGACACTGAGCGCTTGACCTTGGAGACGCGCACGATTGGCGACCAGTTGGTGTTGGCGGCACAGGCCAGACAGCTCGATGGAACGCCGGCGACCGGAATGCGCGTGTCTGGCCGGATGATTGCCTCCGATAGCAGCAGTACCGCCATCGCTTTGAATGAGGTTGCGCCTGGTTCGTACCGGCTGGCGCTTCAGGACATGACCCCCGGCGCGTACCTGGTGCAACTGATCGCGGCCGATCAGCAGGGCCAGCTGCAGAGTGCAATCACTGCGGGCACGGTTGTGCCGCTTTCGCGTGAGTATCACAACCAGAACGATAATCCGGCGTTACTCGAAATGCTGGCCCAGACGACCGGCGGGCGGATTGATCCGCCGACCGAAGCGGTTCACGCTGCCGCTGGTAACAGCACCGGCATTGTGAGCGAGGTTTCGCTGCCCTTGCTCTGGCTTGTACTGATATTGCTGCCGCTCGATGTGGCCTTGCGCCGCCTGGGCGTTGGGAACTGGCGGAAGCTGGCTGTCACCAAGCGCCTGGTTCAAGCCAAGCAAGAGCCGGCGCCGGACCGACCGGCGCCCACCGCTGTGCGTCGTCAAGCGCAAACACCCCCAGTATCGCCGCCTCCCGCCGATGATCCGCTCGAACGCTTGCGCGCCGCCCAAGAACGAGCGCGCCGCCGCGCCCGCGGCGAGGAGTAAGGCGTACTGTTGCGGCTGCTTCCTTCTGGCTAAAACAAGGTTCGCTAATACTATTGCGGCGACAGTTCCCCATCTCCATCACGGGCCGTGTCGATCTGTGGAGATGGGGAGCAACGGTCAGGTTGGAAGCGCCACGCTGAAATCGGTCTAACGAAATTTGACAATCAACTGCGGTCGTCGCGTGTAGTGCCGCCTAAAGGCGGCTGTGTTGCTGTAAAACAGCCTAAAGGCGGCACTACGAGCGTCTTTCCCAATTACCGATTTTGATCGTCGATTTCATAGGATCTTCTTTCTAATACTACAACGAGACTTCCAGACACATCTCGCTGGAACGCCATCGAACATGCCACCCTGCGCCCTTCGGCTGCGCTCAGGACCGGCTCGCCGAAGGGTTCAGAATAACAGGGCTCGTTGTAGCGCTAACAATTGCAAATGTGTTCTACGCAGAAGATTCTCCCGTTATGACTGGGAAGGATTTCACTTTCCGCTAGGCAGCGATCCTTGCTACCATACGACGAGTTGTATGGTCACAATGTATAGTCGAGGTACTTCAGCGTATGAATGATCTTATTCAAGATCTTGCAACAGCAGAGTCGATAGCCGCTCAGGAAGCGAATATGAAGACGTACTGGTCTGCTTTTGGTCGCACTCCCAATCAAGAGGTCTATGACAGACCCAAGCTACTGCGTTTTATGAGCGGTATTCCCGATCCTAACCTCAATGGCGTTGTGTACGCATGCTTGCCGCCAGACATTCTTGATGAAACGATTATTGGAACGCGGGCCTATTTCGAGACGCGCCAGCTTCCAATGTTATGGTGGGTCGGGCCAGGAACGCGGCCCGCCAGTTTAGGGCAACACCTCAAACAGCACGGATTCGCGTTTGCCGGCGAAGCGCCGATGATGGCGTTCGATGTGTCGATGTTGCCCAAGGAGCAAACACTTCCGGCGCAGCTCTCAATTGCTGCCATCGATAATGAAGCGGCGTTGCGGGAGTGGTCGCGGATTATTGCGATAAGTTTTGGCCTGCCCGACGCGGCGCCCGATGCTTTTTTTGAGCTTGAAACGAGTTTCGGGATTGGCTCCACGCCGTCGCGGCAGCGCTTGATCGGCTATCACGATAACGCACTGGTGGCGACCGCGACCCTCCTCTTCGCGGCAGGCGTGGCCGGGATTTACACGATAGCGGTGCAGCCGGAAGCGCGTGGCCAAGGGTTTGGCGCTGCAATCACACTGGCCGCACTATATGAGGCTCGAAAGCGAGGGTATCGGGTTGCGACCCTGCAGTCAACGCCAATGGGCTACCCTGTCTATCAGCGACTGGGCTTTCAGGACGTCGCGGTGTTCGAGTGTTACCACTTGTAAGCCACGCTGCAAAATGATACGATGAGGTGGGGAGGTGATGAGGCGATGACGCGGGGAGCTAGGTTGTTGTGTTTTTGTTTCAGTGCATTACATCAAACGGTACGGTTGCAAGGAACCTTATCTAAAAACTCCATGTATTGTCGGTCAGTACAGCGCTCTGTTGACTTGACAACATAGAATCGAGGAAAGTGCATGCCACGCTTGCAATACCTTCATATGGCTGCTGGGGTCGTGACCGTTGCACTCATCGTCGGCATAGTGCTTGTGGCATGCACCCCGCCGGCTGCGCAGCCGCAGACCCCGCGCCTGCGTATTACCAATAGCGGCGCACAGGCCATTGAAAACTTGATTGTTTGGTTTTCCGAAGATCAGATCGAGTTCGGGGATATCCCCGCAGGTGCAACCACCGAGTACAAAGATGCGCCCAACGGCATCTATCGTTACGCGGCTTACCGGCTTGAGGTGGAAGGGCAGA
>JAKSDJ010000795.1 GCA_022360155.1 Chloroflexales bacterium | reverse complement strand
TGGGCGATGGGGCAAAGATAGGACAGGTTGTTACCAAGTACATCGCATGGCTCGACCATCTGCGTGGTTCTTTGGCGCGTTGGTCCGCTAAGCAGTTTGGCGATGTCGCAAGCGTCTCCGCCAGTGCTGGCGGGGTGAGACAGCTCTCGCCATCGGCAACGCTTACCAAGCTCTTTGAGCAGGCTCTCTTCGCCTTGGGGTGGACGGGCAAGGTCGATGATGATGCACGCCAGTTGGCGGTGGCGCGAAATAATACGCAACGTCTGAATAATCTCTTCTTTGTGACACGGCAGGTGCGCATGGATCGCTATAATTTGAGCAATGCGCAACGGTCAGCGATGAATAGCCGCATACATGATCCGCTCCTGTGGGATCTTACAAAAAACACGTTCACAGCACAAGAGGCCTTTGCCGTGGAGGCAGCGTATGCGTATTTCATCGACCAAGGGTTCACCGTGCTATACACGCAGCGCAATACCGGTGTCGAACAGTTGAACAACGTACCCCCAGTCGGGGTGAGTAAAGGGCCTGATATGTTAGCGACCAAGGTCATCAATGGCCAGGAACAATTCTTCGTCATCGAAGTGAAAGGCGGGGTGAATGAGACAATGATTAACCGCAAGCGGTTGCGTTCACGCGTTGGTCGGGTTAGGCTACCACAGCTAACGAGGGACTGGATAAGTATTAATGCAGAGACTCGGTATCTTAATGCCTTAGCCAATGCAAAAGACCCCGCCATACGGAGGGCAGCTCAGCTTATTGAGAACGTTAGATTAGGAGGGAACTATAATGCAATTATTGTCGGTGCAGGCCCTGATCCCAAATGGGGCAAGGTGGATCAAGTATTTGAGGAGATCGTAAGTCCTCTTGATGCCGCTGAATTGCAAGCAGTAAAAATAGCGCAGTAAGGGGCTGGACAACAGTGCCACACGGATAACTGGTTGCAGTACCAGTGTTCGTGTGGTACAACACTATTGATGATCCAACGTACGGCAGTGAAAGGAGCGAGAGTGCTTAAGGTCAATCGAAAACGGGTTGAGGCATACCTCCAGAAAAAGCTTCAGCAACTGGAGGTAAATCCTGAACACTGGATTAATCTTGAAGCAGTCGGGCGTTGTTTGTTCTATCTTAACGATCCACGGGCGCAGGCGTATTTTCAGCAAGCTGCAATGCATTATCCCTTGTTTCCTGGGAGCACTGATAGTCATCTCCAGCAAGCCAATCTATACCGGTTAGCCGGTGATCGGGACCAAGCTCGCCAACACTATCAACAGGCGCAGGATGGGCTGTTGCCCTTTGATTTTACTGACCCTGAGCATGATGCCAAATTGGAAAGTCTGGCGTTCTGCGCCTATATGCTGGGCGACGATGCGCTGACGATCAAAGCCGTCGCCCATCTACGGCCGCTCTGTCGGAAAGACGAGTGGTTGCTGTGCTTTGCCCTGGCGGCATTGGCCGAGGCGCGGCAGCAGGGCGAGGTGGCGCGGGCGCAGGAGACGGTGGCGACGACCGAAGCGGTCATTCGCAACCATCGGTATCAGCTCTGGATG
>JAKSDJ010001033.1 GCA_022360155.1 Chloroflexales bacterium | reverse complement strand
AAGCGCCACAACCAGATCTTCGTGTCCTGGTATCTCAGTGGTTTCTATGCCTGTGCGTGCAGAAACCGAATGGCCCGGTGATTGGCTGCGGTGAACGCACGACTCATGGCAAGCGAGGCAGCTGGATCGCCATAAATCCGCCAGCCGCAGCAGCCGGTGCAGTGCAACGGTAACACCCCCATAAAGCCCAACACATCCTTGATTGGATACCCCAGGGACAGGCCAATCTCGTGAGGAATCATATCACGCTCCTGCCAGCGCCGCGCCACTTCCGCTAAAAACTCCGCTGGTTTTCGCCCGTGAGCGTAGTTCAGTTCGCAAGTGAAGATGCATAGTGAGACGCGCATCAGCACATCGTGAACCGCCCCTTCGTCGTAGATAATCACTTTGGTGGATGCAGCGGTCTGGTGCATGAGGCGGTGCGACACCCCCCAGAGATCGGCCAGCAACGCGACCCGCGCCAGGCGCTCGCCGGTGCTCAAGCCGAACTGGTACGTCGGGAGGGTGAGCAATTCACCAGCTTTGCCGCCGAACAGCACACTCGCCACGCTCACAAACAGCCACTTCTCGAATTCGGCCACCGCAGTGGGCAACTGATCAACCTGCGTTTTCCAGTGGATAAGGTGGTTGGGCATTGGGGTCACGTTAGTCTACCTCTTCTTCAATATTGACACCAATATCGTGCGCAATTCCTCGATCAAGCGCGACAGTGCGGGTCTCTACCGCCAGCGTCAGGGGACCATTGAACGGTGCAACGTCCAGCACGCGTACAACCGTATCCGGTATAATCCCTAACTCACACACATAGCGAAAGCGTTCCTGGTCGAGTACGCCGATATGGCGGATCACCACGGTTGTGCCAGGGGCGATGCTGGCCAGGGGTGTGTAGCGGAGCAGCGCGATCGTGCCATCGCGGGCCGGGATGGGATTCCCCTGCGGATCTACCTCTGGATAGCCCAACAGCTCCTCCAGGCGATTGGCCAGTCGATCCGATATGACATGCTCCAGCCGACAGGCTTCCTCGTACACTTCGTCAAGGCCGTAGCCGGCCTGTTGTACGAGAAATGTGGCAATTAGGCGGTGTTTGCGCAACACATTGAGTGCAATCCGGCGACCCTCCTCAGTCAGGGCCACACCCTGCCGCCACTCGTGGAGTACGTAGCCCTCTTCCGTCAGCCGTTTTACCTTTTCCGAAACGCTCGGCAGACTAACGCCCAGCGTCGCGGCGATGTCACTGGTTGAGGTATAAGTAACGTGCTGCGTCAGGCGATATACCGTGACCAGGTACATTTCGGTTGACTCGGTTACCGCTGGTCCCATCTGTCGGTTCCTTCAATCACACCAGAATGCGTTTAAGCAAGACCGTCATCGATGCTAGCCGACCTCAACCGACCGACCAACTGCCTGCGGTGGCACGACTGATTGATGGGTCTACCGTACCAACAGCACGAGAAACCAGGGCAGACCAAACAATGGCGATAATCAGACCCGCCAGAAGTCCGGTCAACAGCGCCAGGAGTTGCAACGCCACTTCAGCGGAGCCGAACATGGCCCCGGCCACCGGAGCAACCAGCGTCCACAACACGCGCAACTCCCACAGGATCATCTGATGGGTGGCTTCCAACATCTGGGGCAGCAGCGCCAAACCCGCCCGACAGGGCTTCAACCCGATGCAATCAGCGCCTAAAATGAGTAGGCAGAGCAGGAGCGCTGCCAGCACGCTGACCGCCAGCGTGAGCGTTGCACGCCAGGCCACCCGACGCCTAGCGCCGGCCGCATCGGCAGCCGGGAAGTCACGCTGGCGGCGCCGCCCGTTCGCGGAGCAGTGTACCGCATACAGAAGCCCGCCGCACAGGAGGGCTATCAACACGGCCAAGCCAATTTGGACGACGGCAATAGGATCGCTGGATTGCATGGAATCTGCTTCCTAAGATCCAGATAGTCCTCTGCAATACAAGATCAACTTTCAAGACCGCGTGCGTATACCATAGCTACCGATGATGAACTTTCAATATGAGCATACGCTAACTTATCATATTTGTCAAGGCTAACCTAAACCATCTCAAACATAATCTACGGACAACCTCAAGAATAGCGTGAGTTGTGCTTGCTGCTGCGAAATCTTCAGGCTATGCCTGATATCGATGAAGGTTGTTCACATAGTTCGATTCAAAAAACGCGCAGCGCTTTACTCATCCAGCTTTTTTTGCATCTGTATGATGCAGAGCTTGCGGTACACCCTGACAATGCGTCGCCCGAATGCTCAACCGCCTGTAAGTAAAGATTTCTCAACCACGAGGAAACAGATAGAGCCGCACAGGCTATTGACAGCGAATCATACCCATGCTACGGTACCTGATAGCAGGCATGCCTTATCATTTTTTACATATATTCTAGGACAGCCTAAACAATGAGCTCTTGGTTAAGTGTATCCATTGGAATCCATACCTACGACCTAGAGGAGCCGATCTAATGAGTGACAATGCGACGCTGATCACCCATTTAAGTGATCAGCGCTACATCGCCCGCTGCCAGCACGGAACGTTGCATCTGGTGTGGGATCAGATGATCCTCCGCCTTCAGCCGATTGATGTGCTCCGTCTGGCGCATATGCTGGATCAGTTGCACACACAGCCCCAGCAGCAGTTGTTTCAAGCCGGGCCGTTGTGGCTCTGGCGGAGTCTTCAGGGGGCGGTGCAGTTAGGGATGGGGATGGGTTGTTTGGCGTTCACGCCATCTGATTTCAGGCTGTTCGCCAAAATGGCTACGATGATGATTGAACATTGTGCGGGTGAACCAGCCAAAAGCCGCCCAACCGTCGCACCGCCGGTTGAGCCCAATGGCCTGTGGCGCACAGGGGCGCCCGGTGAATACTTCTCGCAAAACTAAGCTAACGATGGAACACATCGGAAGTTTATACCGACAGTTGCTCCGCCTAGGCTGTGTGACGGAGCGGTGTAACTTGGACTTGCTCCGCGATAGAGAGGGCCAGCGAGAGCAACTTCCCCGCCAACTCTAGCAGCAGCGAGTGATCCGCGGCGACAGCTAGCACCTGCACCTGGGCGCCCGGCAGCATCCCCTGCGCCCGCAAGAAATCACGGGTGATGGTGTCAGCCGTAATCGCCCTGATTCGCCCAGTCGCCCCAGTGCTCAGGGTCGCCAGCGATTGGCCCTCTTCAACGACGGCAATCGACTTCCCCGGTGGAATCGGCTCGTTCTGGGGGCTGTGCGTCGGGTTTCCCAGAAAAGCCGCCAGCCGATCTACCACATCATCAGGTGTCACATGTTCCAGCCGACACGAAACCTCCTCGGCAATATCCGGCGTGATGTTCAGCTTCTCAGCTAGAAACACCTCCCATAACCGACGGCAGCGGAGCACCCGTTGCGCCACACCTTCGCCCTTCGTCGTGAGCGTGACCCCTTTGTACGGCTCATACGTGAGCCAGCCAGCATCCATCAGCCGGTGGCACATCTCGTTGGCGGAGACAGACGAGACCTCAAGTTCTTGTGCCAGCAACGACAGGGGGACCGGGCGCGTGCCTTGCCGCAGCATTGCGACCTTGAGCAAATACATCTCGACGCTCTCGCTCATTGTGGTCGTATCACTCATTGTTTCCTCGCGTGTATTCTGCCGTAGAACGCCATACCCCCAGGGATACGGTTGTGATTGCCTGGTGTGTTGCTATTGTACCATCTCCATTGACTTTCAACAGTGGTGTTCTTTTGCTTCTTGCTCACCACGTACGTAGTCGGGCGTATTTCGGCTTAATACCAAGTCAAAAAGCCGTTTTCGCCTGCGGCCCCGCACTCCGGCGCGGCTGCGCCGCGGTGCGGGGAAATAGTTTGTTCCGCATTACCGAAGACGAATCCGTTCGTTAGGATCAGCGCGGTACAGCGCCTGTCTTTTTAGTGTTGGATTGATAACAATGCTGTCAGCTAGCGCATTTTTTATACTGAGCGCCACAGCATTTGTTTGGCCCAGTTGTATCGGGTATATGCCCCCAACCCCCGGCACTGGCGCCGATCTCAGTCGCTGCAACCGTTGAGAAACCCTCCCTTGATCTGCAGTACAGGTTAGTCTATGCTAACCCCAGCAAATCCTTAAGCTGACCTAAATATTGCAAAGCATACTGTAGTAAGGAGATTGTGCATGACGGCAGCTAAAACACAAACAACTCTGCATGCCCTGCCATTAGGAACCACGGCGGCAGTGGTGCAGGTGAGGGGCAACAAGATGACCCGCCGCCGCCTGCTGGATATGGGGTTGGTAACCGGCGAGTCTGTCACCATTCATCGTGTTGCGCCAATGGGTGATCCAATTGATGTTATCGTCAAGGGGTATCACCTCTCGCTGCGCAAGCATGAAGCTGAGCAAATCACTGTGGAGGTGCGCCATGCTACCGAACAGTAGCCCATCCCAAACATTGCCGATGAGCGCCCCTGGCCAGCGCGTGCGGGTCGTTGCCATCACTGCCGGGCAGCGAGTGGCGCACCGCCTAGCCGAGTTGGGCATTACGCAAGGAGTTGCACTTCGCGTCTTGAACGACAACGGCAGCAGCCCGCTGCTAGTGGCCGTCCGTGATACGCGGCTAGCGCTCGAACGTGGTATTGCGCATACCATTCGTGTTCAACCAGAAGAGGAGGGTTGTGGATGACAATGCCGCTGATCGCGCTGGCGGGAAATCCGAATACCGGCAAAAGTACAATTTTCAACGCCCTCACTGGCTCACGGCAGCACGTCGGCAATTGGCCGGGGAAAACTGTCGAGAAGAAAGAGGGCGTGTTGCGCTTCCAGAACCAATCGATTACGGTGGTTGACCTGCCTGGCACATATAGTTTGTCGGCTTACTCGCTAGAAGAACAGATTGCGCGCGATTTTATCGTGCATGACCGACCGCACGTTGTGGTAAATGTGGTGGATGCGACGAATCTAGAACGCAACTTGTATCTCACGGCACAGATCCTCGAAACTGGCATCCCGATTATCCTGGCGCTCAACATGCAGGATCTGGCAGCCGCCCGCGGGATCACTGTCGATAGTGCGCATCTCTCCCATCTGCTTGATGGTCTGCCAGTCATTCCGATGGCGGCCAGCCTTGGGCAGGGCGTTCCGGCATTGAAACAGGCCATCATCCAGGCGGTAACTGCGGCGCCGGCAACTGCGCCAGGTGCAGAGGTTGTAGTGTAGCTGCAAAACCCACGCTTTGGAAGAAGGAGATTTACCCTATGACAACTGCCGATCCGGCTTACGCTGACTCTCCGGTCTATGTACGCTACGAGCCTGATCTGGAGACCGCCATCACCCGCCTGAGCGCCGCCATGGCCAGCGTGCAGGCCCTGTGCGCCATCTACCGCCCGCGCTGGCTCGCCATTCAGCTTCTGGAGGGCGACGACACCCTCCGCGCCGAGGTCGAGCAGGCCCCGGGCGGTGCCGATGTGCTTGCAACGCTCGACACCCTGAGCACCGACCTGCAAGCGATCTATGGTGATGATGTTGACGTGGCCCTAACCGACCAGCGCTATCAGTTTGCCCACAACCTAGTGCAGCAGGTGCTCACGCGCCCGGCGACGCAATCATTAACCGTTTCGGACAAGATCGACAAACTTGTCACACACCGCTGGTTGGGTATTCCGATCTTCCTGGCCCTGATGTGGGTTGTCTTCAAGCTGACAACTGATGTCGCAGGTCCGTACCTCGATTGGGTCGATGGCGTCATCGGCGGCCCGCTCACCAACTGGGTCGTGGCGCTGCTGGGCATCGTCGGGCTGGGCGGCGCCTGGGTCGAGAGCCTGTTTGTGGACGGTATCATTGCAGGCGTTGGCGGGGTGCTGGTATTCATCCCAGTGCTGATGTCGCTCTATCTGGCGCTGGCGCTGCTGGAAGACTCCGGCTATATGGCGCGCGCCGCCTTCGTGATGGACCGCCTGATGAGGACGCTTGGGCTGCATGGCAAAAGCTTCCTGCCAATGATTGTCGGCTTTGGGTGCAGCGTACCAGCGATCTATGCCACCCGCACGCTTGATAACGAGAAGGACCGCATCCTCACAGGTTTGCTGGCGCCCTTTATGAGTTGTAGTGCGCGGTTACCAGTCTACATTCTCATCGCAGCTATCTTCTTCCCCGTTTATGCTAGTTCTGTGGTGTTTGGCCTGTACCTGCTGGGCATTGTGGTTGCCGTGCTGCTGGGCGTTGCCCTCAAGTGGAGTCTCTTCAAGAACAAAGAGGCGGCTCCCTTTATCATGGAACTGCCGCCATACCGTATGCCAACGCTGAAAGGCATCTGGTTTCATATGTGGGAACGCACATCCCATTTCGTGCAAAAAGCCTGGTCGATCATCATGATTACCAGCATTGTGGTCTGGTTCTTGATGGCGACACCAGTGCGTGGCGCCGGCGCCTTTGCCGACACGGAGATCGACAACAGCGCCTTTGGCGCCGTCGCGGGAGCGATTGCGCCGGTCTTTGCACCCTTGGGATTCGGGAGTTGGGAGGCGAGTGGGGCGCTGACTACGGGCTTTATTGCAAAAGAAGTTGTTGTCAGTACGCTGGCGCAAACCTATGCCGTGGAAGAGACGGAAGAGGCTGCCGAGGCGACTACATTTGTTGCGGACCTGACGAGCATCGGCGCTAGCTTTATCGCTGCAACGGTTGACACCCTCAAGTCTTTTCCGCTGATTATCGGGGTCAACCTGTTTGATGCGGAGGCCGAGGAAGAACCGACGGCGCTGATGGGCGCACTACGCACCAGCTTCGAGACTGCCAGCGGCGGCCATGGCGCGCTCGCCGGGCTGGCCTTCCTGGTCTTTGTGTTGCTATATACGCCATGTATGGTTGCGGTGGCAGCCGCCCGTCAAGAGCTGGGTACGAAGTGGATGTGGTTCAGCGTGGTGGGGCAATTCGTAATCGCCTGGGTGGCCGCGCTGATTGTGTTCCAAGGCGGGTTGCTCCTGGGAATTGGATAGGGGGTCAGGCACAATGCTGTACCAGGTGTT
>JAKSDJ010000351.1 GCA_022360155.1 Chloroflexales bacterium | reverse complement strand
TGATTCGCTTGACCAGCTCGTATTATACCACTACACGGCATCGCACTCTGCCAGCATTACCTAGACGTCGGACCGTGTGATCGAGAACTAGGGGAACAACTTCTGGCAGTTACCGCGGAAGACTGCCTCCAGTTCTGCGTCAGTGAAATCACCGTCCTTGCTTAGATTCTTCGCCACGATCGGGGCCACCTTGGCGAATGGGAAATCGGAACCGAACAGGATCCGCGACGGTCCGGGGAATTCTTTCAAAGCCTTGAGAGTCGCGGATCCTGAGGTGAGACCCGTATCGACATACATCTTCCGGATGATATTCAGGCCGGTTTCCAGAGCGCTCTTGACCATGAGATCGTAAAGAGTTCTCAAGATTGGGGTCTTCTTGCCTTTCTGGGCATACTGGATGAGGGCCATACGCCAAGCCAGGAAAGGGATCGCTCCCCCGCCGTGCGCCAGAATGAATCGGATGTCCGGGTACCGATCGGTCGTTCCGTTGTACATCCGGTTTGCGACGGTCCGCGTGGCTTCAAAAGCAGCCTCGACGAGGGCGTTTGAGATGCCCAACTTGGGATCGTAGGCGTCGGCCGGGTCGGAGGGATGGACATACACCACGGCCTTTCGGCTGTTGAGCTCCGCCATCACGGCGTCGAACCGTTCATCGCCAAGATACTTGCCGTTGTACTGACTGAGGAGACCGACCCCGTCCAGGCTCAGATCATCCAGGGCATAACGGATTTCCCTCAGGGAGGCCTCGGGATACTCGCGAACCGGCCTGGGTGAAGGCGTTTCGTCTCGGCCATGACCTCGTTGCAACGCCGCGCTAGATCCCGGGAGAACTCCTCGTCCCGGAAGCAGACACCGGGCGTCGAGATCGACATCACCGCAACCTCGATGCCGACCTTCTTCATAAAGCGTAGGGACGCTTCGGGGCTCCATTTGGGAAAGGGAACGCTGAGGGATTCGGTAATGCCGATGCTTGCCAGCCTATCGATATAGACCTGCGGGATGGTGTGGTGCTGGATGTCGATCTTCATCTTCGTGTTCTGGATCATGAATCACCCACAGATGGCGAAGGGCCGACAGGCTCTTTCGGTCTGTCTAACGCCGCGCTTTAGCCGCGCCGCTGGCGGCTTCGATAGATCGAGACCGGGCTGTTGCGACATCAAGGCCGCCAGAATCGCGCCGAGGTCAGGGCCGCACCAGCGGCGTCGGGCTACAAGCGGTTGTTAGCCGGCGATCGGTCGGTTCGCGTTTTCTTGCGCGGTAATGTGATAGGCCGAAAAACCAGCGGTTTTACATCGTATGAATTTCCGTCTTCTTGATAAATTGTCGTTATGACCTCTCCTATTCGCGGACGAAGGTAGGACTGCCATACATCTGGTGTTTCTGTGTTGGTAGTCGATAATCGTCTTATCATCTCCGAGATAAATACGACCAACGGTGCTCGCTTAAATACGTGAGAATATCTTGAGAGATCAATAGTATCGTAGTTACAAAGAACATATTCCGAGTTCAGTACCAACACCATGTCAGGTATTGCCGCATTTCGATCTTCTGCCAATTTACGAAACCATTCCGTTGTCTTTTCATGATCGTTACTCCGCGTTGCTTGGTACGCAAATACAAAATGCTGGCCCATTTCAAAATTTCCGTTCACACGTCGATTAAGCGATTTAAATTTTGTTGCGCTTCCAATACACTCCTCGATGGTTCCGTCTGGTTTTTCGCCAAAGCTTGCAGTTAAAGTTGACTTAACCTCAATAATTGCATAGACTGATTCGCAGGGAAATAACGAATAATACTCATCTATTGGGATCTTTACATCATTTAGTGTGTCATAGATGACGATGTCGGCCTGACCGCTTGTATTTCCTTCGCTGTCAATTACGTGGCCTGTACCAAGACCATACTTTTGAGGTAAGAAACTACGTATAAAGTCGGCTACTCGACGCTCCTTCAAACCACCCTTTTCACCTTGATGTGGAAGATCTTGTTCCCAACCTTGAAATTTTAGGCGCATCATACCGACTATATCATCAAAGTGTAGCTCGATAATATCTTCCGCCGACATTGAGGCGCCTTTCATTTGGTAACTTCTTCCGAAAGGATTATAGCATTGCTGTGGCTGCATGAAGTCGGCTAACATGGATTCGGTTGCTCCCATCCACCTAATCCCCACCGTCTGAGGCTGCGCCCGTATCCGCCTCATACCGTTGTGCGGTGTATTGAGACGGACGCTCCACCCGCCTACGAAGTATAACATACGCCATTCTTACCTTCGATCAGATTGGAGCACGTCAGCAGCGATGCAATCCGACTCATCCCGCCGGCTCGACCAGGTTCGCCGAGCCCTGCGCCGCAAACACTATTCCATCCGCACGGAGGAAGCCTATGTTGGTTGAATCAAACGGTACATTCTGTTTCACGACAAGCGTCATCCCCGTGTCATGGGCTCTGCGGAGGTTGAGGACTACCTGACCCATCTGGCGTTGCATGAGCACGTCGCGGCATCGACTCAGAACCAGGCCCTGACAGCGCTGCTGTTGCTCTCCACGAACGTCCTCAACCAGCCTTTGGAGGGCGCCCTTGACGGCGGTGCGGGCAAAGCAGCCCCACCGTCCTGAGCCGTGAGGAGGGGCGCCGCTTGTTGGACGACCCGAACGGCCTCCATCGCCTGCTGGCGCAGCTCCTCTACGGCAGCGGTCTCTGCTTGCTGGAATGCCTGCGTTTGCGGGTGAACGATCTGGACTTCACCGATCACCAGATCACCGTGCGCGATGGCAAAGACCAGAAAGACTGCCGCACCATGCTCCCCGCCCGCCTGATCGCCTCACTCCAGCAGCACCTCCACATGCACCAGGATGACCTGCGGCAGGGCTATGGCGCCGTGTTGCTGCCTGATGCGCTGGCGCGCAAATGCCCCAACGTCGAACGGGAATGGCGCGGGCAGTCTGTCTTCCCTTCCCCGCAGCGGGGTGATCCGCCGCCGCCACATGGACGAGAGCGGACTGCAAAAGGCGGTCCGGCGCGCAGCCCAGCAGCTGGAGTTCCCCAAGCGGGTGACCTGCCACACCGTGCGCCATCGTTTCG
>JAKSDJ010000034.1 GCA_022360155.1 Chloroflexales bacterium | reverse complement strand
TGGCCAGCGCGCATTCCACCAGGTTGTCCCGCCGCTCTGGTTCGCGACGATGACGATCGAATATCCGGTCAAGAGCTATTTCCGCCGCCGTCGCCCTTTTATCGATGTTGTGCAGGCAATTGCTGTGGGCCGCAAGCCTGGTTCGTACTCATTCCCCTCTGGTCACTCGGCGGCAGCGTTCGCGGGCGCCTGGTTGATACACAAACACTATCCGGAGAAGACTCCGCTGTGGTATGCACTTGCTATTCTGGTCGGTTTTTCGCGAGTCTATGTCGGCGCGCACTATCCAGGAGATGTTGTAAGCGGCGCAATAGCTGGCACATGTATTGCCGAAGCGACGCGTTGGTTTATCGAACAAGCCGAGGACGAGAGTGGAGCATTGGACAAGGATTAGGTTTCTGACAACTAACCAAGGCTGTTTAATCGAGCGCCGCCTTCAGGCAATGTGAAGGCGGCGCTCTTGATATTGCCGATTTCGCTGCTTCCATGCGACGAGACGGCACGACATGCATCTTGCCGCTACGGCGTAAAGACTTGTGGTATGAGTTGCTTCTGATTCTGTCTCGGGTCGGGGGTTGGTACGGGAGTACCCGTCGGGTCGGGGGTTGGTACGGGAGTACCCGTCGGGTCGGGGGTTGACGTGGTCGTTGGTACAGGGGTGACGGTGCTATTCACGTTTGTCACATTGATACTGAAGGTCGGCGAAAACAGTGAGTCGCCGCCACGGCCTAACGCTTTGATCCGATAGCAATAACTTCCCAAAGTTAAGCCGGCGCCGTAGTCATCATCCTTAAAGGTCGTCGTATTAGACTCTGTTGTTGCAACAGCCCGAAAGGTTGCTGAGCAACTACCGCTAGCCCGTTGAATCTCGAAGGCCAATTCATTATTCGCCGTGTCGACCCAAGTCAGTGTAACGGCCTGGTTCGCGCTGCTCCCGTTCAGCCCAGCGGGTGCGCTTGGTGCGCTGCCGCTCAACGCATAGATGTCGCTGGCAGCGGTTGCATCATCGTCGAGGATCACCTTGCGTTGCCCTGCAGAAATCGCCGCACACATCAGCGGAGTGGCAGCGCTGCCATCACACACCTGATCGCTGTGACCAATCCCAATGCCATGCCCAAACTCGTGCTCCATCACCGAACGGAGATCGGTTTTACCCCGCTCCGCCAAAATGGTCCACGAGCGATCCGAATTGTCGAAGAGTGAGTCCGAGTCGATCCGGGTATTCCCACTGGTTACGCAGTAATTGACGCCAAGTGTGGCGCCGCTCAGATCGGACCAGACAATATCGTTATTGCCATCGAAATGCGCTTGTCCGTTACGTGTGGTGGTTCCTGCAACCTGCTGTGCAATCCATGAGTCGGGCAGCGCTTGCCAGGCGTACAAAGCATCGTAGGCCAACCGAACGAAATCCGTTCCGGCGGGTGCGCCAGTGCCGGGATTGGCCGGATTCACGTAGTGAGGCACCGGAATCTGATCCGGCTGCCAAGCAGCGCAGCTTAACGTATAGCGCGCATAGGCAATCTTGAGCGTCGGATTAATAGTGACTGGCGATTCCAAGGCATTGCTGATTCGTTCGGATAGTTCAGCGATATGGATCGTTTGCCCTGTTTCGGGTTGAAACCCTTCGTTGCCGGTCAGACTGTACTTGCCCTGCCACATGCCAGCGATCACATAGGGCGAGTCGTCGGCGAGGAAAAGCAATGTCTGTTCGTTAACGAGAAAGTTGGGGACGCCGCCAACCATCAGTGTGATCCAACCGACGCTGCCGCCCGGCAAGACCAACACCTCTTCAGATGCCGCTTCCCCTTTCAAGACATCCTGCACTTCCAGCCTTACCGTGGTGTTGATGCTTTGCCGATCGGGGGTGAATGCTTCACGGATCGTCAAGACTTTGCCGATAAGGATGCGGTCGGCTTCAGCGCTCAACTCCTCGATACTTTGTTCAATGAGGAAGGCTCCGGCATAACTCGGCAGCGGCACGACTGCGGCGGCCTTGATCTCGTCTTTTAACGGCGCGAGCGGTACTCGGCGCTGCGTTTCCGGTTGAAACGCCTCTTCGCCCTCGATGAGATAACGCCCTTGCCAGCCGCCCACGATGCTCATGCCAGCAGCACTGCCCTGCTTGAGAAACAGCAAAACGCTCGTGTCAGATGTAAATACTGGGGTATTCGGGTCGATCTGGCTGATCGTTCCAACCACGCCACCAGGCAGGGTGAGCGTCAACGTAGGCGCAGCATCGCTTCCTTTTAGATATTCCTGCACATCTATATCGACGGTTGTGAACATAGCGCTTTGATCCGCGTTCCAATCCGACTGAACGTTCCGAACAGCGCCAATAACGATATACTCGGCCTCGCCTGCCAGATCAGCAACGCTTTGATCGAGAACCATACCCGCCGCAGAGGCGTTTGGACTTTCTGGCTGGCTAGCGTAATCCTGCGCCAAACTTGCCCCCGGCGTGGCGGATGCTTGAGCCACTGGAACTGGAGTGCCCTGAACGTCTGTGGGAACAGACGGCTGTACCTCTGCACCCGCGCAAGCCGATAGAGCAAGCGCCAGAGCCATAGTACAGAGAACAACACGAAACTGTGTCGGCCAGCACCAACGAGTAAATAGCAGGCGCGCGTTCTGGTCATAGCTATCAGGCCGGCGCCAGAAACGATTAAGCCGCTTCAGCATGCACTTCCTCCTTGTGGTCAGAAACGTATAGCGCATTGAGGAGACAAATACGACATCTGAGTTGCTTTATAGTGTGAACACAACATGGCAAAATATAGGGTAGTAGAAGAAAAAGTATACGAGAATAGACCATTGGTACTAACTCCACAATGGCGCAACTACCCCGCTGCAGAATTACAACATACGATTGCACACATTCGCGAACGAGATGGTATAATCCACTCTACGCTATGAATTGTAAACAAGCAGCGCGGCGGCTACACGTCGCATCATCATGATGCCAACCCATGATGCCAACCCTCGCCATCATTATTGTTTCCTGGAATATACGTGACCTACTTCAGCGTTGTCTGCGTGCTACTGAAGCCTCACTAGCCGATAGCGGCATCGCCCATGCCATTATCGTTGTGGACAACGCCAGCAGCGATGGCACGCCAGACATGCTTCGCGCCGAGTTTCCCAGAGTAAAGCTATTGGAGCCGGGACATAACCTTGGCTTTGCCGGCGGCAACAACCTCGCCCTCCGCACCTTGGGCTTCGGCGCACAACAGCACGCTTGTGCGTCTAGCACTAATGGATTACCCCAGTTCGTGCTGTTGCTCAATCCAGATACGGAACCAGCCGGCGCAGCATTGCCCCGGCTGCTCGACTATCTCACGGCGCACCCAAAACTCGTTGCGGTTGGACCACAGTTGCGCTACCCCGACGGGAGCATTCAGTCGTCACGGCGGCGCTTCCCCGCTCGGTTGACCTTCTTCTGGGAGAGCACGCCGTTGGAACGCTTCTGGCCCGCCAATCCTTGGGCACGCCGCTACCACTGCGCCGATCAGAGCGACACCCAGACCCAAGCAGTCGACTGGCTCGTAGGTGCGGCAATATTGGTTCGCGGTGCGGCGATTGCGCAGGCAGGGCTGCTCGACGAGCAGTTTTTCATGTACAGCGAGGAGTTGGAGTGGCAGTATCGCTTGCAACAGCCAGAAAAAGGGAGCAGGTGTAACGAACCTTCAGCGATTGTCTATCTGCCCGATGCGGTCATTATTCACCACGAGGGCAAAAGCAGCGAACAAGTTTTAGCCAACCGGCATCTCAACTTTCAACGCAGCAAGTTGCGCCTAGCCTATCTGTGGTACGGTCCCTTTTTTGCACTGGCGTTGCGCCTATTTGTGCTGCTCTGCTACATCTGGGAATTGGGCAGCGAGGGCGCCAAGTTGCTGCTGGGCCATCGCCGCTCGCTACGAAGGCGACGCATTGGCGTTTATGCTGCTGTGTTGCGCAGTGGATTGAAAGACTAACAATGTTCACTCTTGAGCCCCCAAACCTTGCAACATGCATCCAATAACTCTTTCTGACAACTGGTCGATCAAAGCGCTCGATGAATTTCAGCATGGGATCTACCCGCGCGATGACGCTGGCTGGATTCCCGCAACCGTGCCGGGCCACTGGCAACAGATTCCAGCATTAGAACACCACGCCGGCAAAGTGGTCTATCGTTGCCGCTTTACGCTTGATGATCGCAATACAGCGCAACCCTACACCCGAACCTGGCTGCGAGTCAACGGCGCCTTTTATTGGTCGCAACCCTACCTGAATGGAATAGATTTGGGGCGGCACGAGGGCTACTTTATCCCCTACGAACACGAGATCACCGACTGGGTACAGGCCGACAACACACTGCTGATCGAAGTCGAGTGCCCCGATGAGCACGACAAATTCGGCAAACGCATGATCACCGGCATTTTCTCACACTGGGACTGCCTCGACCCACTGTCAAATCCCGGCGGGCTCTGGCTGCCGGTCGAACTGCACCGCAGCGGTCCAATCCGCCTACAAGCCGCACGTTGCCACACCGAAACCTTCGACAACCGCTTCGCACAACTGCGTTACTACGCCGATCTTGCGAGCAGCGCCTCCGGCCCGGTTGTGCTACGTTGGACGATTGCGCCGCGCACCTTTGCCGGCCCAGTCCAGACCTTCGAGCAACGCCGGATGCTGCGGAGCGGCCAACAAACGATTAGTGGCCTGCTCAAGCTGCATGCTCCGCGCCTCTGGTGGACGCACGACCTGGGCGACCCCGATCTCTACACTATGACGCTCGATATCTTGTATGAAGGCGTAGTCAGCGACAGCGCCAGCTTTGCCTACGGAGTGCGTCGCTTCGAGTTGCGCAACTGGATTCCCCATCTGAATGGCGTACGCTTCCTAGTCAAGGGCAACAACTATCCGCCCGGCGACATGCGGATCGCGACGATGACCCCAGAGCGTTGCGAGCATGATTTCCGCTTGGTCCGCGATTGCCACATGAACCTGCTGCGCATCCACGCCCATGTCGATCACCCGGCCTTCTATGACGCCGCCGACGCTAATGGGGTGCTGTTGTGGCAAGATATGCCCCTCCAATGGCTCTATCGCACGACGGTCTTGTTCGAGGCCAGACGCCAGGCTAAGGCGATGGTGCAGACACTCTACAACCATCCGAGCGTGGTTATCTGGTGTATGCATAATGAGGCCATCTTTGTCACCGATACGGCGGATGAAACCATTGCCACCCGCCTGCGGACCTACAACACAACTTTCGGGTTTAGCTGGAACCGCGACGTGATGGATACGCAACTCGCGCATGTCGCTCAGCGCGAAGATCCCCGCCGCCCGGTTGTGCGCTCTTCGGGCGAGTTCGAAATTCCCAAGCTGCGCACTGGCACCGATGCTCACGCCTACTTCGGGTGGTATGACGCCTATGGTACGCTTCGCGATGCGGAAGTAATGCGGAAACGCTTTACCGGCAACCTGCGCTTCATCACCGAGTTTGGCGCGCAGAGTTTTCCGAACCTCGAAAGCTGCCATAAATTCATGCCGGCGGAGATCGAGCAGATTGACTTCAAGCATCTTGTCGAACGCCACGGCTTCCAAGGCGATATTATGGGTAAATGGATAGCTTGGCGCAAGGCGACATCGCTCGCCGATCTGATCGATATGTCGCAGGACTATCAAATTTTTATCAACCGTTTCTACGTCGACCGACTGCGCTATCACAAGTATCGTCCCACCGGCGGTATTGTGCCCTTCCTGTTTCTCGATCCCTACCCGGCCATCCTTTGGAGCTTGGTGGATTATTGGCGCGTACCCAAACGCTCATACTATGCGTTGCGCATGGCCTTTAGCCCGCAGTATGTCTTCACCCTCTTCGAACCGCGTGTCTACCGCATCGCCGAACCCATCGAACTGCCGCTCTACGCGAGCAACGACGCACAACACGCAGTCGACGATCTGCAACTGCTAGCCCGCTTACGCGCTCCAGACGGCTCGCTCATCGCCCGACTCGATCATACCTTCGACCTCGAGGCCGATTGTTTCACCAAAGAAGTGGATCGCTTACGCCTTACCCCGACACAGCCTGGCCGCTATGCCCTGGAGTTGGAGTTGACGGGCGGCGCCGAAGAAATTCGGCAGATCTATGAGATCGAGGTGGAATAAAACCTGTCGGGTTCGGCATACTAGCATTGGAACGCAATGACAGCCTCGCGTATAAACCCCTTTTACCCCGTCATTGTGCGGAAATACACATAGGGATGTGGCCTGCCAATAGCATAACTCCTTCGTGGTACAATACAGAGTACGCTGTTTCAAGATATATACCAAAGGTGCAGGTTTATCTGCGACCGATCTGAGAACCGTAATGGTTTATGGCTATTTCCTATAGCGAACCGGCCCAACTTACTTGCCCAGACTGCGGCTCCGATTTTGATGCCGATGTGTGGCTGGTCCTTGATGCGCAGGAGCATCCCGAACAGCTCCAGGCGATCTACGACGGTACGCTGAATCGCGTGACCTGCGCGAACTGCGGCAGTACCGGCCCGGCTGGCGCGCCGCTGCTATTCCACGACCGGGCGGCTCGGCAAGTAATCTTCGCCGCCTCGCCTGGCGCTGCCGAACACGAGTGGCGTGAGCAGGTCCGCGAACTACATAGCCTCCTCGTCGGCAGTATCCCGATCGAAGAGCGCCGCGTTTATCTTAGCGATGTGCAGATCGCCCAGGACGTTGGCGGGATTGCGCATATTCTGCGTAAAGCGCAACGACTGCGCAGCAGTCAGATAAACACGTCTGGACCGACATCGCCGCCTGCGGAAACCGCCACCGAAGCTGAGGCAAGCCATACGCCGCTCGCGGAAGCTGATGCGAAAGTCGAGGCAAGCCATACGCCGCCTGCGGAAACCGCCGAGTCGTCACCGCTGCTGGTTGCGATCCAAGCGCTGATCGGCGCCGATGAGCCCGCATCGCTTCAAGCTGTCCTTGCGGAGCATCCCATTCTACTAGCCAGGGAAACAGACAGCGCTCTAGCACAATTGAGTGACGTGGCCTTCGAACAACGCGCCTACGACATTGCAGCAAGTCTGCACCATGCACGCCAACTCCTCGCCAATATCCGCGCCGAAGGAGACGCCGACTTGACGCTGGAAGCTGAAACAGCATCACCGCCGCACGGATCTGCGGAAATGAGCGCCGCTGCATCAGTCCTGCCAGACCCGGCCTATCAAGCGTTGCTCCGGGTCGATACAAGCGACACGCTGCTGCGGACGGCACAGGACTATCCGGTGTTATTGGAACCCTGGGTCGGCGATTATCTGTCGTACCGGCTGGATACGGCCCTCGACGAGGGGAACGAGAATTTAGCCCAACTTCTGCATGAACGGCGAGAGCTGCTTGCAGAAGTTACCGGGCAGGGCCAGATGCAGGCGGACAGCGCCGCGATGGCAGGGGGCGCACTTGACCCTCAGATCGCAACCGCCATCGCGGCGTTGCTAACCGCCGGAGACGAAGAAGCGATGGCCCAGGCGCTCGACGAGTATCCTGTCTTGTTGACCGATGCCGCCCAGGAAGCGCTCTGGCGCTTTGCTTCAGATGCCCGCGCCAGCGGCGACGAAGAACTGGCGGCCTATGCCGTCGAGTGCCGAGCGATGTTACGCAAGGTGCGCGAAGGATTGGAAGAGTAGTGATGAGCGGCGAGTCACGAGTGATGCGTGCGTTGCGCCACAGCTTGCACCCATGTCGTACTCGTCGTTTATCATTTCTCACTGGTACTTGGGAGAATTAGGTATGCTCAAACGCACTGCATTCTATGAATGTCACATCGCGCATGGCGCCCGTATGGTCGAGTTCGGCGGATGGGAGATGCCCGTCCAATATACAAGCATCGTCGAAGAACACAACGCGGTTCGCAACGCCGCCGGCCTCTTTGACATCAGCCACATGGGTCGTTTTATGGTGAGCGGACCCGATGCCGCTGCGTTCCTCCAGCACGTCGTCACCTGCGATGTCGCCAGCATCGAGGTTGGCCAGTCGAGTTACGGGTTGCTCTGTCATCCCGATGGCGGGATCATCGACGATATCTTCATCTATCACCTCCCCAACGAGTACCTGGTCGTGGTCAACGCCTCCAACCGCAGCAAAGACTGGGATTGGATGCAACGCCACACCGGCGGGTTTAACGTCAGCCTTGACAATCGCTCTGATCACTGGGCAATGCTGGCGCTCCAAGGGCCGACAGCCGAGAGTCTGCTCGACATGGCCGAGGATGTCCAGGCCGATGATCTGGCTTATCTGCCGTTCCACGGCGTCGCCCTCTATCGCCTCTTCGGCGTTGAGGGTTTGATCGCGCGTACCGGCTATACCGGCGAAGATGGATTCGAGTTGTTCTTCGACGCTGCACACGCTCCACGCATCTGGGAAGCGCTGCTCGCGCTCGGCGAACCGGGCGGGGTCAAGCCGTGCGGCTTGGGCGCTCGCGACAGCTTGCGCTTTGAGCCGTGCCTGGCGCTTTATGGCCACGAGATTGCGGATAATATCAATCCGTATGAAGCCCGCCTCGGCTGGGTGGTCAAATTGGACAAGGGCGATTTTGTAGGGCGAGAAGCGCTACAACAGATCAAGACGGCAGGCCCTAACCGGCGACTCACTGGGTTTGAGATGGTCGGCAAAGGCATCGCCCGTGGCGATTACCCGATCCATAGCACAGAAGGCGAGCCAATTGGCTATGTAACCACTGGCATGCCGGCGCCAACCCTGGGCAAACCGCTTGGCATGGGATATGTGTCCATGGAGTTGAGCAAGCCGGGCAGTGAATTCGATGTCATCATTCGTGGCAAGCCAGTGCGCGCGCGCGCCATAAAAATGCCTTTTTACAAGGCGCGCTATAAGAAATAGATCTGCCCAGAACCGACAGCTCAACGCTGAAGAAACATTTTCTTGTATCAAGATGCGGCATAACCACATGGACATCTAACAATCATCGTATTGGCGCCTTGAAGTACAAAAGAGGAGACTGATGAGTTTCAATATCCCGCCCGACTTGCGCTATGCCAAAACACACGAATGGGTACGCACTGAAGGGAATGAGATCGTTATCGGCATCACCGATTATGCCCAAGACTCGCTTGGCGACGTGGTCTATATCGAACTGCCCAGCGTCGGCACGACCTTCAATGCCGGCGAAGTCTTTGGGGTGATCGAGTCGGTCAAAGCATCCTCCGACCTCTATGCGCCGGTAAGCGGTGAGGTCATGGCGGTCAACACCGCTTTAGAAAACGATCAAGCCCCGATCAATACCGACCCCTATGGCGAAGGCTGGATGTTACGCCTGAAGCCATCCGGCGCCGAGAGCGAACTGTTCGATGCTGTAGCCTACGAAAAGCTGGTCGAAGAAGCGCAGCACTAGGACACGCGAGCCTCGCCACGCCAAAGACGTTTGTCACTCTGAGCGCAGCGTATGGTCTCTGCCGAGCGTCGGCTTGTGCCAACTGCGCTGCGCTCAGAGTGACAACGTCTGGAAGAAGCACTGTCATCTGCATCAGGATTGAAATCCTAACAGGCTATAAGGTATTAGCAGCAGTCCAATGACATATCTGTAACCCAAACGCTTGAGATGACCTTGCATTCGTCACAATTAGATGTACCGGAGCGTCGCAACTGAGCGTGCGAGTAATTTAGATTTTAGATGTTGGGTTTTCAATAAGAATTTCAATCCGAAATCCCCAATGGAGTTATCATGTCTCACTACACTTCTATCACGCCTGCCGAGCGTGCAGAAATGCTGCAAACAATCGGCGTCGAGTCGGTCGAGGCGCTCTTTGCCGATGTCCCGACAGAACTGCGTTTCCCCCGGCTCAATCTTTCTGCGCCGCTCTCTGAGCCGGCGTTGATCCGCGAGCTGCACAGCTTGAGTAATGCCAACGCCAACGCCCTGACCCATAACTGCTTCCTCGGCGCAGGCGCTTACAACCACTTCGTCCCCACCGCCGTCGACCAGATTTTGCGCCGGAGCGAATTCTACACAGCGTATACACCCTACCAACCCGAAGTTAGCCAGGGCACGCTACAGGCAATTTTCGAATACCAGACTCTCATCTGTAGTTTGACCGGCATGGAAGTCGCCAACGCCTCGCATTATGACGGCGGCACAGCTATTGCCGAAGCGGCTATGATGGCGCTCAACATCGGGCGCAACCGCCGCAAAATCGTTGTCGCGCGCAGCGTGCATCCGCAATACCGGGCGGTGCTGCGCACCTATCTGCAAGCCCTCGACATCACAATCGTCGGCGACGAGCAACCCGCGAGCAACGATCAGGCTCCTGATGCCGCTCTGCGGTACGCTTTGGACCAGGTTGACAACACAACGGCGGCAGTGATTGTGCAGTCGCCCGATTTCCTGGGTCGGCTCCATGATCTGCGCGGGATCGCCGATCAAGTCCATGCGGCTGGTGCGTTACTGGCGGTCCACTTCGATCCGATTGCGCTGGGGTTGTTCCAGACGCCGGGCGAGATAGACGCCGATATTGCCACCGCCGAAGGTCAACCGCTGGGCCTGGGACTCAACTTTGGCGGGCCGTATTTGGGGATTTTCACCTGCAAGCAGAAATATGTCCACAAGATTGCCGGGCGCATCGTTGGCGTCACGCGGGATGTCGACGGCCAACTGGCCTATGTTTTGACCCTGCGCGCCCGCGAGCAAGATATTCGCCGCGAACGGGCCACAAGCAATATTTGCACGAACCAGGGCTTGATGGCCCTCGCCTCAACTGTCTACCTGAGCCTGCTAGGTAAGCAAGGGCTGCACCGGGTCGCCGAACTCTGTTACCACCGCGCCCACTATGCCGCCGCCCAAATTGGGCGCTTGCCGGGCTTCCAGGTCCACGATACGATCCCCTTCTTCAAGGAGTTTGTTGTACAGTGCCCCCACCCGGTCGCCGCGATCAATACCGCCCTGCGCGAACGGGGCATCATCGGCGGCTACGACCTTTCCGGCGACGAGCCAGCATTGGGCGATGCGATGATGCTCTGTGTCACGGAGATGAACAGCAAGGCCGAGATCGACGCTTTGGTCGCCGCATTCGCCGATGTAGCAGGTTAGCATCCTTCGCTGCGCTCAGAACAGGGGTTAGCACGTTCGCACGTTGACAGGTTAGCACGTTTCTATCGGCGTACATCGGCGTGTATTGGCGGTTCCTCTCTTCTGAGTCGATCGCTGCGAGTTCGTTTGTATGCAACGGTGTGTGTAGAGCACAGCGTCCAACCTGAAAAGCAGTTGTCGAATACGAAACACAGCAATCCGTAGAATTGCCATACTATCCGCAACACACAAGAGAGAATGTCACGTAGCTCAACGGCGAGCTATTGAGGATCAACTAGAAAGTCTCCTATGAATACTTATGAACCACCGCTGTATGAGCTCTCCGCGCCAGGCAAGCAAGGCGCAAACCTGCCGGAGTTGGATGTGCCGGCTGCGGCGTTGCCGGCACATCTGCTGCGTCAGGATGACCTCGCCGATTTCCCTGAGTTGAGCGAGCCTGAGGTCATCCGCCACTTTACCCGCATCAGCCAGCGCAACTTTTGTATCGACACCGGCATGTATCCGCTCGGTTCGTGTACAATGAAATACAACCCCAAGATCCATGAAGAGGCTGCCCGGCTCTCCGGTTTTGCTGCCGCCCATCCTTTGCAAGATGAAACGCTGTCCCAGGGTGCGCTCCGGCTGATGTACGAATTGCAAAGCGATCTGGCCGAAATTAGCGGATTTGACGCCGTTTCGTTACAACCGGCTGCCGGCGCCCAGGGCGAATTCACCGGAATCCTGGTCTTTCGCGCCTATCACCTCGACCGGGGCGACACCGAACGCAACGAAGTGCTAGTGCCAGATTCGGCCCACGGCACCAACCCGGCGACGGCGGCGATGGCCGGATTTAAGGTAATTGAAGTCAAAAGCGATGCGCGCGGCAATGTTGATCTTAATGACCTCAAAGCCAAACTCTCATCGCGCACTGTCGGCCTGATGCTGACCAACCCCAATACGCTTGGCCTCTTCGAGGAGCATATCACCGAGGTCTCCCGGATCGTGCATGAAGCGGGCGGCTTAATGTACGGCGATGGCGCGAACTTCAACGCGATCCTGGGCATCGCTAAGCCGCGCGAACTGGGCTTCGACTTCATGCACTACAACTTGCACAAGACGTTTACCACGCCACACGGCGGCGGCGGTCCAGGCAGCGGCGCGGTCGGCTGCACCGCTGAACTCGCACCCTTCCTGCCTGGCCCCAACGTTCGTCAAGCCAGCAACGGCAATTACGAGTTTTTCGTCCCTGCCAAGAGTATTGGGCGTATGAAAGCGTTCCACGGCAACTTTGGCATGCTGGTGCGAGCTTGGACCTACATCCGTACGCTGGGCGCCGCCGGCCTTCGCGAAGTCTCGGAGATCGCGGTGCTGAACGCCAACTATCTGCGGGTTCAACTGGGCGCAATCTATCCGCCCGCCGTGAACCGGATCTGCATGCATGAAGTCGTTCTCAAAGGCCAAATCTCCAGATCAAAGGGCGTGCGCACCCTGGACATTGCCAAGCGGCTGATCGATTACGGCTTCCATCCGCCAACGATCTACTTCCCGCTGATCGTTCCCGAGGCGCTGATGATCGAGCCCACCGAAACCGAGACCAAACGCAACCTCGACGCTTTTGTTCAGGCCATGCGCGACATTGCGCACGAGGCCGTCGAGACGCCTGAAATGTTACACGAAGCGCCGACCAAAGCGCCCGCCCGTCGCCTTGACGAGGTGCGCGCCGCGCGCCAACCCGTATTGCGCTACAACGCCGAGCAGTTTGCGCAACTACGCGATGGGTGATCTGCCGGTAGCGCACCCGTATCGCTCATTTGCCGCCTAAACACTTAAAACACCGGAGATGTCTGCGCCGCAGCGTCTGCGGTGTTTGCTTGAAGACGCCAGCAGGAGACGCAGAAATGATGAGAAGATGTGGAGATGAACGTTCCAACGTTCCACGTTATATCGAGGAGTGTGATAGTATAGCGCTATCCGTGTGAAGATCTTTCAGAGAAGGGGGATCATATGCATTTCATTGTTATGGCGCTTGAAACCAGCACCGGCGTGGCGCTCCAAGAAGCAGCCGTCATGATCCGGCGCGATCACGGTATTGAGCTCAATATCAACTTCTATAATGCGCCCTCGCTCAAGCGGGACGAAGACTGGCAACGCCTCGAACAGGATCTGCTACGCGCCGACTTCGTGCTCGGATCGATGTTATTCGGCGAGGAGTATGTTCGCCCGCTGGAGCGCTTGCTGGCCAAAACCAGCGCCCCAGTTTGTATGATCATGAGCAACCCGGTGCTCATCCGCAGTACGCGCATTGGCAAGTTTGTCTTGAAGCAGCGCGACGATGAGAGCGCCGGCAAAGGCGGCTCGCCGCTCCAGCGTCTGATGCGCGCCTTTCGCCCCAAACACGGCCACGGCGAAGCGCAACGCCAAATGGCTCTGGTACGCGGTATGAGCAAGATGCTCAAGTATCTGCCTGGCAAGGCCCGCGATCTCCATAGTTATATCGCGATCCACCAGTACTGGACCCACAGCTCGCCCGAAAACCTGCGGCGGATGCTGTGCATGCTGATTGAACGCTACGTGCCGGGCTACAAAGGACGCCTGCCCATCGAAGATCCGTTGGTGTATCCCGACGCCGCGTTATTTCATCCCGACGCTGCGGCGCCGTTCGAGAGTCTTGAGGCGTATCAAAAGTGGCGGGCTGAACGCAATAAGGCGGCCAAGCGCCACAAAACCAAGTTCTCGAAGCGCCCCGACGCGCAGGAGGACCGTGCTGTAACGACATCCGGCACGGTCGGCTTACTCACGCTGCGCGCCCTCGCCCTGAGCGGCAAAATCGACCATCTTGCGCAGTTGACCCGCGCCCTCGAAACGCGCGGCCTGGAAGTGCGCATGGCCTATAGCGCTGGGCTCGATGGACGCAAGGCGATTGAGAAGTTTTTTATAGCCCGCGAACCACACTCGGCGCAGAACGTTCGCTCAACGATTGACATCCTCGTCACCACGACCGGATTCGCCCTGGTTGGCGGGCCGGCGGCGAGTCAACCCGACCAGGCCCTGAAGGTGCTTGACCCGCTCGATGTGCCGTTTGTCGATCTGATCCCGCTGGTGTTCCAGCGGGTTGAAGATTGGCAACACGACGACCGTGGCCTCTTGCCAGTGCAACTGGCAATGAATATAGCCTTGCCCGAACTCGATGGCGCTATCGAACCATGGGTCTACAGCGGCCCCAGCGCTGAGAACGATACGTTTCTCGCGCTTCCCCGCCAGATCGAACTGGCAGCCGAGCGCATCGCCCGGATCGTGGCCCTGCGGTGCAAGCCCCATAGCGAGAAGAAAATTGCCATCGTGTTGTTCAGCTTCCCGCCGACTCTGGGCAATGTGGGGACGGCTGCGTACCTCGATGTCTTTGCGAGTATTTACCGGCTGCTCCAAGAACTGCACTCCGAAGGGTACAACGTCGAGTTGCCGGCCAGCGCCGAGGCGTTGCGCCAAGCGCTGGTCGAGGGGAATGCGCTGGTCTACGGTACGGACGGCAACGTCGCCGATCGGCTGACCGTCGAAGACTACCGGCGGCTCTTCCCGGCCTATGTCGATACCGAGCCATACTGGGGCAGCGCGCCCGGCGAACTGCTCAACGACGGCAAAAGCTTCTATATTCTCGGTCGACATTTTGGAAATGTTTTTGTCGGCATCCAGCCCAGTTTTGGCTATGAGCGTGACCCAATGCGCCTGCTGATGGCCAAGGACGCCGCGCCGCACCATGGCTTCGCCGCTTTCTACACCTGGCTCGATAAGGTGTTTGGGGCTGATGCGGTCCTGCACTTTGGCACCCACGGCGCGCTCGAGTTCATGCCCGGCAAGCAGGCCGGCCTGGCTCATAGCTGCTGGCCTGCACGGCTACTCGGCAGCTTGCCCAACTTCTATTATTACTGCGTGAACAATCCAAGCGAGGGCAGCATTGCCAAGCGGCGTAGTGCGGCGACCTTGATCAGCTACATGGTTCCCCCGGTGCAAAACGCCGGGCTCTACAAAGGGCTGCGTCTGCTCAAGGACAGCATCGATCGCTATCGCCAGCAGCCAGATCCCGAGTTGCTGGAAGATATTCGCCTCCAAGCCGAGCGCTTAGAGATCGGAAACCAGCGCCTCAATGAAACGAACGACAGCGCCGATGCGCAAGCGCCGCTCGGCGACGAAGCCTACGTCGCCGCGCTTGCCAATGAGTTGCTCCAGATCGAGCAGCGCATGATCCCAGTCGGGCTCCACGTCCTAGGCACACCGCCCGCCGCGAGCGAACGCGCCGATATTCTGGGCCTGGTCGCTGCGTTTGCGCGACCCGACCCGAAGGGTTTGCCGCTGCCACATCTAGTGGCGCACGGGCTAGGTTGGGACTATGCCAACCTCTGTGCGCGCCTCAAGCACGACCCAGCCGCCCAACAGCGCTGGGAACAGGTACATGGCATTGTACGCGAAGCAATCAACCGATTTGTGGATTTGGGATTTGCGGCGGACAATCCAGTTGCCAAATTCCAAGCGCTGAAATCGGTCGACGAATATCTGCATACCGCTGCGCAGATCCGCCCTGGGACGCTCAAACCGCTTTGGGATTACCTTGGCGATCTGCTGGGGCGGATTGTAAACGAGCAGGAGATTGAGGGATTGCTGCGCGCGTTGCGAGGCGGCTATATTCCGCCGTCGCCGGGCAACGACGTGGTCCGCAACCCGGCGGTCGTCCCGACCGGGCGCAATATCCACGGCCTGGACCCCTTCCACATCCCTTCGCCGATGGCCCAAACCACGGGAGCGCGGCTGGTTGCCGAACTGTTGGAGCGCAGCGCCCGCGACCAGGGCGAGCTGCCTGAAACGGTGGCAATCGTGCTCTGGGGCACCGACAACTTGAAGACCGATGGGGAAGGTATCGCGCAGACCCTAGCCTTGCTCGGCGCGCGCGTGATCCTCGACGAATTGGGGCGAGTCGCCGATATTGAGTTGATTCCATTGGCTGAATTGGGCCGCCCACGCATCGATGTGGTCGTCACGGTTAGCGGAATCTTCCGCGACCTCATGGCCCACCAGGTCGCTTTGCTCGACAAAGCCGCGCGTCTGACGGCAAGCGCCGACGAGCCTGCCGCGCAGAATTTCGTCCGCAAACACGCCCTGGCCCAGGCCGCCGAGCTTGGCATTTCGCTCGACGAAGCTGCGGCGCGGGTCTTCTCCAATGCGCCAGGCAGTTACGGGGCTAATGTCAACCATTTGGTCGAAAGCAGCACCTGGGAAGACGAGCAGCAACTCAGCGACGCCTTCATGAACCGCAAGAGCTTCGCGTTCGACACCCGCGAAGGCTGGTGCGAATCGCGCTCCTTGCTCGCGAGCGCGCTGGCGACGGTGGATGTTACGTTCCAGAATATAGACAGCGTCGAATTAGGCATCAGCGATATCGACCACTACTATGAATATCTGGGCGGCGTCACCAAGAGCGTCGAGAGCCTGCGCGGCAAACGACCGCCGGTTCTGGTCAGCGAGGCGTTTGCTGTACCCGGTGGTAACCGGGTCCAGTCGTTGGAGCACATGGTGCGCCTAGAGAGTCGAGCCAAACTGCTCAATCCCAAATGGTTCGAGGGGATGCTAGCCCATGGATACGAAGGCGTACGCGAGATTGAGACGCGGGTCAGCAACACGTTCGGCTGGAGCGCGACTGCAAGCGCCGTCGAGGGCTGGGTCTATCAGGGCGTTGCCAACACCTACCTGCTCGACGAGACAATGCGCGAACGGCTGGCGCAACTCAACCCCCACGCCGCAGCGGCGATGGCGGGACGGCTACTCGAAGCCAACAGCCGCGGCTTCTGGGAGGCGGATGAGTCGACGCTGGAAGCCTTGCGTGACATCTACTCCGACCTGGAGGATCGACTGGAAGGAATCGCCGTTCACGAAAGCGGCGCATAACCTCGCGTTACCCAGGAATACCGATAGGCGTCGATTGAAACAGATACCTAACGCATCGACGCCTATCGGCGCCAACTTTTTCCTTTGCCAATGCCCCAAAAGCAGGCAAACACCTGCAATCCCAGGACTCCATTTCCCGCATCGTGAGGCGGAGATTCATCAATTTCTCATCTATAATCGCGAATCCTGAGCAGCGTCAGTTGACGTGTTGTGGTAGCATGAAAGAGCTCGTTGGAAACCAAAGCTCTGGAACAACAGCACCATTAACATTATGCTCACAACACCACATAACGGCGAAACCGCCGCGCACGTCACTCGCGACATCATTATCCACTACAAGGATCGGCTCTACCGTCTGGCCTTGCTCGTTACAGGATCACCATCCGCCGCTGCCGAACGCCTCATCGCGGCATTTGCCAACCTCTCGCCGACAGCTACGGATCCGGAATTGGACTTGGCGCGCGCCTTGTTGCCCTCCCAGGGTGAAAAGCGGCGTCCGCTACGCTGGCTGGCCAGGTTGAAACGGAGTACAGAGGCTTGGAAACCCGATCTGGCCACAGTGGGACGAGCCAATCTCTCCGCAGATAAAGCGCGAACACTGCTCAAGGTTCTGGCGGACGCATCGCCGGAAGCGCGCCTCCAGTTGGGCTTGCACACTCTCCTGGGCCTACCGGCTGATGCTGTCGCCATACCTGAGGGCGCAGCGCTGCCAGAGCCAGGCAAAACGATACAGTCGTCCATCGAGGCGCTTATCGAATTGCGCTGCACGGCAGCGCTGGCCTTGGAGCATATTCCGGCCACAACCGAGCGCACAATGGTCCTTCGGATTGCGCGGTTTCTGGCCGGGCGACTGGAGGGTGACGCAGCAGTGCGAGCCCGCGCCTTGCTCTTGTCGAGCGCGAAAGCCCGCGCAGTCCGCGACGGCTTGCTTGCAACCGACTCGTTGCTGCAGCGTGCGCTTCCACTCCTCTATGCCGCCACGCCGCCGCCAGACCTGAACGACCGACTGCTGGACAACATAGACAAGCCGCACTCCCGAACACTCAACCCGAAACAGTTGCGTTTTTTGGCGGTCGGCGGCGTCGCTCTGATTGTTCTCCTGCTGCTGATCATCCCGGAATTCACCCGCAACCAGTCTCGCGGTGCGGCATCTGTGATGGCGACAGCAACCCTGACGCCCGACGAACTGGTCGAAACTGCGATCCATCGATTCGAACATCCGCCCGTACAACAGGGGCTTTTGCACGAAGTCTTTGCTGGTGAACTTTATGGGCAGCGCTGGTCGCTGGAGCGGTGGTATGATTATGACTCGCCCAACCGCGTGAAAGTTGTTGTGACTGCTGAAGAAGCCGATCAAACAATGTATGCGCTTGCAACCGATGGCGAGAGCCAGGTGCAATTCCGCTTGCGTTACGACCTCTCAGGATCGCGGGTGCATAGCGTTGGTCTCGATGTAACGACCTCGGCGCAAGAACTGGCCGCTTTCTTGCCAACGCTACGCCAACAGCCGGATTTTTCACCGATCGGAAGACCCAATCACTTCGCAATAAACCCGCTCGACCTGGGGCACTTCTACCTGGCCCAGGCTAGCAATGCGGAACTAGCAACCTTGGGCGGCACAAATATCGATGGCCGCGAAGCGCAGATGGTGACCTATACGACCGACCAACCCTTCCCGCCGCACTTTGAACGATTTGGCGGCGCGAGAAATACACCTCCGGAACCCGCCCCATCGCAGATCATTCTGACAATCGACCTCCAAACTTACACCTTGCTCGACGTCGCCGTGGTGGCGCAGAGCGACAGCACGGCGATTGTGCAGCATCCCTGGCGCGCTACAACTGTCACAATTGAGGCGATTACACCTACCAATCTTTTTACGCTAACACCTGCGGATACGCAATTAACGTATCCAGAATTGTTTAGTGTAAGATTTCCTCATCTTTATTCCTTCGATCAAACACCGCTTTCGCTTGACGAGGCGCTACGCGTTACCGATGAGACTATCTATATCCCATCCCAGCTCCCCGATCCGGCGATCCGCGGTGCGGTTTTCAATAGTAATCGTGAGGAATGGTCTGTCTTTTACGAAGGCCCATTTCATTCCTTGATAGTCGTTAGAGACTCAGATGCGGATTTTGCCAACTCTGAAAGTGAGGAACGTGTAGCCAACGGCTTTCGTTATCGGTTGGTGAGAGCTGAAGAAGTCCCCTATCCAGACATGCACCTTGTGGTAATCAATCCACCGAATAATCCGACCGACACGATCATTATTGCTTACATAGCCCCATATGAATCGCCGCAAACAGCCGAGGCTACGCTCGACACACTCATTGGGTCGCTGCAAGCACTGACCGAAGAAAACCTGAATACGCTGGGGCAACATTTCTACCAACCCAATGGGCGTGGGGCGCAGGCGAATCCGCGGGTCGAGCCAAGGCCACGACCGTGAGTCGAAACGTGGGCGCTCAAACTTCGCTCCTCAGTTACCGGCGTGTGCGAATATTTCCGTTGGCGCGCTGGTATATGGTGCGATCCGAATGCGTTCATTGGACCCAGACAGGTGTCATTCTGGCGGCTCATAACCGATAGCTGAATGCTTACACCATGCTCACGCCACACCGCACCCACCGCCGCGAACTCCTCGACGCGCCAATCACCAACCAGGCCGAACTGGCCGCGAATCTGGCCGACATCCGTGCGGTCAATCGCTGGCTTGGCGGCAGTACAAGCATAATCCGCGCCGTCGCCTGCGTGATTACTGATTGGGAGTTGGCTCGGCCTCAAGCTCCCATCACCCTGCTCGATGTGGCGACAGGTTCGGCGGATACGCCCCGCGCGCTCGGACGATGGGCGCAGCGCCAGGGTATACCGCTCCAGGTCTATGCGTCCGACTTACGCCGCGAGGTACTCGCCGAAGCGCAACACTACACCCACGGCGCGATCCCGCTGATCTGCCACGATGCGCTTCGCCTACCTTATGCCGACAAGTCCGTAGACGTCATCACCTGCGCCCAGGTTCTCCATCATTGCGATGAACACGCAGCGATCGCGTTGCTGCGCGAACTGAAGCGCGTTGCGCGGCGCGCCGTCGTGATCAGCGACTTGGTCCGCTCCTGGCCAGCATATTGGGGCGCTCGGCTGCTGGGGCTGGTCCAGCGCAGCGCGATGAGTCGCCATGATGGACCGCTCTCGGTCTTGCGCGCCTACACGCCCGGCGAGGTTCGCGAATTGCTGCGTCGCACCGGGCTTGATGGGGTTGTACAGATGGATGGGCCGCTCCGCATGACTATCCGGTTGATGATATAGACGGACTGCTGAGCCGTCCGGCACATGCCGGCTTATGCGACACAAGAAGGCATGGTTCGTAGACGTTTTACAAGGGCAGGTACGGTTGCAAACCACAAAGCCAGCGCGGCTGCAAGCCGCACCTACAGATAAAGCTCCAAAAGTAAGGTGATGTCGGTTACCCTGAAACCATTAACACATAATAGGCGGGCGTCGATAGTGACAGGCGCTGGAGTGCGCAAGCCATGCTTGCACGCGGCAGCATCTCCACACCCTTGCCAGACAGGCTCTGACGCTCTATCGGGGTTGAACCAGCACTCTGCAAGAGGTTTTGATCTGGCCTCAAATTGGGCCGATCATGCCACGCGCCTCGCGAATGATCTTCATCATCTCCTCGTCAGTTGGGCCGCCACCATGCTGCTCCCACCAACGGCGGTACCAACGGAGATTCTCGGCGAAGGCGCGCAAGACCTCGCTATCGGTCAACGGCCGCACCTTCTCGTGCAGCATACGTATAACTTCCTCGCGATCGTTCTCGCTCAAATCAGGGATCGAGAGCAAGATACGTTCGGCGCGTAACAGAAAAAGCTCACGTTCAATGGTTGGAAAATCATCGCCAATTTGTCTGATGTTTCCCAGATAGCAAATGGTTCGTTGGCGTGGGTTGCCATTCTGGTCACGATAGCTTTCGACAAGATAGGCGTCGTGAAAGCTTGTATCAGCGATGGATGCATTTTTATGTCGCCGTACAACCCAGCGCACATACATGACACACCCCCTCATTGAGCATCTCGGAATGCTCCAAAGCGCTCGCCCCCAATGACGCCGCACCCATACACCATACACCATCATTGTCACATCTGCACCGGTGACTACTCAAAGCTTGACAAATGCGTGATCAAGAGGAGCAAGCACGATGCATCGTATAACACGAGAGGTGAGCAACCTTGCTGCTTCCTTCAGCTTTGATCACTCACAAGAACCCTACTGTTCCAACGTCACAGCGAGTTTCGACAATTGAAGAGATTATGAAAACTTGTAGATATTTTGTTTACTATTATAGCGTATATCGTCGTGTTTTTGAATACTATATATGAAATGTTCGCTGTAGTCCAAAATCTGTACTACAGTAGCAATCTTAAAAGTACAAAGCTTTGCAACGAGCGCTCTAGACAAAGGAATGCGGGAAAAATCGCATGCATACAATCCATTACAAGTATCATGCTCGCTTTATCAACATGGTCTTCACCCACAATATGACGGACGCCCATACATTGTAAACCTGCCTCAGTTATAAGCCCTTGCTGATGGCACGCTGTAACAATACCACTACCGCACAAGTATAGATTGTGCATTCTGCAAGCGCCGTTCCATTTCGATGGGTATATCTGCAATGATCCACGCAATTGGGTATAGCTATAATCACCTGATTGCATAAAAACCCGTTGTCCTCAAAAGATTTGCACAAGATATGCAAACATTGCGGCAATTTTCACTGTATGCTATACTCCGTATTATTGAACCCCCTAGTCAAAATAGGCTTACTGATCGCTAATATTGTGTTATCGACATAAGAATAATACTAAGTAGTAAACTAGCGATCTTTATTAATATGATTTTTGTGAGTTTCGTCGGCATGTGCTTGATACCGTCACTGGGCATCAATCGACCCGAACTCCGCTAGAAATAATTTCGTCACCCACGCGATTTCAGATCTAAATATTCTCTGATTGTTTCTTCGTAGTTTGGAGTCAGTACTACTACTTTCAAGCCGAAGTTCTGTACTAGACAGAAAGGTCAATGTCGATGAAGTTTCTACGTCTGGCGTTCAAAACCTTGCGCTTGGCAATGATCCGCATTGGCGTTGGGTGGATGTTCGCACTCCTGACCTTCAACTTCAATCGGGTTGCGATCCATGAGTTGGGAGCGTTGGCGATCATCGTGACATCACTGATCGGACTGCATCACTTTATTTCTTTCTTCCAAGTGTATTGGGGACGCCTGGCTGATCATCACCCTTTCTTTGGCTATCGTCGCACACCCTATATTCTGGGCAGCGGATTGGTTGCCAGTATCGTATTTATAACCCTGCCTTCGGTGGCAATCGGGTTGGGTGAGCGCTCATCGGCGGCAATCATTGGCGCCTTCGGGCTGCTGTTCATCTTCGGCGTGGCAATGGCCGCCAACGGCACCTCCAACAACTCGCTCGTGGCGGAGGTGACGAGTGAAAAAGAGCGGGGCGGGGTGATTGCCGTCGTCTGGACCTTTATTATCATCAGCGGTATCGTCTCCGCTGCTGTCGCCAAGCAGATTATGCCCGTGTATGAGCCGCAAAAGATGCAGTTCCTCTATAATCTTACCCCCTTCATTGTTCTGATCAGCTCTCTGATCGGCTTGATCGGGATGGAACGGCGGATCACGCCGGAGGAGCACGTAGCCCTGATGAAACAGCAGCGGCTCGAAGCTCAACCTGGGAATCCCTTTCGGGTGGCCTGGCGATTGATGGGCAGCAATGGGCAGGTTCGCAGTTTCTTTGTCTTCATCATGCTGGCCATTACGGGCGTTTTCTTGCAAGATGCCATTCTGGAAGTCTTCGGCGCCGAGGTCTTCAACATGACCATAGAAGAAACAACCAGCTTCCAGCAGAGTTGGGGCGGCGGCGTCCTCCTTGGTATGCTGATCATGGGGATTCTCTCTGGGATGCTGCCGATTTCCAAGAAAACCATCGCAACCATAGGTGGGCTAGGTATTGCGCTTGGCCTGGGGATGATTGCGCTCTCATCGCTGTACTATCAGCGCCCGCTGGTGATGCCTGGCCTGTTGATTATGGGCATGGGGACGGGTCTGTTCAATGTTGGCGCCTTGTCGATGACGATGGATATGACGGTTGAGGGTTTTGTTGGGCTCTATATGGGGTTGTGGGGTATGGCGCAGGGCCTAGGGAATGGTCTGGCGAATGTGCTCAGCGGCGTCCTCCATACCAGCTTGATCGAAACGGGATTGTTCACGCCTTCAATCGCTTATAGCTTGATCTTTGGGTTCGAGGCCTTGATTATGATTACAGCCATCGGTGTTTTGCGCGGGGTAAGCGTCCAGGAATTCAAGGGCTTGAGCCGCGCTGATATCGGTCGGGCAATGGCCTTCGACACGGCGGGATAATCGCAACAACGATGTTGACCGGGTGGCGCGTTAGTTACATTGGCCGATTTGAACGCCTCAATGCTTGTTCTGAGGCGATTGGCGTCCATCTGCAACATCAACGTGCCATTGCAGAATGATGCCGCATCGGCGCTTGGCCTACCAGCGCTGTTTGGGGAGCGCATTGGAACCCGAACAGCGCTTCGGGGTCATTTTGGATATGCCATCGCAACGATGGACAGAAGGGAGGAGCCAGGAGAAGAAGGAGAAAAGGGAGCGCCGGAGCACCGGTTTCGTCAGGCAACGCCTACAGCAGCCATCGCCAAGCTTTCACCCCAGCAAGGAGACAGTGAGAGAAATAGTCACTCACACAACGGTAAAAACACAGGTGCAGTGAAAGACGCGCCTCGACACCATGCTGAGTATATTCTTTCTCGTCCTGACCTCGGCTTCTGGATCACCCTGTTGATGATGAGCGCACAGGGGATGGCGTAGCCGCACTGGCATGTTCTGTTGCACCGGTAGCACGCAACGCTTTGCTTGATGAGCCGGATTCAGGCAGGGCTGGATGGAACAGGCTTGCAGAACTACAGTATTCTCATCGCCAGGGGACGTTCTGTATAAGTTTTTGTAACAGCGTAGAACAGGAGCGAACTGCATGGGGATATATACGCACGAACAACTGGCTCGGCGTAACGCATCGCCCTGGACACGTGTGCAATTTATTTTGGCGCCGATCCAGTTCATCGTCTTTATTATTAGCTTCATTCTAGTTGTACGCTACTTGCTAACCAATCAAGGCTATTTGGCGGCAACGATTAGCGTATGGATAAAAATTGCATTGATCTGGGCGCTCACCATCACCGGTATGCTATGGGAAAAAGATGTCTATGGCCATTATTTTATGGCCCGCGAATTCTTCTGGGAAGATATGGGGAATTTGATCGCCATCATTACCCATAATGCCTACTTCGTGGCGCAGTGGCTGCAATTTGACAATCGCACCGCGATGATGGTTATGCTCTTTGCCTACATCACGTATCTCTTCAATGCAGTGCAATTCATTGTCAAGGGTATCCGTTCGGGCCGTGAACGGCGTGCGATGGCAGCAGCAGACCTGCCCATAGTCGGCGCCCAACAATAGAGCCTTATGCATATAAACTAACAGCTTATAATCGGGTATCAGCGATGACGATGCCATTCTCCATATTGATTGCTGATAGCTGAACACTAGAAAGCATACGACGATGGCTCTCAAGTCTCAAGCAGTAGTTATTCCACGGCGACACGTCGTTGAATTGCAAACCGTGCATGTCGCAGAACCGAAGGCGAGCGATGTTCTTGTCCACACCGCCTATACCTCCATCAGTGCGGGGACAGAGCGGATGTTGCTTGATGGCCGCATGCCCCATCCAGCCCTGCTGTTCCCGGTTGTCCCCGGTTATGAGACGGTGGGAAAAGTGGTGAAGGTTGGTACGCAAGCGCCGCAGCACCTCCTTGATCAGTGGGTCTATGTCGGCGGCGCGCGCTGCTTTAAAGGCGTCAACCCCGCCTGGGGCGGGCAGAGCGAATACATCTGCACCGAGTCGGGTCGGGTTGTACCGCTCAATGGGATCGACCCAGATACCGGCGTCATCCTGGCCCTGGCAGCAACCGCGCTCCACGGCGTTAATCTGGCCAAGATCCGGCGTGGCGACCGGGTGCTTGTGTTGGGGCAGGGCATTGTTGGCCAGCTTGCGGCGCGCTTAGCCCGCCTGGCCGGCGCTGAGTTCGTTGCCGTCGCCGACCGAGTCGCCGTCCGCCTTGCAGCGTCTCAGGCCGACCAAGTGATCGACGTGACTAAGGAATCTTTGGATGAGGTTCTGGTCGAGTCCAATATCAATGTGCTAATCGAAGCCACCGGCTCGATGAACGCACTGACCGGCGCGCTACCCTTACTGGCCAATCGCGGGCGTATTTTGCTCTTGGGCTACTATGACCATATTGATATTCCCTATGCGCCGGTGTTTATGCGCGAGGCCAAAATCTTGATCGCACGCGAGTGGAGCTTTGGCGCCGACGGCGATCTGCCGCGCGTACGCGACTTGATCGCGAACAACGAACTCGACGTGTGTGGTCTGTTGACTCACCGCGTGCCGCTTGATCGCATTCAGGCCGCCTATCGGCTCGCCCTCGAAGACCCATCCTGTCTGAAGCTGATTGTCGAGTGGCCACAAGAGAAGACAAATGGGAGGTAACCCACAACACATTGTATGTGTTGCTGGAACGACATAGTCTGTTTTCTATTCTCGGTCTTAGGAGGTGTGTGATGCCTGCCAACCCCAAATCGCCTGGTTCAACGAATGCACGGATGCTTGCCGTCTACGGTAAAGGGGGTATGGGCAAATCCTTCTTTACGACCAACCTGGTCAGCAAGCTTGCGTTGCTGCGCAATCGCGTCTTGCAGCTCGGCTGCGACCCCAAGCACGATAGCTGCAACGCGCTCTTTGGCGGAGTCAGCTTGCCGACGCTTGGCGATACTTGGCGCGAGTTCAAGGAGTCTGGTCACGAAGAGGACTTGCAGGCGCACCACGTGATCTTCAAGACCGAGATCATGGAAGGCAAGGCGACTGTTTACGGCTGTGAAATCGGCGGCCCTGAAGTTGGGCGCGGCTGCGGCGGACGCGGCATCACCTTCGGCTTCGATATGCTCGAAAAGTTTGGCATGAGCCAGTGGATGCTCGACTATGTGGTGATGGACTTCCTGGGCGACGTGGTGTGTGGCGGCTTCGCCACGCCGCTCTCCCGTTCGCTCGCCGAAGAGGTGATTATCCTCTGCGGGAATGATCGCCAGAGCCTCTATGCCGCCAACAATATCGCCAGCGCCGCGAAGTATTTCGCCAGCATGGGCGGGCGGACTCGCCTGCTTGGCCTGATTATCAATCGCGACGATGGCAGCGGCGTAGCCGAAGCCTTCGCATCGCAGATCAACCTGCCGATCTTGGCCAAAATCCCCCTCGATCGGCGGGTGCGCGAACTAGCTGATGCCTGCAAGCTGGCGTTGGTCGACCCGATGTTCGACAAAATCTTTGATGATCTGGCCCAGCATATCGTCAACAAAACGACGCCGCCGGTCGATATGGAACAGGTCAGGCCGCTGCCGTACAAGGATTTTCTGGCCGTCTTTGGCGCCGAAGAACCCGATATCGTTCCCACCGGCGCAACGGCAGACGAGCTATTTGGCAGCAAGAAGGCGAAAGTTATCCCGCACCTTTCGCTCGATCTGATGCAACAGGCGGCAGTTAGCGAGAAGCCAGGGCTGGACGCAACGACCAAACGGGTCGTCTCGCGGCTGCTCAAAGAGTTGGGCATGTATGTTACCGAGGCCAACCAAGATCCTAAAAAGGGGTTGACCTTGACGATCGACGGCAATACGACCATCTGCTTTGGCAACGAACACGAGATCGAGAGCAAGCTCGCCATTCTCGCTGCGTTGCAAAAGAGCGGGGAGCCGTATCGCTATGTCGATCTGCGCCGCCCGGCATCACCGCTCTATCGCTGAAGAGGCGCCAAGGCGGGCGACACACTTACGCTGTATGAAAAAATATAGCAGGTAATTATGTAAAAGCTTTCCGTTGTCTGAAGTTTGCACCGGAACGAAGTTGAGACGACTACCCCACAGCTATGCGGGGTAGTTGTGCTATCTCTGCACTGTTGCTTTGACTCAAGTCGTCGAAGTTCGTTTGACTATAAGACAAACATGTAGTATAAGGGAGCATGACATGTTCGTGAGCAAATAAACGTGCGGTAGCCTGCGGTCCCACTCTCCGGCGCTCTAGAGCGCGAGGGGGTGATCTTGGTTGTCGCCGCCGATAAACGATCTTCCCAACACAATCAAGATACTGGCGGCAATCCCGTGTGATCATCTACGGTCTATGGTAAAATTAGTAAAGACCAGCTACATCGATCCACCAAAAAGTACGAGTTGATTGTACCGTTTTTCGCGCTAGAAGAGCGAAAGCGTTGAGAGGAGAATATCCTATGACTGGCAATTTCACCGAGATGATCGGCCCGCTCACTCCGCTGCTCGTTTGTTGGGCATCGTTGATTATTACTGTCGTCGGCCTAGTTGTCAGCTTCTACTTCACCAATATTACCGCGTTTGCCCGCCGGTTGCGCAGTGGTCGCAAACCTACCGTCGGTGCAGAGCCGCGTGACACCGCTGCTGGACGCTGGCGCTAGGGCGAATCACCTGTATGGCGCGTGATACGTGATGCGTGATCCGTGTTGCGTGTCGCGTGAGCACTCCTCGCGTATCACGTGTCATGGATCATACATCACTGATTATGGCTACACAACAACTCAATGCGCCCACCACAGCGCCCTCCAATGGACGAGAAACGACTGCCTCCCCACCCTACCCGTTTACTGCAATTGTTGGACAAGCTGAACTGAAACTTGCGCTGCTCCTCTGTGTGGTATCACCCACGATTGGCGGCGTCATGGTCATGGGGCACCGTGGTACGGCCAAGTCTACCGCCGTACGCGCCCTAGCCGCAACTTTGCCTTCCATCAAAGCCATCTCGGGCTGTCCCTACGCCTGTGCGCCTGAGCAACCCGCCAGGCTATGCGAACGCTGCAATGGGACGAGCCGCACCCGCCCCAAGTCAATAACAACGGCGGTGCCGGTCGTCGATCTGCCATTGGGGGCGACCGAGGACCGCGTCTGTGGCACGCTCGACATCGAGCGAGCGCTCACTCAGGGCATTCAGGCCTTTGCGCCGGGCTTGCTGGCCCGCGCCAACCGCGGCTTTCTCTATATCGACGAGGTCAACCTGCTCGAAGACCACCTGGTCGATGTACTGCTTGATGTCGCCGCCAGCGGGGTCAATGTCGTCGAGCGTGAAGGGATCAGCATTCGTCACCCAGCGCGTTTTGTGCTGGTCGGTAGCGGCAACCCCGAAGAGGGCGACCTGCGCCCCCAACTCCTCGATCGTTTTGGCCTGCACGCGCGAATCACCACCATCACCGACGTGGCCGAGCGGGTCGAGATCGTCAAGCGGCGCCGCGCCTACGACGACGATCCGCATGCATTCGCCGCAGCGTGGGAGAAAGAGCAAACCCGCTTGCAGCGCAAGATCAAACAGGCGCAAAAGCGGCTGCCCAACGTGACGCTGCCCGACCCGGTGCTCTACAAGATCGCCGAGTTGTGCGTCAAACTCGCGGTTGACGGCCATCGCGGCGAGCTGACGATCAGCCGTGCTGCCACAGCGCTTGCTGCGCTCGAAGGCCACAACGAAGTGAGCAATGACGATGTGCGCCGCATCGCAACGCTGGCGCTCCGTCACCGCCTGCGTAAAGATCCGCTGGAAACCCAGGACGACGAGGCGAAGATCGAACGGGCGGTGGCCGAGGTTTTGAGTATGTCATAAAGTTATGAAAACACCAACGCTCCCTTTTCCCGCCCTGGTCGGCCTCGACACAGCCCGACAGGCTTTGTTGCTCCTGGCCGTCGACCCGCAACTGGGCGGGGTTATTCTGGCTGCTGGCGTCGGTACCGGCAAAAGTACCTTGATGCGCAGCTTTGCTCGCTTGCTAGAGATACAAGATTGGCAATTGGAGGGCGCCGGGCAGCATCCGCACCTTGCGCAGCTCGAATCGCCTTTTGTTGAAATGCCCGTCGGGGTGACCGAGGACCGGATTCTAGGCGGGCTCGACCTCGAAGCGACCCTGGCGACCGGTCGGCGCACGCACCGTAGCGGATTGCTGGCCCGCGCCCACGGCGGCTTGCTCTATGCCGACGGCGTCAATCTCCTCGAAGACAGCACCATCAATCATCTACTCGGCGCACTCGACACCGGCATTGTGCGGGTCGAACGCGATGGTCTCAGTGTCGCTGAGCCAGCGCGTTTTGCGTTGCTGGCGACCTACGACCCCGCAGAAGGGCCGCCGCGCCGCCACTTGCTCGACCGGATCGGCCTGATCGTTGCGCCGATAGCTCAGGCGCCGGCCCCCGCCCGCGCCGAAGTTGTCCGGCGCAATTTGGCTCATGGGCTGCACACACCAAGTCAGCGGCGTGATGCGAACACCCAATCCACGCCCCCGAGCCTGCTTGACGAGTGGGAAGAGGAGGAAGATCTCCTCCGGGCGATGATCTTGGCGGCTCGTGAAACGCTCCCCACAGTGATCATCAGCGACGAACAGATCGAACAGATCGTCGGATCAGCCCTGGCGCTTGGCGTCGAGGGACAACGCGCCGATATCTTCGCCACGCGTGCGGCGCTGGCCTCGGCGGCGCTCGCCGGGCGCGACGAAGTCACCGACGAGGATCTGGAGCGGGCGATCCGCTTCGTGCTCTTGCCCCGCGCCACACGTATCCCGCAGTTCGAAGCGGATGAACCGCCGCCGCCCGAACCGCCCGAACCGCCCGAACCACCGCCCACAGAGCAGGACAACCAGCAGGACGATGAGGAGGAGACACCGCCCGATCCGTCCGAGGATTCGCTGACCATCGAAGACCTGGTACTCGCGGCGATGGAGACCGATGTTCCCCCTGATGTGCTGGAAACGCCGTTCACCATCAGGCGACACGGGCGAAGCGGTTCGCGCGGGTCCACAAGCGGGAAACGGGGTCGCCACATCCGCTCGGTCCCTGGCCTGCCTGGCGATGGTCGCCTCGACGTGATCGCCACTCTGCGCGCTGCAGCGCCGTGGCAACAGTTACGGGCAAAGGACGAGCCGCCGCCTACAACAAACGCGCCGCAACGCCCGAAGGCTAATCACACAAATGGCGCGCACCCATCCTCCAACGCGCAAGACGCACCGCGGATCAGGCTACGCGCTGACGATTTGCATATCAAGCGCTTCCGCAGCAAAGCGGGAACGCTCTTCTGCTTCCTGGTCGATGCCAGCGGCTCGATGGCGCTGCATCGGATGCGCCAAGCCAAGGGGGCAGTCAACGCGCTGCTGCAACAGGCGTATGTTCACCGCGACCAGGTGGCGCTGCTGGCCTTTCGCGGCGAGAGCGCCGAGTTGCTGCTCCCACCCTCACAGAGCGTCGAACTGGCCAAACGCGCCCTCGATGTATTGCCCACCGGCGGCGGCACACCCCTGGCGGCGGCGTTGCTATCCGCCTACCAACTAGCCGAACAGGCGCGCAGCCGGGGTATTCATCGCACAACCCTGGTGCTGATCACCGATGGGCGGCCTAATGTGCCGTTGCAACCCGACCCAACCCTGGGCAAACAGCAGCGCCTCGATTTGGCGCGTGAAGAGGTGCAGCGGTTGGCTGGGAAGTTGCGCATAGCCGGGATCGGCGCTGTGGTGATCGATACGCAACGCAGCTTCGTCTCACGCGGCGAGGCGCAGCAATTGGCGACCTGGCTCGGCGGGCGCTACGTCTATCTGCCGCAAGGGCGCAGCGATCAAATTGCCCAGGCGGTGCTCGATGCCAGCGCTGAGGAGTAACAACCCAAGGGCGAAACCACATCAAAACGGAAATTGCGCCGCAGAGCAGTCGTAGATTGATATCGATCGGCAAACTCCACGGCAATCTGCGTACATATACATCATCTGTATGCTCTCGCAGGACTTTGTCCTAAGTGAAAGGGCCAGCTATGGATGAACCCCTGGTATCGCTGATCACGGCGGCTCAAGCCGAATGCGGCAAGTTTTCGTTGTCGGAAGAATTCTCTGCCGGTGCAGTCGCGGCAGCTCTTCGTACCACGCAGGGAAACATCTACACCGGGATCTGCATCGACCTGGCGTGTGGTCTCGGCTTCTGCGCCGAAGTCGCCGCGATCGCCGAAATGTTGAAGCGCCGTGAGACGCAGATTGCAGCTGTTGTCGCCGTCTCCTGGCGACGGATTGTACCGCCATGCGGTCGCTGCCGGGAGACGATGGCGCAGATTGATGTTCGGAATCTTGATTGCCGGGTCATTATTGGCAAGAACCAAGTGGTTACCCTGCGCGAGCTGCTGCCCGAGCACTGGTTATTGGAATGATGGGATGAGATGAGTAGGCGAGGACAGAAGGCGAAGACAGTATGAGTAGAGGAGGCGGGAAGACGAGGCGAGAAGGCCGAATATCCGCCACCAATCGCCGTAGATTCACTCGTTAGGTCTCACCATGGAGCCCCCAACCTCAATGCAGATCCCGACACTGGAAACAAAGCGCTTACGCCTCATACCTCCTAGCATCAAATGCGATTCCGCGTACCAACGTTTCTACACAGATCCTGTAGCCTCTGCAGCTTACGGAGGCCCCATTAGCAGCGGCGCCGCTTGGACTCGCCTCGCAGCCGATTTGGGGTCTTGGCGCCTCCAAGGCTTTGGCGTATGGGCAGTAGAGCGCAGAATCGAAGGAGACATCGTAGGAACCTGCGGCTTCTGGCAAGGTAAAGGCTGGCCACGTGAATTGACCTGGTGGATGGCGCCAGAGGTACGTGGCCAGGGCTTCGCCAAGGAGGCATCCGTCGCAGCAATCAATCATGCGTACTCGGTCTTCGGATGGCCGGAGGTTCGAACGTATATGAACGATGAAAACACGGCTGCGCGCGCGCTTGTGCTAAGCCTTGGAGGCTACGTTGTTGAGCGACAATGCTTTCCGGATGGTCTCGAGCGCGATGTCTTTCAGATCCCACGGCCGGCTGCGGCCTAACAAGAGCGATGCAGATGACACCAAAAAGCGTCACACAAATTGCTTCCGCAATTTATGCGCCGCTTTCCGGCGCAGCTGATCGCCGACGTTGGACACCTAGCGCTTTAGGAAAAAACCAGAGGTGTCCTCCCCTGGACAAACGTAAATCCTTATCCGATAGCAGGGCATGGCCGAGATAAGGAAAGACCAAAGCAGGCTTTACGCATGTGGAAGCAAATCGTTACGTATCATCTCGAGATGACGCATCCATCGCAGCTTGTGCCAGCGCGCAAGCCGCACATCGCTTTTTCCCTAGCTCAAGTGGAGTTGCCCTGTCCCCCTCTTAATCGGTTCCTCTACGCCGCTGTGGGCGGCGATTGGTATTGGCTTGATCGCCTTGGATGGTCCTACGCGCAGTGGCAAAGCTATCTTGAACGGGAGGGTGTTGAGACATGGGCGGCCTATGTCTCAGGGACGCCAGCCGGCTACTTCGAGCTAGAAACACAGGCAGACGGGAACGTCGAAATCGCGTACTTTGGTCTCCTGCCCCAATTCATCGGCCAGGGGTTAGGCGCGGCGCTCCTCACAGCGACCGTCGAGCGCGCCTGGGCGATTGGCGCGCGCAGGGTTTGGGTTCATACCTGTTCGCTTGATCATCCTAACGCCCTGCTCGGCTACCAAGCACGAGGCTTTCGTGTGTTCGACATCGTGCATACAGAGCAGGATCTCCCAGAGAGATCACCAGGGCCGTGGCCTGGCGCGTTCCCAGAGGACTAGGCCCCGCGGGGAAGCGCGGTCCCTACCCACGTCCTTGACGCTTGGGGAACACATTGGATGGAACCATGTTCGACATGGCAATCACCGGAGATTGACGAGTTCGGAGTCAGCCCTCGATGTCGCCGTATTTTCGTTTCTGTAGGCGCGGCTTGCAGCCACGCCCCCGATACCCGATGATTGTTGGAGCCACGCGACCACCGGCGACCCAACGCATCATGTGCGGTTTCGTGCGTGACTCCACAATGTGCGGGAAAGCAACCGCGTAAGTTCTGTAAATGAAACAAGCATCGCCAACTGCGGCGGAGCATTAGCATAGATAAGCTTAGGGATTGCATGCTATAGGATCAACAAGAAGGAATAGCCATGAGTTTTGCGGTTGAACATTCGATCGTTGACCGCATTGAATGGATCATTATGCGGCCGCATAGACCATATTATTGTAAACCCCTCTTGTTTCAGCATGGCATGTATGTTGGCGCGCCTGGCAGGAACTCCTAGCCAGCTATGGATGGGAAACGCATGCGTACAGCTTACCCGGCCATGGACAATCGCCCGTGCAACGTCCACTACGCTGCTGCACCCTCCAGTACTATTATCAATTTCTCGCTGCTGAGATTCATCGATTGGCATATCCACCAGTGGTCTTGGGGCATAGTATGGGTGGAGCACTCGTCCAGTGGCATTTCAAATATAGCAACACTCCTCTGGCAGTGGCCATTCATCTGGTTCGTCTGGTGACCTGGCCGGCGGATTGACCGCGCACAACCACCCGCTGCTCGGCCGTTGCTGCCCGTGCGCCGGGATAGCACGTCATGCATGATATCGATAATGCGTTTCAACCTTATAATAACAGTATCCCGCTGGGGAACCCTAACGGTTCCCCAGACCCCTCCGCAGGTGACCTGGTCGGCAGGTCGTGCGGCTGCAGCGCATGCCTCCGTTGCGAGGGCTGGATGGGCACAAGCGAGAACGGGCGACGGGCAACGCCTGGCCGTTGATTCGGGCGTCCGCGTCCGCAGCAATCTTGCAGCTGGTGATATCTGCACCCGCGCAGCGTGCGGAGGCATGTGTCACGGAGCGTCCGCACCGCTCCTGGCACAACATGCGGGTGGCCTGGCGGGCGCAGCGCCCTGGGCTGGGTGACGGGGCGGTCCCCGTCCGCGGGTGCGGGGCCCGCAGCCCCGCCATGCCGTTAGGATGCCACGGGCCGGGGCTGAAACGCCGCCGGTATCGTTCAACGTAGTGCCGCCTTGAGGCGGTGCGGCAGTGACAGGATGAGGCGCCCTGACGCTTCGTTCGTCCGCACGTGCCGCGTCGTATCACACCGCCCCGATATGCAGTATCTCGCAACTCCGAGGGGCTCCGCCCCTCAGCCTCCCCGCAAGGGAACCCTGACGGTTCCCCTTAACCCCTCCGCAGTCCCCCCTTGGTCCCCCGCACGCGGGGGAAGGGGCGTGGTCGGATTGCGCATGGCCGGTATCCCAGGCTGCCGCTGCGATAGGTGCATCGGTGCAAACAGAGCCAGGACCGTTGGCAGCGCATGGCCGTCTGTGTGGCATCATCGCCTTTTCGTCTCCGCAACTCGTCGCCTCTGCTTGTTGGCCTCAAACCTGCTCCCGCGCGAGCGCCACGCCGGAAGGTATGCGCCCCGGCGCGTCCGAACCG
>JAKSDJ010000082.1 GCA_022360155.1 Chloroflexales bacterium | reverse complement strand
GTCCGTGCGCGAACCCGTCAGGGACGCAGCGGCCGAGGGCAGGGCCAGCGACTGGGACGAAGTCGTAACAAGGTAGCCGTACCGGAAGGTGCGGCTGGATCACCTCCTTTCTAGGGATGTTACTCTCGCGTTCACTTGGAAATGGAAAGACCGTTTGAGTAAGCTTTGGCTTATTCAAGCGGTCTTTTTTTATTCTGTGGAACGGACTGGCAGGCGCTTCATTGTTATGCCAAGAAGGGTGCTTGTGTAATCATCAGAAAGGGTGCGTGTGTCGCTTATGTTTATCAAGACGATAATATGCAGATTGCCAACACCAAAACTTGTTTAGGTCTCGATATCTGTACGCAGCCGCTCAATAGCGACATCAATATCTGACAATCCACGTTGTAGATCGGTCAGTTGCTCGCGTTGAGCACGTACAAAACGCGTGTATGGGGCGATTGCCTCGCGGATTCGTGCGAGCGAGCGATCCACCTCGCGCTCGAATTGCTGCTGTATGCTTTGGGCCAACTGGGTGCGTAATTCCGCGATCCGATCACGGAAGGCGCGCTTGGCTTGCCGCCGTTTGGCCGGCAATAGATAGAAGCCGCCGATAGCGACCACAGCCGCGGCAAGAATACCCGTCACATCTAACCATATGACATGGAATGCACCTAACAATAATGCGCCTAGGCCTACTGCACCGGCTTGCGTGATGGCTGTTGCTGCGATGGAAGCGCGCACTTCATCGGCTAGCATCTGCGATTCCTGCTTTTTATCATATCCGGCAATCACACGGTTTGCGGTTTGTCCAACCGACTCCAAAAGAGCGCCGCGGTTGTAGTCGAACGCCCCGCCGATCTCGCCGATCAAATGGTTGTGATGTTGTGGCGCACGGCGTCGGTTGATGTAATCCATAATGCTTTGCCACAGGCGTAGATCTTTTTCGATCATCCAGTCGATGAGGGTTTGGACGCGCTGTTCAATCTGCTGGTTGACATCGCCAACGACTTCTTCCTCGAACGCGGTGCGGGTGCGTTCGGAACGGATCAAGTCTGGTAAACGCCCGATCCGGATGTTTTCATCGAAGAATTGTATCCCCCGATCTTCTAGGTCGCGCAGAATGGAGTCGATCTCTTTGAGGTGATACTGTACGTCGGTGTTGAGATCGTCGCGAAAAAGCCCAAGCTGCTGTTCGATATTATCAATCGTCAAGAAGTCTTCGCGCAGTGTTTCCAGCCGATCTTCGGTCGCCGAAAGGTAGGTTTGGGTCAGCCGCTGAGCTACGCCAAGCGGGGAGAGCAGTTTAAGTCTAACACGAGTTTCCTCATCAAGTGTTTCGATAATATAGCGCTCAACTGAACCGAAACGGCTCTTTTCCCAGGTGCTCTCTTCGATGTGATCATTCGTTCTGGCGTGCCATGCCTGACGGGCTGAAACTGGGAAAATCTCTGGTGTTGCGCCCAAGAGATCGCGTGCGTTTTCGCGAACAAAGGTTAGCACTTGCTCTATTTCTTGCTCGTCTAGAATATCTATTTTGTTGAGGATCAGAACAATTTTTTTGCCCCAATCTTTGATCAGTGAAAGAAAAGCTCGTTCGCTCTCGGTAAAAGGTCGATCGGCGGACGTTGTGAAGAGCACTAGGTCGGCGCGAGGGATAAAGTCGCGGGTCAGTTCTTCATGGCGGCGGATGACTGCATTGGTGCCAGGCGTGTCAACAATAACGATTTGGCGTAAGACATCGGCTGGATAAGTTCGCTCAATAAGGAATGCCTCGTGTAGCTCTTCTTGCGGTGAGTCGCCGTAGCGCAGCAACGTAATACGGTCGGTGGTAGGCGTCACACCTTCGGCTAGAACTGGTGCTCCGAGCAGTGCGTTGATAAAGCTTGATTTGCCGGAGTTGAATTCTCCCGCGATAACCAGCAAGAAAAGTTCTTCGAGATGCGTTAGTGTTTCGCGGAGAGCGCGAAGATCGTCCGGGGCGACATTGGAGCCGAAGCGCTCCAGCGCCTCGATAAGCCGTTCGAGTATTGTACGTAACTCGGCCAGTAACGCCGCTTGGCGTTCGGTAAGTAAACGATTCCGTTTAAAAAGACCATGTTTGATCATTCACTTGCCTCTAACATTTGCTCGATGCTATTCTGTGTAACGTTGGATTTTGGGTGCGGATGAAATGAACGTAAGATTCTATGTGATCCAGAACACAAACTTCGTTCACTAAAGGTGCTATACTGTTGACATCTCCTTCTCCTCTCTTCTCTTGTCTGAGGGGGTCTGGTTTTGCCAGACCCCCTCAGGCATTTTAAGAGGAGTCGCTTGTTGCTCAGACCTCAAACTGTCGTAACACAAGCGCCACCGCTGCTAGGACCAAAGCTCCGCCGATCAATAGTGGGAGTAGTGCAGGCCCGATCTCTCGCAGTGGCGGCGGCCCAGACCTCCGTTGAGGGGAAGTTTCAATCCGCTGCCCACGCCAATAGGTCACGCGTTTGGGGGCGATGGAACCGTTGCTCCAGATCTGCCAGCCGACATAGAGTAGGTAGCCGCCGCCGCCGCCTAGCGCTGCCGCAATGATAGGCCATGGCAAACTAGAACCACTTGCGATAATAGCAATAACTATGATAACGGCGACCCAGCGCCAATCGAATCGCATGTTTTGCATCATTCAACCCTTTCAGACATAAGAAGCTTTACCTTGCTTTGTTGCTACACTGGCGTGTAAGCTACGTGGCGTTTTTGCTTGTATCTGCAAATTCTCTGTGGTCGCCAACGCTACGATTAATGTCATTATAGCGTAGTTTGAACTTCCGCGATAGGTTATGTTCTTGCTTTGCTTTGGGTTGTGCTATACTTCAATGATAAACAAGATTGCGTACAAAAACCTAGAAAGAAAGCAACTTCTATGCCATCAGTTCCTGTTCCTACTGTTATTGAACGTACGTCACGCGGCGAGCGCAGTTGGGATTTGTTCTCGCGGTTGTTTCAGGAGCGGGTCATTATGATCGGCGCCCCGATTGACGATGATGTTGCCGCATTAACTGTCGCGCAGTTATTGGTCTTGCAGCACCAAGATCCTGAGCGCGATGTCTGGTTGTATGTTAATAGCCCTGGCGGTGAAATTCGTTCTGGACTGGCGATTTACGATACCATGCAGTTGATCACTCCCGATGTCTGTACCGTTTGTATTGGTCGGGCGGCGAGTATGGCGACGGTGTTGCTGGGCGGCGGCGCGAAAGGCAAGCGCTTTGCGCTGCCCAATGCGACGATCCATTCACATCCGGCAGGCGGCGGCGCACAGGGATATGCGCCTGATGTGGAGCGTGCGGTGCAAGAGATGTTGCGCTTGCAACGCCTGCTGCGCGAATTGATGGCAAAAGATACTGGTCAGACCGTCGAGCGTCTCGAAGCGGATTTTAATCGCGACTTTTTTATGGCGCCCAAAGAGGCGATTGAGTATGGCATTATCGACAGCATCCTCGATCCCGAGCCGCAGGATCGGGCGCAGTGATGCCTTGCAACGGGATCGATTGCAAAGCGACAAGTGTAACGTATACATGAGGCGGCTTGCTTCACTCTATATCTGATGCTTCATGTATTATCGCATGCAGTTGTTCATAGAGCCAAGAAGTCGCCAGTTTGAGTGTGCGCGGCTCGATTGGCAGGGAGATATGACTGGCGCGCGGGAGAAGATGAAACGTCGCACTTGGCGGTTGGGCTTGCCGTACTCGCTCGGCTTCAGTTGGAAGCACAATGGCGTCACTCCCGGCATAGATCAAGAGGATGGGCAGCTTACCTCTTTTTGTTGTTGCAATCTTGTTGAAGCTTCCAATGAGATCTAATGCATCGAAGAGATCCCATGTGCTGATCGTGCTGCGGATGCCCGAGGTCTTCCAGGCGCGAATGATATGATATAGGCTGCCATCACGTAGAAGCCGCAGCACCGCTGGACGTAGCAATCGTATTGATTCAAGGGGAATGATTTTTGTGTTGATCTGGCGACGGGTTAGGCGGAGGCGCGGAGGCGCAGCTAGAATGACGAGGGCGTCGACATGTGTCCCGTCGGCGACAGCGCGAGTCGCGACAGCGCCCCCCAGGCTAATACCAATTATGCCAATACGGTCATAACGTTGACGTAGCCAATCGACCGAGCCGGTTATGTTTTGGAGAATGGCGGGAAATGACAGATAACGCGCGCTCTCGCCATGTCCATCCAGGTCAATCAGGAGGACGGCTGTATCGATGCGGAGCAGTTGCTCGACGAGTTCCCAGGCATAGAAGGTTTTATCACAGCCTGAGCCGTGAGCTACACAGACTGCGGTTCGTGTGGGGCGACGGGGAATGATGTGTAAGGCCGGTACTGGGCCGGTAGTCGTGGGTACGTCGATTCTGGCAATCTCGCGGTCGCCGTACATGCCAGGTCGCAAGCGTAGTAGCGGATTGAAGGTCCAGTTGCGTACATGCGACCCTGCTAGCTGGAGTAGGATCGCGAAGGGTAAGGCCAGAAACAAGGTTGTTCTGTCGGCAACACTGGTGTGCCGCAGCCGGCGTGCGAACGAGGGCAGCGCGAGCACTGGCGCAATCCAAAATCGCCGAGACCCCCACGTCAATCCCCACCAACCGACACCTGCCGCCAAGACTTCGAACAGGGTTAACCAGAAGATGATAGCCTTGAATGAGCGACGGAGCATCATAGTTTGCCGAAATAGTTGCCTGTTCTATCGATGTGTTTGTTTGATGTTCAGAGCTTATGAGACGGCTTTGTTGAAAGAGAATTTGAAGTGTAGCCAACGAAGCGCCCTGAGCAATGTAGAAAAGTGCGCGGAGCGTTTGAGATCGCCGGACTCAGCCACTGCATAAACGCTGGTATCATACCATAATAGCAGACATAGCTACGCTGCGGTCGCCAAACAAGAGCTTGTAGCGGGTGGTGCAAAACGTCGATTGAGATTGCGGTCATTTTGAAATCAACTTTTGTCTTTGATGATGTACGACGACACGATTGTCGCTATTGCAACACCGCCTGGTGAAGGCGGGATTGGCATTGTCCGGGTGAGCGGGCGCGATGCGTTGCCCATTGCACAGCGCATCTTTCAACCGCGCCGTCCTGGATCGTTGCGCCCCTACAGGCTGCGCTACGGCCTGATTGTCGATCCTGCCGACAACAGTGTGGTCGACGAGGCGTTGCTGGCGTTCATGCGCGCGCCGCGTAGTTTCACGTGTGAAGATGTCGTTGAATTGTCATGCCACGGCGGCCCGTTGCCACTCCAACGTACGCTTGGCCTGGCGCTGGCTGCGGGTGCGCGCTTGGCCCGTCCCGGCGAGTTCACGTTGCGCGCTTTTCTGAACGGGCGCATCGATCTGTCTCAAGCCGAGGCGACGCTCGATGTGATCCGGGCGCGCACGGCGACTGGTCTGGCGCTGGCGCAGGCCCAACTCGGCGGCTGGCTAGCCCAAGAAGTGCGCCGCATTCGCGCGCAGTTGCTGGAAGCCCTCGCCTATGTCACGGTTATAGTCGATTTTCCCGAAGACGAGGTCGAAGCGCAAGATATTAGCCCGCTGCTTGGTGACAGCCTGCGCGCAGTCGAACGACTCCTAACGACAGCCGATCAGGGAATTATCTATCGCCAAGGCGCCCGCGTTGCGCTGGTCGGTCGTCCCAATGTGGGCAAGTCGAGCCTGCTCAATGCATTGTTGCGCGCCGATCGGGCGATTGTCACCGCGATTCCTGGAACAACGCGCGATACGCTCGAAGAGACCGCAAATCTAGCGGGAATACCGGTCGTTTTGATCGACACTGCAGGAATAACCGAGAGCGCCGATCCAGTCGAGCGACTCGGCGTCGAGCGCAGCCAGTCGGCCTTGCAAGGCGCAGATCTGACTCTGCTGGTGTTCGATAGCCAGCAGCCGCTGCATTCCGACGATATGCAGATTGCGGCGCTGACATTCGAGAAGCCGACAATTGTCGTGTGGAATAAGGTCGATGCTGATGACG
>JAKSDJ010000072.1 GCA_022360155.1 Chloroflexales bacterium | reverse complement strand
CCTCCTGGTAAACTTGGAGATTCGAGATCTAGAAATGCAAGAGCATAACTGCGTATCTTACATCTCGCGATCTCGATCCTCGTTTTTACATTACCTACTTATCCTTGAACTCTGGGCGGCGCTTCTGCAAAAATGCCGTGACACCCTCACGAATATCTTCGCTTGCACTCATTATCTCGAACTGCTTACGTTCTAGGGTTAACCCTTCTTCCATTGGCAGGTGAGATCCGCCAGAAATCGCACGCAATGCCGCAGAGACAGCGATTCGACTCTTTTCCGCTATCTTGCGCGCCAGGCCCTGCGACTCACGCATGAGTTGCGCCGCTGGAACAACCTTGTTGATCAAACCAATTTGTAGCGCCTGGGGCGCTGGGATGGTATCTCCGGTCAAAATCAACTCGGTAGCGCGGCCCTGTCCAACAACACTCGGCAACCGCTGGGTGCCGCCCCAGCCAGGCATCAATCCCAGCCCTATCTCAGGGAAGCCCAAACGCGCATTGTCGGCAGCATAGCGAATGTCACAGGCCAGTGCCAGTTCCAGGCCACCGCCCACACACGCGCCGTTGATCGCCGCAATAGTCGAGATCTCCATCTTGTCGAGCTTTAGGAAAACATCCTGGCCGAGCTTAATATATGCCAAGGCATCTTCAGGGTTTGTAAATTCGGCAAAAGCGTTGATATCAGCCCCTGCGATGAAAACTTGCTGCCCAGCGCCAGTGATGACGAGCGCCTTGATGTCGGTATTCGTCGCTATCTCGTCGAGCATCTGGTCAAGCTCCTTGAGAAGCGGAGCGCTCAATGCATTGACCGGCGGTCGTTCAATAGTTAGTACACCAACTCGGTGTTGGACATTTAGTTTCAGAAATTGGTAATCAGCCATATCTCCTCCTTATACTACGAAGGCAACAGCTAGGCCATAGATCGTGACCAAGCAAGAGGTTCCTCCTGACTACGACATTATCAATACTCAAAGAACCCCCTTCCTTTGGCAACGCCTGTCTCGCCAGCAGCGACTTTCTGTTCAAGAATAGCTGCCGGGGTGAAACGAGGGCCATACTGGCTTACAAATTCCTTCAAGCCATTCAGGATCGTGTCTAATCCCAAGCGATCAGCTAGAGCTAATGGGCCAATCCGTTCACCTTCAACGGTCATGCCTAAACCTGCAATCATCGCAGTATCAATATCAGGCAACGAAGCGACTCCTTCCTCTGCACAACGCGCCGCCTCATTAATCATCTGGTACATCAAGCGTTCGGGGCTAAAGCGACTGCTCGGATTGCTTGCGCCAACCTGCTCGATGAGCGCATCAAGGCTCTGCTCTGGCTCTTCGCCATAGACATAAAAGCCCATGCCACTCTTTGCCCCAAGACGACCAACCTCGACCATTTTGTTCAGCAATTGCGGTGACTGCATTCGTTTGCCATAGGCTGCTTCCAGAGTTATAGCCACATCAGCGCCAACGTCAATACCCATAAAATCGCCGAGGGTAAACGGCCCCATGGGCCAGCCGTAGTCGACCATTGCCGCATCGATATCTTCAGCGTTGGCTGCACCTTCCTGTAAACAGTAAACCGATTCGATCAGATACGGCGTTAGGACTCGATTGACCAGAAAGCCAGGGCATTCTTTTACAACGATGGCAATCTTCCGCAACGTCTGGGCAAAACCGACAATATCTTCGATGGTTTCGGTAGTGGTTGTTGTACCAGGAATAACTTCGACAAGCTTCATCACGTTGGGCGGGTTGAAGAAATGCAAGCCAGCTATGCGATCAGACCGACCTGTTACCGCCGCCATCTCGCTGATCGACAAGGCGCTTGTATTACTCACAATCACCGAGCCGGGCGGCAGCACCTTGTCCAATTCGATGAAAACCGCCTTCTTAATCTCCATCTTCTCAGGTACCGCCTCGACCACAATATCCACATCGTCGAACCCATCGTAGGTTGTGGCGCCCTCGATCAGCGCCATCTTATTGGTCATATCTGTAGCGCTCATCTTTCCCTTGTCCACACGATCCTGGTAGATCGAGCGCGCATGTTCAACGCCTGCTTCGACTGCTTTGGCATCAATATCTTTCAACACCACCGGCAGCCCGGAATAACTAATGACCTGGGCGATTGCGCCACCCATCGTTCCCGCGCCGACGACGGCAGCTTTGAAGATATACATAGCTCCTCCTTGTATACAGTTTTATGCAGTCACCCTGCACATCCTAGGGCATTCAATCAAAAGAGATACGACAGAGGACAAGAAGCGGATATATTCCTTAGTTCACTTCAGCGCTAAAGTGGTATCTTGTTATGCGACACCACGATGGTTTGCAGTCACAATTGGCAAAACCAAAGCCGAAGGATGCATTTTATCGTGATAAATGGCCTGATCGGCAACTGTCATCTGCATTCCATCGCCAATTGGCTCACCCAATCCCAGATTACGCACCCATCGTGGATGCGCTCCGCTTGCGACCTGAAGCCTGATCCGATGCCCGCGCCGAAATCGTTGAGCTGTTGACCACATATCAATGTCGATCCGCAGACTGCCATCAGCTTGTTTTTCCCCACTGCCAGGGGAAATCCGACAAATGCCATCACAAATATTGATTGAACGACCATCAGGATACACGTCACACAGCCGCCCAACAAAGTCGGTATACGGCAAACTCGAGCAAACATACAACTCCAGCCGTACCGGGCCAATCACATCCAGATCGCTCTCTAAAGGCGGCGTCGTGTAGATTAATACATCAGAACGAGCTTCGAGGGCGCGCTGATCACGCGGACCGCCGGTTGGATTCAACAATGCTCCCCCAATCATTGGAGTTGGGTCTGATGGTGCGTAGCGATAGCGATCCACCGGTGAAACTTCCGCTGGTGAATCGGTGTACAACTGGCCTCGAGTATGCAGATAATAACGCCTTGTCTGTGCTGGAGGCGGCCAATAATCCATTTCATGCCACTCGTCGGCTCCCATCACATAGATACGCACCGGACGCTTGCGTAGTCGATCATGCTCACCTTTCAAGTACACGGCAAACCAAGCTAACCCTTCACGAAAACTATCCCAGACCACAGAAAAGTCTAGATGATACTGAGGACCAATTGTGAGATAAGGCGTACGGCCAGCAGCAAGCAATGCAAAGTAATCACTGAGTTGCTCTTGCAAAAAAATGTCGTACCACCCGGCGACTAGATGGATTGGAATATCCGTCTTTGGTACAGCTTTATGATGATCTATCCGTTGCCAGTATGGGCTTGTCAAGTCGCTGTGAGTTAGCCAGTCGCGATAGAAATGAACCGGGTTATCAATTGCAACAAGATCCGCCTCATTAATGGGCAGATGGGCTAAACCACGCTGCGCCGCTGATTCGCGGCGGGCCGGTAAAAGACGCCAAAGCGCCGCACTATCGAGTCGCTTGGTTCCGCCGCCTATCGCGTCAACGAGATAGGCCCAGCGCAAAGCCCCATCGAGTGTAAAGGTTCCCTCGGGATGGAAGAGACGCGAAAAACGCGAACTCGTTAGAATTGGCATCAGCGCTTTCAAATAAGGTGGAGCGTCTTGAACAACGGCCCACTGGACATAGCCAAGGTAGCTCAGTCCCCACAATCCTAGAGTCCCATTGAACCAAGGCTGTTTACTAATCCAGACCAGCGTATCGTGACCATCAGCCGCTTCGTGAGCAAACGGCTCGAAATGACCTTCAGATTTGAAACGCCCGCGTGTACTCTGAACAATGACATGGTAGCCTTGCTCAGCAAATAAACTATATAAAAAGCGCTGTCCTAAACCAAAAACGCCTAATTCTGATGGACGACCGTAGGGTGTGCGGACAAGAAGTGTAGGGAAATCGCCTGCATCTTTAGGCGCGAAGTGATCAGCCAGAAGTGTCACACCGTCGCGCATGAAGATGGATACGTCTCTTTCAAAAGCCACAGCATATTGGCCTGGCGTGATACGCAGGAGCCGCCCAAGCAACCGACGGCGCCAGCGATAGATTCCCCAAACCGCTAAACCTAAAAACAGAAAACCAATTGTTGCCCGTTTCCGCATCATCTCCCTACACAAAGAATGATAACCACGAAGGACACAAAACGCATGACAATCGTCCCTGGCACGTTTAGCTCCTTCGTGGTCGTCGTGTATCACTGGCTATCTTACACTACATCCGCTCAATCACCATTGCGCCGCCCTGACCGCCGCCAATACAGAGCGCAGCCACGCCAATACGCTTATTCTGGCGCTGCAGTTCCTTAGCCAATGTCAGCACAATTCGATTGCCAGACATGCCAACAGGATGACCAAGCGCTAAAGCGCCGCCATTAACATTCACATTGGCATGATCGATTTCGAGCTGTTTCTCGACCGCAAGGATCTGAGCGGCAAATGCTTCGTTAATCTCCCACAGATCCACATCATCTTTGATCAAGCCAGCTTTTTCCATGGCCTTGGG
>JAKSDJ010000662.1 GCA_022360155.1 Chloroflexales bacterium | reverse complement strand
GCCTGATTGAGGTTGGTGAGTTTCGGGTCTTCCAATACCTTCTGGCGCAGACTGGCCAGGTAGTTCTGGCTGAACAACATCAGGCCTATGCCAACCAATGCCAGCACGACAACCTGGGCAGCCAGCACGACCGTGAGCAGACGTAACACCGCGCGCGGCCCGCCCGAACGGCTGGTCTCCGGAATATACTTGGGCAGGGCGCGCGTCGTTCCGAGGTCAATGCCTGTGCCCAACCCGCTCGTCGCTCCACTGACTAGTGCCAGGAAGCCATAGCTAGCCTGAGAGAGGACATTGAGCCGGATCAGGGTCGCGAGGATTTCGGCCAGCATGCGAAGCGGCACGAAGAGGGTGTTCCAGACCACTGCGCGCGAGACCTGGGCGGCAAGGGAGGGTGGTTTGTTCGTCAGCGGTTCAGGGGCCATGGGGTCATCTTTGGATAGTCGCTGTCTGTTGCCAACAAGCTGTTACTGCCAGCGAACTGTTGTGTTAACCAGCGCAATACTGAGGTAACGGTTTTGTGTCCCAACCGGTTCCATGCTCGTTGTCGCGCGCAAGGTCAGTATCGTTTCACCAGGCGGCAAAAGAAGGTGCAGCGTACGCTTTATTCTGACTGGTTGTGCATCGACGTGCCAGGTATCAACAAACGTCGAGTCAAGGAAAACTTCAATCATGCGCGCTATCTGGTAACTCTCCATTTCCAGCGATATAGCAGTACGTACTTCTTGCAGCGGATTGGCCAGAACAATAGAACCTTCGGCTTGCATCCAGCGCCAGCGCTGCGGCGGCGTCGACTCCTCGGCATACCAGCCGTTGCTGAAATACGCGAAGGGCCTATCTTCAACCGCTGGCGCCGCATAAACTCGCAGATCGTGATCGGCATAACTCGGTGTGTCGTTAGGTAGGAGCTGGTTCAAAACGGCGTCAAGACTTGATCGTTGGGCGGGAGTAAGTTGATCCATAAGGACAATAATATGGCTGATGTCATAGAATTGCAATCCTGCCAACCATTCAGATGGCTCACCCGCAAGCATCTGACCGGTATCAATCTCCAAATCCCAGAACTGGCGAATACCTGGTGCAAATGGCACGCGATAATGCGGCACCCGCGCCAGGTAACCGCCGATTAATGGGCGGCTATGCACCATCTGGGCCTTCAGTACAACGCTGCTATCTTGCTGGGCCGGCAGTACCAGCAATGCCCCATCCTGATCGGCAAGCGTTGTATAGAACGGATGGACATCAGAATCCCAAATCGACCAGCGCGGCGGAAGGTATTCAAAACCTATGATCAGGAAAACTCCTAACAACACAATCCATCGAACTTGTCGCGCTGCGCGATCGAGCAACCAACGCATGCCAAAAGCCGCAAGGATTGCTAACATCAGTGTAACTATCACAACAAAGTGACTAGGTCGCTGGGCCAGGTCTAAGCCTGGCACGTACAACAGCAAACCATAGGGCAATGGCAACGCTGTCTGCCAGGAGCCGATACTGAGCAATGGGCCGAGTGCCAATATTAACATTGCAAGGGCAAGCAAGGCCCAGCGCCAAGCTTTTGCCCAACTTGTGATTAGGCCTACGACTGCCAACCCAAGGGTGCAATAGCCCAACGCAACATTCCAGGCGGCAATGCCGGGATGCCATGCCTGCCCAACACGGACCACTGCATCTCCCCAGATAGGATGAAGATTGCTGGGCAACCAGAAGTCGAGGATATTCGCCGAACGACTAACCAAATACTCATTGCTGTGAGGTTCAACACTTTGAACTTGTCCAAAGTCTGAGGAACTGTTGATCAGCGCCGGCGCCAAGATTGGTGCAATACAGAAACCGGCAATCAGCACAATTACGAACAGACGCCAAATCGCACCGATCCGGTCATGTTTCTTTAGAACAGTGAAAAGCCAGAGCAGTCCGAAAAAACAACTCGAAATACAGGCAAAGAGAAAGTAATACCAACTCGTGTAACCGATAAGCGCAAGCAAGCCGCCGGCTACCACTGCATCGTATCGCCAGCTTGCTTCCACAGTACGCAGCAGAAAGAGTTGATAGAATGGCAACCACTGCAGCGCGATCAACTCGAGTTGGCCGTCGGCCAGTTTCGTCATGTGAAAAGGAGAAAAGCTGAAGATAAATCCGCCCAGAAAAGCGGCCGGCCAACTGCCCGTTATCCGTAACGCCAAAGCGTAACCACCCATGCCAGCCAACACGAATGCCAGCATCGCGGCCAGATTGTAACCGGCGATCGGGCCAAACAATGCTGTTATCGGCAACACGAGCACGCCATTGCTCAGATTCATTGGCTGGATGGCAAGATCCGCTCCCTGGGGGTAGTAGAGGAGATTGGTGTAGAAAGGGTTAACACCCGTGGTGACTGCACGATGCGCCCACCACATGTGCCACACATGTAACCAACCATCCACGGCGGCGACAGGTCCGCCCAGAATGGCCCGATTGAAGAGCGGCAAAATTGGCGCCATGATCAGGAGCGTACAGAGCAAATAAGCGCCAAGCGCAACAAGGTGAGCTTGCCATCGAAACGGGCGGGCGACATGCGCTGTGAATGATTGATCCGTCATGTTTAGGCTACAGCTTGGTGAGCGCCAACTCGAACATCCCCACATACCAACGACGCTGCAGGCGATACGCCGCCGCTTCGAGGCCCATGACCCGTAACCCCGCTCGTACGATACGGCGACTGCGGCGTGGACTAGCCAAGCGCCCTGCTCGGAGCTGTTCTTCGCGCAGGTCGCGCACACCAAACCCATGGCGTTGCGCCAGGGTTATAAACTCTGGGTAGTGATAATAGTGCATCGCGCTGAGACGCTGCATATCGCGCAGCGCTGCTCCCGCCTTGCTGCGGCCCCAGCGTTCGATGATCCACTCGGCCCAGGTGCGCGGCAGCCAGTTAATGCCACGCAGGTGGTAGTGGGGATCAACCCAGGCCCGCCGGTTGATCACCGTGAGCAGCACTGTACCGCTGGGGCGCAGCACGCGCCTGATCTCGGCAAGCATCCGCTCCGGCGACTGCACATGCTCAATCACATCCCAGCAAACCACCGCATCGAAGGACGCATTGGGGCAGGGCAATGCCTCGCCCGCAGCATTGCGAATAGGTATCGTGACGCCGCAGCGCTGCGCCCGCAATGCGATGATACTGCAATAGGCGCGGTTGTACTCGCAGGCGACAACGCTGGCCCCACGCTGCGCAGCCGCCACAGCAAAACCGCCCATGCCCGCGCCCAGGTCGAGCAGATGCATATCCGGCAATGACCCGGCGATGCTTTCCAGTAGGGCTAGCCGCTCGTCCTGGTAGCGCTCCTGGTTGATCCGTCGCTCCCGCCAATGCTGGTAATCACGCCGCCAGGTCATATGCTGCAGCCAAGGCTCTATCGCCGCCGTCAGGCGCTCGTCTGGCGTCGGGGCAACAGTGATTTCAGACACAATGTTCCTTGTTTTCAGCACAATAACGTTACGATGAGACGCTGTTTCGAACCTGACAGATCTCGGGGAAGGCTCCCTAAAGCTTCTGTTCAGGCCTGTCAGATCTTATTTGAACGGAACTCAACTACTTCATCGCGTCCTGTTTGAACAAAATCAGGTCGTCTTGTTCCGCAAGCACCCGCCACTGCGGATCGTCGCGCAGCCGCTCGATCAGGTTCGTGCCTTCGAGAACCTTCGCGCGGGTGTCGATAAACGCATACTCGGCCTGGTCCACCGGCACGTGCATCGGGCCGCCCGGTAAGTAATAGAGATGCTGACGCGGCAACAGGTGCGGCGCCAGAAATGATGTCGCCGCCACCGCTGCATCGGACGGGATCTGCGCCGCCATCTGTTCCATCAGCGCTACTCGCTCTGGCCGCTCGGGATTGCGCAAGGCCGAGACCACCGGGTTCTTGAGCGGAATATTGAGCAAGGCCACCAGCGCCACCAGCACCGCCAATCCTACCGGAGCGCTCATCGTCCAGCGCCGGTTCAGCCGCTGCCACAGCCACGCGCTACCACAGATGCCGGCAATAACAATCCCAGGGATAACCAAGATCTGATATTGCTCAGTGATCACATACTGGTAGACCCGGTTCGAGAGCAGATTGATCGCAAAAATCGGCGCGGGCAGCAACAGTTCGCGCGGCGCCGACAGGGGCAGGAAGAGCAAAGCGCCGAACATCAGGAAGAGGTACCAAACCTTTTCAGGCTGGAAAACAAAGGCAATGACCTCGACCGGATGGGTCAGAATATTCTTGGCGATTTCGGGTAAGCTGCCGCCCAAGTGCAGATAGTAGCACGCCTGCGGACTCACGCCACAGGGCCACATGTCGTTGTAGTCACGGTTCAGGTCGAAAGGCGTCGAGACACGCTGCGGCTGGAAGGTGTCGTTGTAGAACAGCGGCGTAATATATGTGATCGCCGCGTAGAAATAGATCAGGGCGACCACAAGCGGTAAAGCCGACCAACGCCAATCGTAGCGACGCAGGGCGGCGTACATCCCAAAAGCTATGACCACCAGAGCCGCATCAGTGCGCGCGGTCATCGCCACGAAGAGCAGCGCAAGATAAGGCGCCAGTCTGCGGCGTTCCAAACAATAAAAGACCCAGAAGAAGCAGACCAGGGCTGGAACACGGGGTTGAAATGGACCGGCCATGGCCATAAACTGTGTCGTTGGGTAGATCAGGTAAACAGTGGCCCAAGCTATGCCTGCCCAGGGCGCACCAAAGCGGTCGTGCGCGATCAGATAGACGGGGATGGCAGCCGAAGTGATGAACAAGATCTGAACCACCACCAAGGTGTACGCCGAAGGAACGATTGCATAGAACGGGATGGCCGGTAGAAAGCCAAAGGCCACATCGAGCCCCATAAAGGTGTCGGTGAAGTTGTAGCGCGAGACGAGCAGAAACTTGCCCTGCAAGGAGCCCCAGATCGGCATATGGAAATCCACCATGTCGAAGCCCTGGCCCCAGTAGGAATACTTGTAGCTTGCCGCGCCGATCAGCACTGCAGAGCAAGCCACGATCAGGGCAATCAGCGCCTGGGTTGGCGTTATGGAGCGCAGACGCACACGCAACCATTGCACCGGGGGAAACTGCAGCGTCTGTTTCTCAAGCATAGGAGTTCATGCTAAGTGATGAGCGACGAGCAAATGCGCGGGCTGACTAGGTTCCATACGCTTATGCATCAGCAACTTCTCGCTGCCTTGGATTATTGCTCTTCCACAGCATATGTGAGCCATTTTCGTCATTGCACTATCGGCGAGTTGGCGATCCGAAATATCCACAAAGACATAGCTGAGGCGAGCGAGAAAAGATAGATACTGGCAATAAGCACACGACCCCAGCGCCCTCGCTCCCAGTAGCGTTCAGCATAAACCGCCCAACAGATACACATTGCTGGGAGCATATAGAAAATCTGCTTATCCACCATCGAAATCCGGTAGCCGGCGAACATAAACAGCACGGCAACTGTGAACCATGCGGCAAATACCACCCACAGCAATGGGCGTTTCCACAGCGCCAGGAAGCCCGGAATGAGAAAAAACAGCGGAATGACGATACCATAATAGAGATGGCCGCCCACCCACAGATGGTAGTCCAGGTGGGGGACAAAGCCCCGCATATATGCGCCGAACGATGGGCGTTCCACTCCAACGCTCTGCGGTCCCTCGGTAAAGACCTGCTGCATATAGGGAATCGTCTGACTGACTATTGGGCCAATGTACTGGCCATAATAGATCAGCAGCGCCAACGCAATTGCCGTAGCCGTCGCCAGCCACAACGGTCGCAATCCAGCCAGCAGGATCTGGCCTTCTGGGCCACGCCGTGCTACAAGCCACGCCAGCACCGTGAAGACTACCAGGAATACGCCCATAAACACACCGGTGACGGTGTAGAAGAGGAACGTTGCCAGCAGCAACAGGGTGAGCACAAGCATTGGCCCGCGTTCGCCCAAGCGATTCCAGGCCGCCGCAATGAACACTGTCGCCACTAGCGTCCACCAGAGCCCGAACGTTGTCGGGATATTGCCCCACGAGTGCAGTAAGAAGGTTACCGGCAACACAGCGTACAGCGCGCCAGCCAGAAATGCAGCGCGCTCGCTCATGCCCGCTTTGCGCGCCAGCAGCGCGATCAGAAAGACCCGGCTGCAATCGAGCAGCACACTGACCATATTGGCGGATAGTGAGAGCGAGAAGGGCAGCAATGCATAGAGCGCGGCAAACATGTGGAAATAGGGTGAGTAGGGGATGACTGGCCGATTTGCGCCCCACTCGGCCTCGGGCATCGTCGACTCGTTGAGCGGGCTATTGACGCCGTATAGTAGCGGGAGTTGACCGTTGAGAATCCACTGGACGCGATCCATATGCCACTGCACATCGATGCCAACGAAATATGGGTAGAGCATCCCGCCGGCTTTGAGCCAGTAGCTGACGAAAAAGACCAGTAACAACCCAGCCAGCAGCGCAGAACGCGGTCTAGCGGACGCTGCAGCGTTACGGCCGGCACGAAACGGAACGCCGGCGGTTTTGAACACCCAGGTCAGCAACAGGTGCAGCACGAGCAGAAGGATCAGGCTCCAGAGCGCCAGGATAGCAAGGCGTGGCAGCATAAAGCTAGTTGGAAAGCGGTAGAACATTGCCGCCCAGCCGCCGAACAGCACCAGAGCAAGGGTTCCGCCGAATGCCAGCCAGGATCGCCCTCGCCAACCAGCGCGTCGCAGCCACCGCAATCCGTTGTCATCCGCTTTGATGTTCGTTTGTGCCGGCTTGCCAATCAGCAGCGCCAGGCAAGCGTACAGAGGCAGGGCAATCGCCAGCGCCGCGAAATACATGCTCCATGGCGGCAACACGTGAAGCAATCCGCTCCACCCAACGCTATCCGCCGGGCGTACCGCCACGTTCGAGATCAGCAGACCCAGCGGCCTGGGATCTGTGAACACGTTTGAACGCAGGGTGAGTTCCAGATCGCCGTCGCCTATAAGTTCTGCGGGGACGAACAATTGAACATCGCGTAGCTCTCTGCTCTCTGGGAGTGTGGCGAGGGGTGTGCCGTTGGCCAACACCTGGGCTTGCAGCGGTTCGCCATTCGGATGAGCTACGACAACGCTCAATGTTACCAGCCAGTCGCCACGGCCTAGGCCAGGCAACCAAACCGTACTCTCATCGCTGCTCCAGCGATAGGTGCGGGCTTGAGCCAGGGTCACACGATCAACTAGTCCAGTTGGCGGCTCCGGTCCGCCAACCACGCCCGGAACCAACTGGAAGGTCACATGCTCGGCGGCAACAAGCTCCGGCGGAATAGTCGCCAGTAATTCGCGCGGGCCACGGCGGGGCATCATGACCCGCACATCGTTCACTGCTACGGCGTATCTTTCCAGAGCGCCATCAGGCTGGTCGTCCGCCACGTGGAGCGTTGCCAGCCAGACGCCTTCTCGGTCGCCAGGGATAGTGACGCTTGGCTGGTCTGTCGCCCAGGCGGCTTCTTCCGGTACGCCGACCGCATCGATCTCGCGCCCATTGAAATCCTGCAGATACGCAACATCGAAGGTGTCGCCCAGATCGATACGTACGGTCGGACGCACCGCGTAGGCGATCATCAAAACTCCGAGAGTCAGGAGCGTAAGCAGCAACGGCGGCCAAAGGCGCAGCGCCCCCAAAAGCTCTTGCGCCTTGGCCCAACTGGCGCGACGCGGCGCGGCCACTGCTTGTTTCGGAAGCGAACGAGCCATGTATTCTTTCCAGTCTGCAGCAAGCGCGCTAGCTCCGAAGCTGCAGTGACGGCACATACGGGCTGTGATTGTACCAGAAATAGCCAGGCATGCAAGAAGCAGGTTCTTAATTATTATTATTTCGCCAACGAGGGAACATTCCACACGCCTCATTGCGCGTTCCGGGGTATCAACAAACAAGGCGCTGCCTGTCCGTAGTCAGACAAACAGCCCAAATCCAGAGAAGCTGTGTGCAGCTATACTGAATAGAGAAGCGTCGCTGTCATCTGAGTGCAAAGTAAGGAGATTTGAGCAGAACTACGTTCCCCAGAGTTATCTACCGAACACACTATCAATCCAGATTTGGTATAACGATGGCGCAGGGTTTCCGTAGAAATGCTTGAAGGCGCGATCAATCATCTGATCGTGGTATGTCTCAAAGTTATCGCTCGTCATTGGGAAGAGTTCATCCGGCAGCGCTGGGTTCGATTCAAGGATCTTGCCATTTGGTCGTATCGTGTGACCAATGTTCCACATATATTCGACAATTGGCGTCCCATCAGGCCACTTCAGCACTTCTTCCCATTCCCAGGTATTACTATAACCACCGGCAGACATCCCAATTAGGTGACAAAGATCATTGTCCGCCACCATCGCTGCAAACTGATCAAGATGTGATCCGCCCTTTGGACTAAAGAAACAGGCCATCCGCCCTCGAAAGTGGACCGGCGCAGGTTGCATGATTCCTTCTGAGGATTTGGGGAGATCGGCGAGCTTGAACGGCGCCGCCGGGGCGTAGTCTAAGCCTTGATCATACGCTTGCTGTACATCGGTGCGTAGCCAATTGATAAGCTCGACGCCGCCATCAAAGTTATCGATGTCTCCTTTAGCAAAATCCGCTTCTTTATCGCTAATAAACGCTGGAATAATGTCGCTGATGCGCAGGTTGCCAAAGGTTGTCTTAAACGATTGGTCCGTTAAACGTGCCAAGGCATACGCTCCACGTGATCCGCCGCGACTGGTGGTGCCATCAAAGATGATGTCATGGTCAAGCAGATTGTTGGCCTCGGCAAACTTCACCAGCGCATCAACATCCGCTATCAAGGTATCCTTAAAGCCAACCCAATCAAGCAGAATCACCTTTTGATCCCCTTGGTACACATAAAGCGTATAGGTCTTGGTCTCAAGCACTGGATCAAAGTTGGTGTACTTCTTCTCCAGCGTACCAGCCCAAGTGATATCTTCGTCTTCTATATACGGCAATTGGAGATCGTAGCTTTCACCAGTGCTTCGCATTAATGTATACGTGACATCATCGCGAAACAATTTCGCGTCGATGTCATCCAACTCTTTTTCCGCGAGCGAATCTGCTATTTCCCAGCGCAGTTTCCGTTCTGTCGAATAGCGGATGTATGGTTCGAGCTGGCGAACGAATGATGTGATTGTAATGCCGTTGACAGCACGTAAGGTATCGCCAACGGATGGCATCGGTTGGTTCCATTTACTCGCAATGCGTGTATCGTAATCAGCTACAAAAAAGACTGGCTCGCTCCTGCCAAAATCTGGGCGAAACTGTATCGGCGCTTGATCAAGCTTGGTATCTTCTATCACCAAGCCGCCCTCGACAGTATCTACCGAAAGATGGCGGTCGTGTCGCAAGTTGCTTATCTTGATCAACGTATAATAGAGTTCCGCATCTGTTTTCGCATCGCGAAACTCTTCCCACAGCGCCATAACTTGTACGGGATAGTTTTGGTCCGGACGACCAGGCGTATAAGGCGACCAAGCCGTTCGCGACATTGTCTTCTCTACAATGTAATCGAAGACCTGCTTGCGTTCAGCTTCCGAACGGCCTTCGATAGATGTTGGCGCCACGGTAGTCGCGGCTGCTTGTGTTGGCGACCTCCAACTCACAGCGACTATTGAAGTGATGATGGTCAGCAATACTACTACTGGCAGGATCATACGTATAGAAGACCGACTTCGCTTAGATGTAAAGCTTGGATTCATAGCGGGTTCCTTTCCGATGTTGATGACGATATTGCTAAGGAGCCATAGATACAACACGAAGTACGAACGTTTCCTGCTAATTAAGGTACGGTAGTATGCACCTCGAAGCGCCAAAGCTGCTGCATTCAGGCAGCAAGAGGCACCTTCCTGCTTCTTGCAGCGCAAAAATGCCGTTGCAGCTACTTTTCAAGCAGTTTCTTTCGCGATTCCTAGAGGCGGATAAGGTGTACAATTTAAACTATAGCAGCACCAGGTCAATTTGGCATGGCACAAATGCTGTATTTCTTATTAAATTTCTACTTATTGACATTAAAATGTGTTCACCTCCGTATTACAACAACCTGAGCAGAGCTTGTATGTTCGCACCACAGCCAGCCAGTGAGCATAGCTCATGCAAAGTATTATGTTAACAAGGATTTGTCCATTGCGATGCGATCCGGGATCGTGGAATAGATGCTCGTAAAAATCGAGCATCGCAGACGCAAGCCTGAATCAGGGTATTGACATAAGACTTTGCAATCGCCATGAGCCAGTGAGCGGTTTGCTTGACCGCAAATATTGCCTTGCTCTATACTGCATATGCAATCCGCAACATACTTGTGAAGCCTTAAGTCCCCGCCAAATCCATCGTCCAAGCGCCTGGCATCAAGTCTTGAACATTCGATCTGGCCGTCTGTTATATTAAAGGGACAACCTTGGCAGAATCACTGGCGATTACGCAGTACATTGATATCCACGCCTCCCGCCTGCAGGTTTGGGAGGTCTTGTTGGATCTTGCCGCCTATAACGATTGGAACCGCCATATAAGGGTTGAGCAAGCGCCTTCGCGTATGGGGGTTGGCGCACAAGCCCGATTTTGTGCAGCTCCCGGCGCCCCGCATGAGCGCATGTTCATAGCCGAGTTTCTTCAAGTCGCTGCACCTGCTGTGCTGGAATGGCGCGGTGGAGAGCCCGGTGTGTTCCAAGGCATGCATCACTTCGAATTACAGGAACTAGGGCCAAATCAAACACGACTTGTGAATAGCGAGGCGTTCAGTGGCGAGATGGCGGTTGCCATCCTGCACATGAGTCGCGCTGTTCTTGAGGAGGAGTTTTCCGCTTTCAACCGAGCGCTTAAGATGCGGGTAGAGACAGGGCGTTGATCGCCTGTCGGATTCGGCTTGGGGCGGGCAAAAGGCAGAGCACAGCTTCAGAGTGCTTATTCAAAGAATAAAGATCAACAAGCATAGCGCTCTTTCAAGAGGCGCCAGAATGTTCATCTTTCACGGCTTGCGTTGAGTGGCTCTGCTTTAATATTTTGACGATAGTATTTCGGCTCAAGCCAGTAATACGTGCAATGCCACGCTGCGAAACCCGCTCACGGTGTAATTTCTCAACGAGTTGTTTCTTTTCGCTACGCTCTTCATCTTTGGTGTCAAGAGTCCCATAAAATGAGCATGCCTTACAATAATACTTTTGCTGGCCTGATTTCGTCCGCCCATTCTTAATAATGTTCGGGCTGTCGCAGTGTCTGCACGTTATTGTCACCATAACGCCTCCAAGAATCATACCGCATCATCAGTTTTCATTATACCACTACCGCGCTTTTGCGCTAACGCTGAATATGCTGTTCGATCCAAGCTTTGTCGCTTTCTGATAATGCGGGCGGCGGCGGGTCTTCCTGGTAATTTATCGACAAGTCGTATGCCGCCTCATCATAGACGGATTGAAGCGCTGGGCCAAGTTCAAGGATCACATCATCGTCAGGCGCGCGCAGTGGCGCCGGCACATTCGGTAATGCATCTTGCAAGCGTATCGGCCAAATTGCCGTTTTGCCGGTATATGCACGGGTAAGCGCCACCACATACGGCACATTCGGTATTTTTGAATGCATAATTGGGCGCGCGCCTGCGCACCAAATCGATTTCTAAGAGATGGATGCCAGCTTGATAGAGTCGTTGGCGCTTTAACCGATAGGGCGTCAGTCCCGGTTCACGCTTATTGACTGGCGACAGCATTTCGATCGATGTAATTAGCTGATTATGTGCCGTATCACGAATTTCAACATTGGTCACTTGTACATCAACTGGGAGAACGACAGGAATGGTCAGTGCGGCTGGGTTTACCTCCGCCGGATGGCCGCTGCTCTGTGTCGATAGCTCAATGCCGGTTTCATGAAGCCGATTGGTCGCCATGATTTCTACATCGGGATGCAAAATCCCAACATCCCCTTCTGGCATCATATCTTCGACGACATAGATGTTCAGCCGCGCGGTATAACGTGGTCGAAGCAGCGGTGTGAGGACTTGGCGTATTTTCGCCGCAAGTGCATTGTGAACATCGGGCCGCAAATACCCTTCAAGATAGGGATCCATACCGGGAAATGGCGAAGGCATATCAGGGTCTCCGTGTTCTCTCGCATAGTACTACAACGAGATTTCTAGATGTACTGCGCTGAAACACCTTCGAGTATGTCACCCTGAGCCCTTCGGCTGCGCTCAGGATACACGTAGCGAAGGGTCTCGGGGTCGTTTGCAAGGAGATTCTTCACTTCGTTCAGCATGACATGGCTCGTTGTAGAATATAGATACTGTATTGTAGCACAGAGAGACGCTATATATCAGCCGCCAGGCATCACAGATAGGGCTGCGTCAAAAATTGTAGCACAGAGAGACGCTATATATCAGCCGCCAGGCATCACAGATAGGGCTGCGTCAAAATGGGAAATCAGCCACACATCAACCGCACGATTGCCGCAGAAATTTGCCGATCTGCGGCAATCATACGCCCATTTGCGTCATCTGCATTCCATTGCAGAACTTTGAGTGGCCCTACATCAAAGAATACGGCTCAACTGCTCCCAGCTAGTGACGCGGAGCTTGTCTGCAGGAGCAGGCAGCACCCTATGCTATACTCTACGCAGGAATCGCTGTTTCTCAGCAGAATATCCGGCTCCTGCAATTCGACGTTTCGAATGAATCGAAGTATGTATTGACGGAATAAGCGGAGACTTGATTGTAAGCGTTATGGCTAGGAGGTCCATGCTTTGAGTTCCATGAAATCTATGGTAAAAACGCAGCTCACTGTACAGCAACTCAAGCTCCTGCCCAGGATGCTGCTTATGCAAGCGGCTGGCAAATTAGGCTTGGGACAACTATTTCTACGCCGCATGATGCGGAGCATGCAATCGCCCAAACAGAAAAGCGAGGCCTTTGCTGGGTATCAACCGACGCAACACGATGTCTTTGTCTGCACCTACGCCAAAAGCGGCACCAACTGGGCCCTGCAGATTGCACAACAAATCGCCTGTTACGGCGAAGCGGAATTCGACTACATTCACGATCTGATTCCCTGGCCTGATATGCGCACGCCAGTACCAGTCATCGATTTACGCGATCCGAGACCGCAGCAGCAGTCGCCTACCGGACTGCGCGTCATCAAAACGCATCTCGGAAGCGCCTATGTCCCATATAATCAACAGGCAAAATACGTCGTGGTGATTCGAGATCCCAAAGATGTATTCGTGTCAAGCTACTACTTTGGAAAAGGGATTATCAACCTCTACGGCGTTCATTTTACACCCGAGGAGTGGCTAGCAGGATTCACGTCAAACGATTTTTTCTTTGATTCGTGGGCGGCTCATACGGCCAGTTTCTGGCCATGGCGTGAGCGAGATAATGTGTTGATACTCACATTTGCCGAGATGAAACAAGATTTGCCTGCTGCAATATGGCGGATTGCAACATTAATGGGTGTCAGGCTAACCGATGCCCAGCTCGCAAAGGTTGGAGAAAAGGCAAGTTTTCAATACATGAAATCTATCGACGAGAAATTCGCCCCTCCGCTCCCCACACTTGGCGGAAGGAAGGCACGGCCAGTGATGATGCGCAGTGGCAAAAGCGGCGCGTCGGGTGAACTCATCAATGCGCAGCAGCAAGCAGTGATCGATCAATTTTGTCAAGCGGAATTGAAACGATTCGGGTCTGATTTTCCATATCGACGGATGTTTGGCGGCAGTTGATTGTGAACATAATGAGGATATGTTCCAGCCAAGGCCAAACTTCAATAAGCTGTAGCGCCACAGATAAAGCATTCCATACATTGGACGGCCAAAGCCCGATATTGTTCACGATTATAATCCGATGGAGCGTGCCGCAGGCTCATGATCAGCTATCGACTATATTATCTTGGAGAAACTATGACCCAGACGTTCCGTGCCGCTGTGGTGCAGGATGCCCCAGCGGCTTTCGACCTCGACGCATCGCTGGCCAAGGCTGGCGAGTGTATCGCCGCCGCAGCCAAGCAGGGTGCGCACCTCGTGGTCTTCCCCGAGGCCTTCCTGAGCGGCTATCCCAAGGGGCTCGATTTCGGCGCGCGGGTGGGGATGCGTGCGCCGGAGGGTCGCGACCTATTCCGCCGCTACTATGCCAGCGCGGTCGACGTACCGGGACCGGCGACCGCTGCGCTGGGCGCAGCCGCCCGCGTACACGGCGTCCACCTGGTAATCGGCGTGATCGAGCGCGATGGCGGGACGCTCTACTGCACGGCGCTCTTCATCGGTCCCGATGGCGCCCTCCTCGGTACGCATCGCAAAGTGATGCCAACCGCGATGGAGCGGCTGATCTGGGGCTTCGGCGACGGCTCGACGCTCCAGGTGATTCCAACGCCGCTTGGCCGGCTTGGCGCGGCGATCTGCTGGGAGAACTACATGCCCCAGTTGCGTCTGGCTCTCTACGGGCAGGGTGTACAGCTCTACTGCGTGCCGACTGTCGACGACCGCGAGACCTGGCTGCCGACGATGCGCCACATCGCGCTCGAAGGGCGCTGCTTCGTGCTCTCGGCCTGTCAGTTCGCGCGTCGCCGCAACTTCCCGCCCGATGTAACGCCGATCCAGGGCGACGACCCGGACGCTATACTCATTCGCGGCGGCAGTTGCATCATTGGGCCGCTGGGCGAGGTGCTGGCCGGGCCGGTCTTTGACGCACCAGTGATCCTGACGGCGGAGATCGACATGGGCGCGATCAGCCGTGGCATGTTTGACCTGGACGTGGTCGGGCATTACGCACGCCCTGACATCTTCCAACTGACTGTCAATACGCGCCCGATGAGGGCCGTGCGCTTCACGCCGGAATCGGGCGACGATAGCTGATCTGATGACATGATCGGTTAGGCGGCCCGAGCTTATTTGCTTGCTCCATAGGCGCTACGCTCGAACTGCCGGATTTTGTCTGTAATATAATGCTGGATCTGCTCGAGTTGCGCAATTTTACCCGCAATCTGCTGCTGCTTCTCGTGCAAGCGTGCGACAAACAGATCATCGGTGATCTGGTTTTGCTCCCGCATCGCGAACAATTCTCCTATCTCTGTTAGGCTAAGCTCAGTTGCTGTATATGCTATAATCGCGCTCTATGCTAAATGACGGAGGAACGAAGAGAACGTGACCGGCGCCGTTTTAATCGCAGTAATCGCCCTGCCGCTATTGCTCTATCTGCCCGGTTTGGCGCTCAACCGCGCGGTGCCCGGTACAACGCCCGCTGACCTGCTGGAGCGCCACTATGAGCGCGTGGTGACCAGTGCGCTGCTGAGCGGCTGGTTGGCCCTGATGTTGGCTTCGTTTGGCATTTTTTCGCTCTGGTTGCAGCTTTCGATCCTTGTTGCCGCCTGTTCTATCGCCTTACTCATTCAACATTGGCGCGCCCATTCGAGTAAAGCACAGCGACGAGACACAAACGATGTGTCCCCAAACGCAAGACCTCACCCTGCCGACGGCATTTCCGCATTGCCAACCTCTCGCCGTCTGTCGCATCTCTCCCGGCATTGGGAAGCCCTGGCTTTTGCTTTGGTTGGAATTATTGCTCTCCTGCTGGTCATTCGCCCTTTCGAAGTGGTACTCGGCGCCCGCGATGCTGGGGTCTACGCCGTCACCGGTTTTGCGATCGCCCGCACCGGCAGCCTGGTCCAACACGATGCGCTCCTTGAATCTATTGGTCAGGCTGCCGAGTCGGATCAAGCCAGCCTCCGCGAACCAGCCGAACAGGCTCTATCGAATTTCCTTGGTGTCCAGGACCGCAGCCGTTATATCGCCACCCGTCTCCACACTGCCGGTTTCTTTATCAATGAGGGTGACGCTGTGCAGGGCCTGATTGTGCCGCAGTTTCTACACCTCTTCCCGGCCTGGATTGGGCTATTGACCAGCGTTCTAGGGTTCTATGGCGGGCTGTTCGCCCCTGGACTGATGGGCGTTCTGGGCGCCTGGAGCGTCGGTATGCTCGGGCGGCGGCTGATCAACGGCTGGGTTGGTGTGTTGGCATTTCTGTTCCTGGCGCTCAACGGCGTTCAGGTCTGGTTCTCGCGCTACTCTACCGCCGAGACAACTGCCCAGTTCCTCATCTTCGCGGGGCTCTACTTCTTCGCCAAATTCCAGACCGGGCCGGAGAATGGTGCATCCTACGCTTCACATTCCGAACCGGCCCACCCTGCAGTCGATCATCCTAGCCTGGCTCCCAAGCGCAGCGATGGCTTCCAGACCCGATATCTCTATGCCATTCTCGCCGGGGTTGCCATCGGCCAGGTCGCACTGACGCGCATTGACTTCTTCCTGCTCGGCCCAGTGCTGCTCTACCTGCTCTACTGTTGGGTCACGCGGCGCTGGAGCAAAATCGATACGATGTTCGCACTAGGACTGGGCGCGATGCTCCTCCACGCCGCGCTGCATATCGGCTTCATCGCGCGCGCGTATTTCTTCGATACAGGGCATGACCGCTTCCAGGACTATGCGCTGATTGCTCGCCTGGCGTTGCCATTCCTCACCGCGGCTGTCCGCGAGTCGTTTGAGGCGGCGCTGGCCAGTAAGTCTCCACTGCGGATCTGGATCGAGTTGACAGTCATAACGATCGGCATCGGCGGTTTGCTGCTGCTGCGCTTTTGGCCGGCGCGCCTGGGTCGGTCGCCGATCCATCGCTTCGAAGCGGCGGTTGTGAACCGTCGCCAGATGCTGCAGAACTTCGCCATGATCGGTGTGCTTGTACTTGGCGGATATGCCTATTTCGTTAGACCATCGATTATCGACGCTGACATGCTCTTCAACACACGCGGCGGCTGGAGCGATCCGCTCACGCGCAACCCGCTTGCGGTGCAATGGGACGTAAACGAGAGGCGCATGAGCATCGACGAGGCGGCTGCTCATGCCGGGGTCGTCCTCAGCGCTGAGCCCTACTGGAAGGCCACCGTCGATATAGCAGCGACCGCAGATCTTCGCAAGCAACTGCGCGTCGAACGTGGGCCGTGGCAGGGACCGTTCAGCAACCAGACGCTCAACTGGTTGCGACTGCAGGGCTATGTTGGTGCGCCGATCCACTTGCCCGTCCGTCTCTGGTACAACGAGTATAATGAGATATCCTGGTGGGAACGGTTTATCGTCGATCCGGCGATCCTCACCTCTGAGCCTGCACCAGAAGGCGATAAATATGTAATCCCGCTTGCCAATCTGGTGCGGGTGGGCTGGTATCTCTCGCCGCTTGGCATTATCCTCGGTGTGATGGGGGTTGCGCTGTGGTGGCGGCGCGATCTGAACCGCGCTTCGTGGCTGCTGCTGGTCGTTGGGTTAGTGGGCGCCTTCTTCTGGATACGCCAGACCTATGGCACCAGCGAGCAAACCTACATCTACATCTTGCGCCGCTTCATCCCAAGCACCTATCCCGTGCTCAGCCTGGGCATGGCCTACGCGCTGGTCGCTCTCGTATTGCGACCGGCAAGCAAACGCGCCCCGATCCGTGTCGGTCTGACACTGGCGCTTACCTCAGCCCTGATCGCGTTCTTTGTCTGGACCAACCGTCCCATCTATCGCCACGTCGAGTATGCGGGCGCGGTCGAACAGTTGCAAGCGATAGCCCAACGCTTCGAACCAGAACGCGACATTGCGCTCTTCCGCGGCGGCGCGCCGATCTACAGCTTCTCGCGCGATGTGCCTGACATGGTGGTAACGCCGCTCCGTTTCGCCTTTGGGATTGACGCTTTCACCGTCAAAAGCAGCCAGCCCGGCGCCTATGCTGATTTATTGGCCGACCAGGTACGCCATTGGCAACAGGAAGGACGCACCGTTTACCTGGTGTTGAGCGCCAGCGGCGGCAGCTTTGTCCTGCCCGGTTTCGCCTTCGAACCGGCAGGGGGTTTCTTGCTCCAATTACCCGAATTCGAGCAACTGACCAATCAGAAACCACGCAATGTTTCACAACTAACCTTGCCGTTTGCAATCTACAGACTGGTTCCTGATCAGCCCAATCTGCTTGCGGCGCCCACACCTCCGTTGTCGCCGTATGATTTCGCTGCTCAAGTCAATGGTTTTTATCGACCCGAAGTGAGTCCAGGCATAGCAGAAACTCCTGTACAGTCCAATGAGCCTTATGCCTGGACCAACGGCGATGCTGTGCTGCGCTTGCCCTGGCGCGCCAACGCGCTTCCCAGCCAGATTGATCTGCAATTGGCCGGCGGGCAGCGCCCCGATCACCTGGGGAATGCCCAAGCATGCCTCTCGCTCCAACCCGAAACAAGCCCCTGGCCCACGATGACCGGCGCGCCGATCAAACTCGGTTGTTTGGATCTGGACAATGCTATGTCGACCTATACGATTTCCTTGCCAACCCAGCAGGCGCCGCTATCGCCGACCGGCAGCATGTTGTTGCGACTAGAAAGCTCTGTCTGGATACCCGCGTTCGAGGACCAACGCCAGAATGATCAACGTTCGATTGGCGTGCAGTTCGGCGGGCTGACGGTGACTTCGGCGCTGCGCCCCTAAACGCAGCCTCTTCATTTTCCCATACGCCTAAACATGAGGCGCTTTACGAAAGCGCCCCTGCGCCGTATTGTGGCCTCTACCGCACTATTTCGCCGTCTCCGAGCTTCCGCGCCCCCTCGTCGTCGCCTCCTCACCTCGCTTCATCACCTCCTCTTCTCATCCTCTCTCCGCCTCATCACAAATCTCCGCCTCATCACAAAGCCTACACCATATTGTCAATTTTCTGTTACACTATACGGATGGATGCAGCCGGAACTTTATAATCAATGGCGGTTTGTTCTGCTTAATACCAATGCATGCTGCGGTCGGGCCGCCTGGCCTGCCGCCCCGCATCAACTGCATTTGCGCCAAGAAAGGGAGCTGGGAGGAAGATCCTATTACAAACACCTCATATCTTCAATACCGAAGAACGAAACGCGGTATGAAGGCGCCGACTGTATATATGAATAAACGCTCGTACACCAGATGAGGGGAACCACTGTGGCAACACAAACGACGGTACAGCCAAAGAGCACTCCTGCTGTCATTGATGTCAACGAACAAACATTCCAGACCGAAGTACTCGATCGTTCTCGATCAGTTCCGGTTGTGGTCGACTTTTGGGCGCCATGGTGCGGCCCATGCCGCACGCTTGGTCCAATCCTCGAACGCCTGGCCAACGAAGCTGGGGGTGCATTCGTTCTCGCCAAAGTCAATGCCGATCTCAATCAACGCCTGGCAATGACGTTTCGAGTCCAGGGCATCCCTGCTGTCAAAGCCTTCCGCGACGGCCAAGTCATCGACGAGTTTACGGGCGCTTTGCCCGAGAGCCAAGTCCGGGCATGGTTGCAGCGCTTCGCTCCTGGAACGACTGATCGTCTGGCACAAGAAGCCGCCGCTCTCGAGTCAATCGACCCCCAGGCAGCGGCTGCCCGTTACCGCATCGCACTCGAGCACGACAGCGCGCATGCCGCCAGCATGTTTGGTCTGGGCCGCCTGCTGATCGCTCAGGGCGACCCAAACGGCGCTGAGTTGCTGCGCACAGTGCCGGCGGGTGCGTCATTCTACGCTCGCGCCCAGGCACTGCTCCATATCGCGCCTTTCTTCCAGGAGGTCGCACAAGTCGATCAGGCTGCATTAAAGGCCCAGGTAGTCAATGAACCAGGGAATATGGAAGCCCGTTATCAAATGGCTGCAATTTTGGCGCGCACTGGCCACTACGCCGATGCCATGGAACACCTGCTCGGCATTGTGCAGCGTGATCGGGCATTCCGCAACGACGGCGCGCGGCAAGTGTTGCTCGCCCTCTTCGAGATGATCGGCGATGATAACCCGCTGGCCAACGAATATCGAAGGAAACTAGCAAACGCGCTTTTCTAGTCGAATTGGCCTATGCGCCTTTGGTTTGAGTCTTTTGACAATCCTATATCTTCGTTGTCCAAAACATGCTTCACAATCAATACGTGAGGAGATTACCCTATGGAAGCAACGACAAACGATGTTACGCAGCCGAGCGATGCACATGTTGCCAATGGCCAGGAATCGGTGATTGCCGCCCTCATGCGTCGCTCGATGCTGGCAATGCTTGGCGGTCTGGCTCTGACAGGAGACGCCATCGAGGATAACTTCGATCGCATGGCCGCTCGCGGAGAGCAGATCCAGAACGAGACGACCGAGATCTTGCGTGAAGTGTTGGGCCAGTTTCGCTTCCAACCACACGCCCCATCCCCAACCGAGAACGATCGTGGAGGTCTGGACTGGCTCATTGAGCAAATGGGTCTGCCAACACAGCAGGATGTGGACACGTTGCAGTCTCAGATCGAGCGGCTGACCGACCGTGTCGAGGAGCTTATCGCACGCCGCTGCTCATAAATGCGATCGTCCGTGACTCGCTTGTAACTCCACCTTATACCATGACATCGTGCGGCGTGCATTGTCGATACATGTCCGTCTGCCGCTTGTAATAAGCAGCAGCGTCCAATAGCCAATTGGCTCTGGGCGCTGCTGAGTCGTTCTGGTTCTCATTTCCTCATTGTCGATTTCATACATCGGCGGCAATAGCCTTCTGGAGGATCTGTTCCGCCAACGCCTTCGCGCCGATAACCGATAGATTATACATGAGTGCGCAGTGTAAGCCATGCCGATCGAACTGGCTCCCAAAAACCCCTATAGCCTGACCTTGCATACGCCAGTCATTGCAGGAGCAGGAACCCTGGGCTACGGCGTCGAATGCGCGCGCCAACTCGGATTGGCGAACGAGCCGCAACAGCACGGGCTTGGCGCTCTGGTGACGCGCAGCACCACGCTGCAACCCCAACGCGCCTGGCCTCTTCCCCGCATTGTCGAAGCGCCGGCCGGCATAATCTCTAGCGGCAGCGAACACAATCCAGGTCTGCGCTATGTCACCGAGCATTGCGCATCGATCTGGGCGGGATGGTCGCTGCCAGTCATCATCAGCATTGTCGTGACCGACATGGGTGAGTTTGTCAGCGCAGCTGCACAACTCGAGGGCAGCACAGGCGTCGCCGGAATCGAACTCGACCTGGCGATAACGAATACACATTCACCTGCGTATATTGAACAGCTTGTGACAAGCGTACGCACTGCCACCTTGCTGCCATTGCTGATCAAGCTCCCCCTTGACCTATCGCACCTGGTCAACCTCGCCGAAGCCGCAACCAATGCCGGCGCCGACGCTATCGTGGTGAGCAATAGTCTGCCGGGGTTGACGGTCGAACCTGCCACAGGAGAACATATTTGCGGCTGGCTATGTGGACCAGCCCTACGACCGTTTGCGCTCGATGCAGTCGCAGCGGTGGCCCAGGCTATACAGGCGCCGGTGGTCGGCGGCGGCGGTATTATGACGGTCGAGGATGCGCGGCAATTTCTGGCGGTCGGGGCGAGTGCGGTGAGCTTGGACGCCGCGCTGTTGGTTGATTTCCGCATCGCAGTGCAGATCGCCACAGAACTGGGCATCGACTAACGGAATGCGATCTCGCGCACGTGGATATGCGCCACCTCTTGAGCGCGGAGATTCTGAATGGCAAGACGGAGTTTTGTTACAGTCAGCGGTCCATCGGGTAAAACGTATGTCACCTGCGGATCAGGCGCAAGATCCAGATACGTCGCACGAAAGCTCTGTGGCGCGCTCGCGCCGACAGGAGTCACTTCGACATCCAGGGTAAAATCCATTGTCCCCACCGTCACATCGAGTTCGCTGATGGTGCGCGGGGTCGCGAAGTTGAACTCCAGGATCAGCGGATTTGACTCGAAGCCGCGAATCAAGGTATGTGCCGCATTATCAAATAGATCGGTCAGTTGGCCCATATCGAGCAGCGAGTGGCGCACCAGGAGCACTTCGCCATTTACCAGAACGCTGTTCTCTTGCAGTTGCTGACGCCTGGTGCGGTCGGCAGCGAAGAGTTCGTCCGCATACGGAACATATTGCATGCGCACAAAATAAAAACCTGGTCGCCCGTCGGGATAGGGGATAATCCGCTCCGGTCGGGCCAGAATGAATTTGCCGCTGTTTTGCGCTTGCTGATACTCATAGTAAGGCATGACGAAGACGTGGTTCAACGTTAGCTCCTGTCGGGTGACAGTAAAGGCGTCAATGTTGATCAATGTGATCCGGTTGCTCTGTTCTGAGGTCAGAAAGAAATCGAGGAACGCGTTGGGATTGTTGGCCCAGGTAGGCGACACCAAGAAATGATCGTTCGGCGATTTCGCCATTTCCTCGGGAAGAGCGTGGCCAAAAAGTTGCTCCGCACCATATTGCATCCCCCCAATTCCGTAGTCGGAATACCAAGTCGCTCCTTCGACCAGCGCCGTGTGCAACATATTCCAACTCATCAACACAAACAGCAGGCTTGCGCCAACAGCAATCGGTAGATACCCCGTCCAACGACGCACCCAACGAGCAATCTGCTCCAGACCGATGCAGGTCAGCAAAGTGAGCGGCACGACCATCGCCAACACGCGGGTGATCGCGATCTCCGCCAATGCCGCTGAAAAGGGAGCCGCGAGTATTGCAATCAGTACTATGCGGTGGGCAGGCGAGCGCCATTTCCGGAGGCAAACACCCAAACCGATGAGGACAAATGGGAGCGATAGCAAGGGGGCGTGGCCCATCCCTTTCATCAAGTGGCGGACCAAGTCAACATCGTTGGGGAAGAACCAGTAGGCCGGGTTCAGGCCTTGCAGGTAAGTCTGCCCAAAGACAAGCAGCTTCTCGCTAAGCGAAAGCGGTTTGATCCAATACGAGTGCAGCACGAGTAAATGGTCTGTGAGGGCTTCGGGATGAATCATCCGAAAGCGTACGAATGGCACTGCCAGGAGCCAGGCGAGACCGAGCGCGCCAATCACGATTGTGCGTCGCTGCTCGAGGTGATAGCGGAGGTCGATAAGCAAGAGCAGCACACCGCTGACCAGCATCACTCCTTGACCATTCGCGTAGCTGTAGAACGTAGCGCCGCCAAAGAGAAGCGCCGCGAAGAGATAATACGGTGAGCGATAGCGATAAAGCAAGTATGCGCAAATAAAGCAGGCATAAAACGAGACCATCATCACCGTCTCGAACGCGGTGCGTGAGTGTAAAAACCAGGCTGGTATGGCCGCCATCACTAGGGCGCTGAGCCACCAGAAGCGATTCGCAAAGACCAGTTTGAGCGTCAGCGCGACCGCAATCACGCCCAACATACTCACCAGAGCCGACGTCGCGCGCGCAACCTCAACCGAGACGCCAAAGAGCGCGGTGCTGATCATCTGCACATACACGCTCAAACTGAGGCTCCACTTCTCAACATTCAAGAAATAGGGGGGAAGCAACGTCCCTTCAGCATCACGCAGACCATTTTGGAGCAACATGTTCGCCAGGTTGGTCTGGATCGCCTCGTCGCAGAAGAAATAGACCGGAAACGCGCTAAGGCCCGTGAAGCGGGTCAGCGCATAGACGAGCAGCCCAGCCAATAACGCCACTAGCTCTAGTCCGGTAAACGCTGCCAGCAGCCCAGAGCGCCCGAGCGGACGTGCCAGGGCATCATGCAGCCAAGGCGGATCAGACCAGGCGCGCATTGTCCGCTGCTTGATCTGGGCTGGCGACGACTGTCGATCCTCGATAGGAGCGCTAGCGTCTATAGCTATATGCTTTGACTGTGGCGAAATATGGAGCTTGACATGTGTGGCGGAGGGAAGATCAAGCGGCACGAGCGGCTTAATAATGCCATCTTCGTACACTGCATCAACAACAAGATCTATATCTGAGTGCTGATTGGCCGGTATGGAACGAGAGTCTGAGTCGAGGCCGACATTGGCAGCCATAATTATGTATCACTCACGGGAGATATCATAGGCTTTCGGGATCAACGCCTAATTCACGTAATTTTGCCCATGCTCGTTCCTTGGCGGCGCGTTCGGCTTCCTCGTCAGCATGTTCAGCTTCCTTGGCGGCGCGTCCGGCTTCACCCGCAGTTAGGCGCTGCCGGCCATCGCGATCAAAGAGGCGCAGAAATAGCCCATCCTGTACGAGCCAACTGTCGAGTTCCGCACTCCACAGCCAACCGCGCGCATCAGGCATTTGCTCTCGTACCTTGCCATCTACGATCCACCAACCACGGACCCGCTGTGCAGCATTCTTCCAGTATGGAGGATCATTCGGATCATAGGCGTAGTATTCGCGCACACCCAATGCTGCATATTGCAAGGGCTTATCTTGCAAGTCTTCCATCCACGTTTCCGCCAATGCGATCTCGAATACCACTTGCGGCGGTGGACGGTTCTGCTCATAGAGTCGCCAACTCCGCAGTGTACGGATTGCTGGGTTGGTCATCACGACTCCTTTGAACACCGCTACATCCGACGCCAACGGATACTCGCGATATTTCGCTTCCGATGGATGTTCAGGTTACTGACCACGAACCAATCCTCCGCTCGATAGAGCCATTGCAACACGTTGATGAGGTAAAAGATCAATAGTGATTGTGCTGCGCTCTTACCCATCAAGTCTTCTCGAGTCGGAGGTTGATCATAGTAGTGAGTGAATGTTGGTTCACATTCGTTCGCTTTGGGAATGAACAATACCTCGTGTGTGGTCATGAGCCGAATCCTGTTCCTAATAAGCATTCCCATCGCCGCTACGCTGCTGGCAAACATCAATGACAATAGTGAGCATTGGGCTTCAAAACGTCTTGGATGCTAAAGTCAGTATACACAGGCGTGCTGCCACCGTCAACCAAGGGTATGCTATACTGACGTGCGATCGATGAGCGACGACTATCAACGCGTGACTGCTTTTGTCTGTTGTTCATCACGTCTATCCTGGCCGTTCGACCAAGCTCGGTGCGGTCTCTAGTTTTTTGACTTTTGTGATGCGCTAGAATTATTCTGACAAGTGGATCAGAGGAGGTAGGTATGTCAACATTCATCGAGGAGATCGTTGCCCGCGAAGTGCTCGACTCCCGCGGTAATCCAACGATCGAGGTCGATGTGCGTTTGGAGAATAGTGATGTTGGGCGAGCAATCGTGCCGAGCGGCGCTTCGACAGGCGCGCACGAGGCATTAGAACTGCGTGATGGCGAGAAGGATCGCTACGGCGGCAAAGGCGTCACCCAAGCGGTTGACAATGTTAATAACGCGATCGCTCCTATCCTGGTCGGGTTGGATGCCGCCGATCAGGTTGGGATTGACAAGGAGTTGATCGAGCGCGATGGAACCGCGAACAAAAGCAAGCTCGGCGCAAATGCCATCCTAGGCGTTTCGTTGGCTTGCGCCAAAGCGACCTCTGCGGCGTTAGGGTTGCCGCTCTATCGTTACCTAGGCGGGGTCTACGCCCACGTATTGCCCGTACCAATGATGAACATCCTCAATGGCGGGAAACACGCCCAGAATAGCACCGACTTTCAGGAGTTCATGGTCTTGCCGGTCGGCGCTGAAACGTTCCGCGAGGCGCTTCGCTGGGGTAGCGAGATCTACCAGAGCCTCAAGAAAGTGCTGCATGACCGTGGTCAGGGGACCAATGTCGGCGACGAGGGCGGCTTCGCGCCGAGTCTGCCAACCAACGAGGCCGCACTCGAAGTCATCGCCGAAGCGGTCGAGAAGGCCGGCTACAAGCTTGGCGAACAGGTATACCTCGGCATGGACGCGGCCTGCACCGAGTTGTACAGCGGCGGCAAGTATGTGCTGGAGCGCGAGGGTCGCTCACTGAGCAGCGCCGAGATGGTGGATTACTGGGCTGCAATCGCCAGTCGTTATCCGCTGATTACGCTCGAAGACGGGTTGGCCGAGGATGACTGGGAAGGCTGGGCGCTGCTGTGCCAACGCATCGGCGATCGGGTGCAGTTGGTCGGCGACGACCTGCTGGTGACCAACGTCGAGCGCTTGAAGCGCGCCATCGATGAGCGTGCCGCCAACAGCATTCTGATCAAGCTCAACCAGATCGGGAGTCTCACCGAGACGATGAGCGCCATCCAGATGGCCCAGCGCGCCAATTGGACGGCGGTTGTCTCGCACCGCAGCGGCGAGAGCGAAGACGTGACTATTGCCGACCTGGTTGTGGCGACCAACGCCGGTCAGATCAAGACTGGCGCACCGGCGCGCACCGATCGGGTAGCGAAGTATAACCAGCTTCTGCGGATCGAAGAGGAACTTGGCGAGGCCGCAGCCTACGCCGGGAAGAGCGCTTTCCAGATCAAACTGTAGAGAATCTGCTTGAGGTGTTGTGCGACCTTCCGGGGTGTCTCGGAAGGTCGCACAGTGTTAGGCTATTGCGCCCACAGCGGCCAGCGATCCTGGGCGGTGTTATTCGTGAGTTGTGTTACCTGCACGCCACTCAGGTCCATTGTGTAGATTTCCCAGTCGCCATCGCGATTGCTGGCGAAGGCCAGTGTCGCTCCATCGGCGGACCAGGTTGGCGCATCATCGTCGCCATTGCTGGCGGTCAAACGACGTTCCCCGCTGCCATCGACGCTATTGATCACGTAGATCTCGTAATTGCCTTCGCGGTTCGACCCAAACGCAATAAGCTGACCATTGGGTGAGACGCGGGCGAAGCGGTCGTCACTGTTGTTGTTTGTCAATTGCTTGACATTGACCAAGCGCGCGTCGACACCATACTGCGAGTCGTAGTTGTAAGCTATATCCGCGCGGTAGATCTCGAAATCACCGTCACAGTTATGCTCCCAGAAGATTGTCCGGCCATTGGGCGACCATGTCGGCACTTCATTGATACAGCCGTTGCTGGTGAGCTGCATCGGCGAGTTAGCGCTCATGCTCATGATGAACAGCTCCGGATTCCCGCTACGGTCCGAGACGAATACGATCTTCGCGCCGTCTGGCGAATAGGACGCATTGAACTCGTGGGCGACACCCTTAGGCAAGTAGCCAGGATACGGCCCGCTGCCGGGCGGCGCGGCGCCGTCGGTGTAGCTGATCCGGCGCACGCCAGCATTCCAAGCGTGGTCGCCGCCATAGAAGGCCGGCGGGTCGAACTCGTAGATCTGGCGGAATTCCGGATTGGAACGCCGCGAGTCGACGAGTAGTCGAGTCTGACCAGGATCCCAGCTACGCCGCCACGAGAAGGCTACCGTTTCCTCATTATTAGTGGTAATGCGGCTGCTACCCATGGAATGCTTCATGTAGAGTTCCCAATGGTCGCCGGTGTCGATATTCGAGGCGTAGATCAGCGGCGGCGCCGGTTCGGGCGCCGCCCAGGGCGTTCCCAGGTGCGCATAGCGCCACTGGAAGTAGTGCTGGCCCACATTGCCCATCTCGACTTTGTATCCTGCCGGGTTATCGGGAACATAGGTCAACACACGCCGCTCGAAGAGCTGCACCAGGACGTCTTTCTCGACATTCCCAACCTGCGCGCGGGTCCAGTAAGCATCGGTGATAGGCAAGCCCATTGCAAAGAGCCAGTCTACTACTGGTCCGGTTGCGACCCGCCCGCCGACGCGGATGCGACCTTGTTGGTTCATAAAATCCCAGAACACCTTCGGAATGTTGTGCCCAGTGACCGAGTTGTACTGTACAATCTTGGTCTCGGCCAGGGCCAGATCATCGCGCACGCCAATATTCCCGCCCCGATCCAGCGTCGTGCTAATGCGCTGGCGGAGGCGTTGGGGGTCACGATAGCCATTATCCAGGGTGGCGACCCCAGCAAAGGCCGCATAACCCGGCGCTACCGCGTTGGCGTTACGGGGATTGCCCGCTACCGGAACGTCGGCGGCTTCACGTTGCTCGCTATCATAAGGGCCGTTTCCGAGCTGCATCCGCCCGCTGATCAACTCTTTAACCAGTAGACCGTTGGTCACGCCCCCTTGGTAGCTACGATCATTCGGGTTGTTGATTTCCATCCGCGCTTTGTCGAAATACTGGACGGTACGCAAGCCATTGCCGCCCTGTCGATAGAATTCAGCGTAGTCGAACCAGGGTGCTGGTCCCCAGTACAAGGTGCGACCGCCACGCACAGACTCCGCATCGGTGCGCGTCCAGGCGCCGCGAAATCCTTCATCGGCAAACTTGGTGCGCTGACCATCGAAGGGCGCCGCTTGTGCTGGCGTTAGGTTGCTCAGCGCCAGCGCTATCAGCGTAATGCCTACAGTAACTGTTGGCGCGATGCGACGGAGCCATTGCAGTTTCATGACTTTATCTCCTTATCTCTATCTTATGAGGAGCCTACACACCTCCATTTCAAGCCTCCTCGCATCATCGTTTTATTGCTACTTATAGTATAAGACAGCGCATACGAAAGCGGAATGAAGGGTCACTCACCAGATTCTGACCAACAAATGATAGCGCTATCAGGTTGCAGCCCATCGAAAAAGGCGCACAACGTTTTTCGCTTCGTGCGCCCCTTTCAGTGTACATTCGAGCGCAGACAACCCAATATGTTATAGCGCTGTTATGCTCCGCATACAGCTACGTACTAGCGTAGACGCTGAAACAGCGTTATAATCCTTCTTAAGAAGGTTGACGATAACCCAAGAGCAGAGTATAGTTCATAGCATACTTCGATTCGTCGTAACGATATACTGCCATGCATATCCATTGTTTGCCATTATTCATACCATCACAGCTTTTTGCTATCCCCTGCGTCTAGTGCGCGGGGGTTTTTTTGTTTTCATACTTGCACACATTTGGAGGATCTATCATGCCAATCGATTGGGAAGACAAGTTTGCCCGCGAGGGATTGACCTTCGATGACGTCCTG
>JAKSDJ010000320.1 GCA_022360155.1 Chloroflexales bacterium | reverse complement strand
TCGCGCGGTGCTGCCCTTGCGCATCGCATTGCTTAAGGCTGCTGCATAGGCAGTGATATCTGTGGGCGGATCGTCGATGGTGTAGGGCGTCCCCAGGCCGCCACCGGGACTGATCTCTTCGACTGTAAAGCCCAGACGGTCACGGAGACGAGCAGCCATATCGAGCAGCGTCTCGATCGTTGCTTGGAGGGATGCGCTTGCGAAGATCTGCGACCCGATGTGCGCATGCAGGCCCAGAAGCCGTAATCCCTGGGTTGTCAACACACGGCGGGCGGCTAGCTCCACAGCCTCCAGCGGTAAGCCGAACTTTGAGTCGACGCCGCCTGTTGCAATGTGGGCATGCGTGTGGGCGTCGATGCCCGGCGCCAGGCGCAACAGAATGCCTTGGTTTGGATATGCATCAGGGCTGCGCATGTTACTCAAGGCGGCCAGTTGTTCCAACTCGTCGAGGTTGTCTACGACTATCGCGCCGACCCCCCACTCAAGCGCGCGTTCTAGTTCGGGGCGGGTCTTGGCATTGCCGTGAAAGTGGATGCGCTCCATCGCTATACCGGCACGGCGCGCAACCAGCAATTCGGTCCCTGATACGACATCTAGCCCTAACCCTTCTTGGGCGACGATCTGGGCCAAGGCGGTGTTCAGAAGAGCCTTGCTTGCGTAGTGAACGCCGTATGCGCCGGGGTAGGCTGTTGTGAAAGCTGTGGTATAGGCGCGCAGCGTCGCCCGCAGCGTCGCTTCATCAAGCAGATACAGCGGCGTGCCGTGTTCGGCAGCTAGGGCGGTCAGGTCACAGCCGCCGATGTACAAGTGGTTGTTGGCTGCGAGAGAGGCGGTGTCAGGCCAAAGATGATGGCTCAATTGCGATTTTAGATGATTACTCATTGATCGTTAGGTATTTCTGTTATTCATGACTGCTTGTAAAGATTATGATGGAACAACAATAAGCCGTAACCTGTAACAAATGACCAAGTTCGAACAAAAGCGTGAAACTTTGTTGCATCATGTCTCAATAGTCTATTTATCATAGTATACAAGAATTTTAGGGTTAACTGATATTATTGGATAGCAAAGTGAACATTTGCCGTGCGAACAGAAATTATCGAGTTACTTCAGCGCGATGATGAGCGCTCTTCATATAGAAAGAGAAACAGTAGCGCATGTCTACGCCGAAATTGTCACAAGCGGATTTACCCTCGATCTATGGCATGATTGTTGGTATTAAATAAAGTCTTATTTTGTAGCGAATTCCCTCTTGCATTCCGCCAAAAGTATGGTAAACTTGCCTCATTGAGCAACGTATGGCCCTGCGAGATTATGCATCAGTGATCCCCGACCGCTCTCTGTGCGCTCGTAAGAACTTCCTTCGCTCGGGAGAGAAGTACGTTGAGAAGCGTCTGAGCGGGGTGGGTTTTCCCCTGGATTGAACCACCGATGGCGCCTGGAGCGGTCGATGTGTTCGTAGTGTGGCGTCTAACATTGATATAGACTGCCGCCAAACTGCCGTGCATGAAGCCGGCATTGAGGAGTAGATTGCTGATGCGTGTGAAGTTGTTTGTAGGGAACCTACCGTGGAGTGTCAACGACCTTCAGCTTAGCGACCTGTTTCAGACCTACGGTGAAGTACAAAGCGCTCGGGTGGTTACTGATCGGGAAACTGGTCGGTCGCGCGGTTTCGGCTTTGTCGAAATGGAGGTTGAAGACCTCGACGCGGTTATTAGTGCAACCAACGGGCGAGAGATCGGTGGTCGGCCACTGCGGGTAAACCAAGCTGAAGACAAAGAGAGAAATGGCTTCGGTGGCGGTCCCCGTCGTGACCGGCGCGATTCGTTTGGCGACCGGCGCGATGTACGCAGCCGTTACTAAACTCGCTTAAAACTGGAAAACGGGTCAACCGAGAAGGTTGACCCGTTTTTTATTGCTCCTTGTTGCAGTTAAAGATCTTAAACAGCGCAGGTATCAGAGTGATGAATTCACTCTGATACCTGCGCTTTGTGGTTGGGAATAATCACGTTATATCACCACGCTTGATAATGAGCGGCATGCGATTTCCAAACAGTACTTTGCGCTTCTTTCGTGAATCGTGTGGTATGCTGTACTACAAGAGTTTAGCATTCTGGAAAGGAACGCCTGTAATGCAAGGAAAAGTCTGTCTGGTGACCGGCGCGAATTCGGGAATTGGCAAAGTCACAGCGTTAGAATTGGCGAAGATGGGCGCGACAGTGGTTATGACAGCGCGCAACCGGGCCAAAGGTGAAGCAGCTCAAGCCGAGATCAAGGCGCAGAGCGGCAATCAATCGGTTGATCTGTTGCTCGCCGATTTTGCCTCATTGCAGGAAACACGGCGTCTTGCCGAAGAATTCAAGGCGAAATACCCCCGCCTGGATATTTTAGTGAACAACGCGGGACTCTATCTTTCCAAGCGCCTGGAAAGCACGGATGGCTACGAAATGACCTTTGCGGTCAACCATCTGGCGCCTTTTCTCCTGACCAATCTTCTGCTTGATGTGCTCAAAGCTAGCGCACCGGCACGGGTTATCACTGTTTCGTCGGCGGCGCACGGCGGGGTGCGGATGGATTTTGACAATCTGCAGAACAGCCGGGGTTACAGCGGCTTTCGCACCTATGGCCAGTCGAAATTAGCGAATATTCTCTTTACCTACGAATTGTCTGAACGACTCAAGGGGACAGGCGTGATGGCCAACTGTCTGCATCCCGGCGGGGTTTCAACCAACTTTGGCAGCGACAGCGGCGGTCTTTTTGGTGTCGTCTGGGGTTTGTTGAAGCCCTTTATGCGTTCCCCGGAGAAAGGCGCGGAGACATCGATCTACCTGGCCTCGTCGCCGGAGTTGGACGGGGTGACGGGCAAGTATTTTGTCGACAAGATCCCGGTTATGTCCTCACGCGAGTCCTACAAACGTGAGTCGTGGAAGAAACTGTGGGAAGTGAGTGAGGAGTTGGTTGGTCTGCACAGCCCTGATCTGGTGGCGGCGAGATGACGACATTTAGCCTGGGCGCTCGGCCAATA
>JAKSDJ010000754.1 GCA_022360155.1 Chloroflexales bacterium | reverse complement strand
CGCCTCGCGCGGTCCGGCCATCCGCATCGCCAGCGGCAGAAGCGAGAGCACGATTCGGTCCTGGTCGTAGTAGTTGTTGGCCAAAGCCTTGTACGCACGCACACGCGTATAGTGGTCAACATCGCCCGGCTTCGTCATACCAACCACCGGGTGTAACAGCAACACACCATTCACCGATTCTGCGGCGCGTTTGGTGAGCTCTTCGTGCGCGCGGTGGAGGGGATTGCGGGTCTGGAAAGCGACCACATTCGACGAGGCGGTCTGTTCCAAACGCGCGCGGGTCTGCGCGGGAGTCAAGCGCAGATCCTGGAAATCGGGGCGCTGGGGCAACTGCAAGACGCGAAGCTGGCCCGAGATGTTGAGCGAGCCCCAGCGATGCATCTCGGACACCAGCGGGTGGCGCAGATCGAGCGAGCCGAAAACCTGCTGGGCTGCCTCGTCGCGCTCCCAGGCATAGATTTCCTCGATTGTCATCACCGCCAATAATTCGTTTTTCGCGTTGCGGATCGCAACATCCTGATCCAATTTGATCGCGGGGCCTGGTTCAACCGGCAACGTAATCGGAATTGGGAAAATAGCTCCGTTGCTCAGACGCATCTCCGCCAAAACCCGCTGGTAGTCAGCCTGGTTCATAAAGCGGTCGAGCGGCGAAAAACCGCCAACTGCCAGCATCTCCAGGTCGCACACAACGCGCTCCGAAACCTGGATCGAAGGCAAACTGTTGGCATAACTACGGACATCTTCCCGTGCATCGGGCTGGACGAGCAGATCAGCCAACGAACCGTTGTAGGGTGTAATCAGGGTTGTTGTTGTCTTAGCCAAAATGAAACTCCATTCAAGTTTGAATAACTGATGCAACGTTATTCCGAGTCGGTGATGCGCGCCATAATGTCGGTCAAATCGTCTTCGCTCCAACCAAACTCGGCAAAATCCGCCGCACTGTGTCCGCTTGCATCGGACGACTGGCAATGAGCGATCAAGATTTGCAGCGCCACGATATAATCCTGAACCAATCGCTCGATGGTTGTCGTACGATGCAATGCGGTATTATACGCGCATTTGACAAAAAGTTGGCTGCTCGCGACTCCTGTACTGACAGCCAGGCATTGAACATCTGGTTCTACCTGGCCGTGCATGAATGCCAATGCTGTCGATTCGGGGGCGAACGCAAACGCCGCCGCGCTGGGCAGCATCTGTTCCGCCGCCGCACTGTAGGCAAAAGTAATATCGGCCTGGGGCATAGCGCGCAGACGCTCGGCAAGGTCCGGGTTCGCGCTGAGATAGCGCAGCAAGCCGTATCCAACCCCATTGCGCGGAACGCTGCGCCACTGCTCCTTGACCGCCTGGATCGCCGCCCCTGGATCGGCGGCGTCGGACAGATCGAGCAATAACGGATAATGCGTCGTGAAACAGCCGATCGTGCGGCTGACATCCACACCGGCCAGCAACTCCGGCCGCTCCTGATCTGCTATATCGATAAGGAGGCGCTGTGTACCGGCCCACGCCGTTACCGTCTGCGCCAGGGCGGTGAGCACGAGTTCGCCCACAGTCGTGCGATAAGCGTCTGGCGCCTCTTCGAGGAGCAGGCGCGTCTCTTCGACGCCGAGCGTCCCGCTGACGCTGTGCAGCGCTGCTGCGCCGTTGGCGCCTGCGGTGGCATCGATGGGCAACGCTGGCGCCGGCTGCTCGGCCAGGGCCAACCAGTAGTCCTGCTCGGCCAGGGTTTCCGCCGACCCCGCCGCTTCGACCAGACCCTGCGCCCAGCGCTGGAACGAGGCCGTCTTCGGCGGGAGGCGCAAACCCGCCCCGGCCAGTTGCGTGTAGACGGTCTGCATATCTTCGAGCAAGATGCGCCAGGATTGGCGATCCATGATCAGGTTGTGGGCAACGAGCAAGAGCCGCCCGCTGCGCCCCGGTCCACCATCGAAATAGGCCGCGCGCAGCAGCGGACCAATCGCCAGATCAAGGCTTGCCAACAATTCGCTAGCCGTAGCAGTCAGCAACGCCGCCTGACGCTCATCCGGGAGTTGCGCCAGGTCGTGCCAGTCGAGCGGCGCCTCACTCGTCACGTCGGCGTGGAACTGCTCCCAGCCGGTCTCGCTGTGGGTGTAGCGCAGGCGCAGTGCATCGTGGCGGGTCAGCAGCGCAACCATGGTCTGCTCCAGGAGCGCGCGGTCAAGCGGCTGATGCACCTCCAGGAGCAACATCTGGCTCCAGTCCTGCGGCTGCGACAAATCGAGCGCCAAGAAGCGCTGTTGCGCCGGGGTCAGCGGCGCCGGTCCACTGACCGGCCCCTGCTCGACCAGCGGATCGCCGTCGAGCAGCGCGGCCATACCGGCCACCGTCGGCGCCTCGAAGAGCTGGCGCGGCGTCAAGCGCAGCCCAGCCTGCTTTGCGCGCGCAATCACCTGGATGCTCATAATCGAGTCGCCGCCCAGCGCGAAGAAGTTATCGTAGACGCCGACGCGCTCAACTCCAATCACCTGCGCCCAGATCGCGGCCAGGATCTGCTCCGCCGGAGTGCGCGGCGCAACATACTCGACCTGACCATCGGGGCGCGCGCCGTCGGGTGCGGGCAGCGCCTTGCGGTCAACCTTGCCGTTTGGCGTCAGCGGCAGCTCGGCCAGCATCACGAAGGCCGCCGGGATCATATAGTCGGGCAATCGCGCGGCGACAAAGGCGCGGAGGGGCGCAACTGCCGCCTCGGCTGCGTCGGGCGCGGGGGCTTCGCCGCCAGCAACGATATACGCCACCAGGCGCTTCGCGCCGAGCACGTCCTCGCGCACAATCACCGCCGCCTCATGGACCGACGGGTGTTGGGCCAGGGCCGCCTCGATCTCGCCCAGCTCGATCCGGAAGCCGCGCAGCTTGACCTGATCGTCGGTGCGGCCCAGGAACTCCAGCACGCCATCCGCCCGATAGCGCACCAGATCGCCCGTCTTGTAGAGCCGTCCCGCCGTTGGCAGATCGGGGAGCGTCACAAAGCGTTCGGCGGTCAGCGTGGGACGGTTCAGGTAGCCCCGCGCCACGCCTGCTCCGCCGATGTACAGCTCCCCAACCACGCCCAGCGGCGCCGGCTGCATAGAGCGGTCCAGCACGTAGAGCTGGGTGTTGGAAATCGGGCGACCAATCGGCAGCGCGCCCGTCGCCACGCCCGGCGGCGCGGTGTAGACGCAACAGCCCACCACCGTTTCGGTTGGGCCGTACTCGTTGATCAGCAGTGTGTCGGGCGCATGCTCCTGCCAGAACCGCACGTGCTGGGGCAAGAGGTTCTCGCCGCCGATGATGAAGGCGCGAGTCCGGCCCGCCGCCTGCGCCGCCGGGATCTGCTGGCCCAACAACTCCAGGTGCGCCGGCGTAATCTTGACCAGGCTGATATTTTCCAACTGGGTCAACGCAGCGCTCAAGGGCTCGATACCGCCATCCTCCGACGCCAGGTAGACGGCGCGGCCGGCCAGCAGCGGGGTAAACATGCTGGTCACCGTCAGGTCGAAGGCGATGGAGGAGTGAACTGGCGCGCCGCACCCCTCAGCGACCGCATAGGCGTCGACCGCCCAGGTCAGATAGTTGACCAGCCCGCGATGGACGATCAGCGCACCCTTGGGCTGCCCGGTCGAACCCGAGGTGTAGATCACGTAGGCCAGGTTCTCCGCCGTCACGCCGCTCTGTAGATTCGTCGCGGGCTGCTGAGCGACAGTCGGCCAATCGGCATCGAGCTTGATGAGGCGCTGAGACGAGAAGGCGCTGAGGCGCTGAGCCATTGCGTTCGTCGCGAGCAAGGCGATGGGCTGGGCGTCATCGAGCATAAATGCCAGGCGCTCGGCGGGGTAACTCGGGTCGAGCGGCAGATAAGCCCCGCCCGCCTTGAGGATGCCTAGCAAGCCGACCAGCAAATCCGGCGAGCGGCCGAGACAGACAGCCACCAGCCGCTCCGGACCGACGCCCACGCCGCGCAAATGATGCGCCAACTGGTTCGCACGGGCGTTGAGGTCGCGATAGCTCAGGCTCGTCCCCGCGCCGGTCACCGCGATGGCGTCGGGCGTGCGCGCGACCTGCGCCTCGAACAATTCGTGGAAGCAGCGGTCGTGCGGGAAAGGCCGCACCGTATCATTCCACTCGACCAGCAGTTGTTGTCGCTCAGCCTCGCTCAGCAGCGGCAGGGTCATCACCGGCTGGTCGGGGGCGGCGACAATGCTAGCCAGCAGGTTCTGGAAGTGGCCGATCAATCGAGTGATCGTTGTCGCATCGAACAGATCGGTGCTGTACTCCAGCGCGCCGCCGATCTGCTCGCCTTCCTCGACCACGAACATCGTTAGGTCAAATTTCGCTGTCCCGCTGTGCGCCTCGACCGGACTCATAATCAGGTCGGCGACATCCCCGCCCCGCGCCGTGCTGTTTTGCAGCGAGAACATCACCTGGAACATCGGGGTATGGCTCAGGTTGCGTTCGGGCTGCACTGCGTCCACCACCATCTCGAAGGGCACATCCTGATGGGCGTAGGCCCCGAGCGCCACCTCGCGCATCCGCTTGAGCACGGCGCGGAAGCTCGGGTTACCAGCAAGGTCGGTGCGCAGGACCAGCGTGTTGACGAAGAAGCCGATCAGCGGCTCGATCTCGGCGCGGGTGCGATTGGCGATGGGCGTGCCGACGCAGATATCTTCCTGACCGCTGTAACGCGCCAGCAAGATTTTGAACCCCGCCAGCAGGGTCATAAACAGGGTCGCGCCTTCACGCTGGCCCAGCGCGCGTAGTTGCTGCGCCAGATCGGCGGGCAAGGTGAAGCTCTGGTAGCTGCCCGCATAGCCCTGCACCGCCGGGCGCGGGCGATCCGTAGACAGTTCCAGCAAGGGCGGGGCATCAGCAAGCTGCCGCCGCCAGTAGTCCAACTGATTCTCCAGCACCTCGCCCTGGAGCCAATTCCGCTGCCAAACTGCAAAGTCGGCGTACTGGAGCGGCAATTCGGGCAGCGGCGCGGGTTGACCCTGGGCGAAGGCATTGTAGAGAACGGCGACTTCGCCAACCAGCACATTGGTCGACCAGTTGTCAGAGATAATATGGTGGATAGTCAACTGCACGATATGGTCTTCATCGGTCAATCGCAGCACCCGCGCCCGCAGCAGCGGGCCGCTGGCCAGATCGAAGGGGCGCTGCGCCTCGGCTGCCACCAGCCGCAACGCCTCGACTTCGCGTTCAGCCCTGGACAACGACTGGAGATCGACGAGCGGCAACGGGAACGGATCGGCGCTGGGCGGGGCGATCACCTGATGCGGGCGACCGTCCACCGTCACAAAGGTCGTGCGCAGATTCTCGTGGCGGCGCACAATCTCACGCAGACAGCGTTCGAGCGTCGCGAGATCGAGCGGCCCGGTCAGGCGCACCGTTTCCGGGATGTTGTAGAAGGGACTGCCCGGTTCCAGTTGGTCGAGGAACCAGAGCCGCTGCTGCGCAAACGAGAGCGGCACAAGGCCATCACGCGGCGCGGGCTGCAGCGGCGGGGCCTGTGTACCGGCGCTGGTCCGCTGCAGAATCTCGACGCGCTCGGCCAGTTCGGCCACGTTCGGCGCTTCGAAGGCGACCCGCAGCGGCAGTTCGATCTGGCAGGAATCACGCACCCGCGAGACCAATTGCGTCGCCAGCAGCGAGTGCCCGCCCAAGGCGAAGAAATTATCGTAGACGCCGACGGTCTCGATCCCGAGCACCTGCGTGTAGATGCCGGCCAGCAGCTCCTCGACCGGGGTGCGCGGCGCAACAAAGGCGTTCTCCAGTTCACGCTGCGTCCAATCCGGCGCGGGCAGATTCTGGCGGTCGACCTTGCCGTTGGGCGTCAGCGGCAGTTGCTCCAGGGTGACAAACGCCGCAGGGATCATATAATCGGGCAGCCGGTCGGCGAGGAACATGCGCAGCGACGCCGTATCCGGATTCGCAGCGGCGCCGTCGCCCCGCGCCACGAGATAGGCGGCCAGACAGAGACCGCCCGGCGCGTCGGCGCGCGGCACGACCACCGCCTCGCGCACGGACGAGTGGCGCGCGAGCACCGCCTCAATTTCCCCTGGCTCGATCCGGAAGCCGCGAATCTTGACCTGGTGGTCGATCCGGCCCAGGAACTCGATGTTGCCATCGGCCAGATAGCGCGCCCGGTCGCCCGTTCTGTAGAACCGCTTGAACATTGGCCCGTTAGAATGTTGGCGCCCTTCGGCTGCGCTCAAGACCGGCATTGGCCCGTTTGGGTTGGTGATAAAGCGCTCGGTGGTCAGCTCGGGACGGTTGAGGTAGCCACGGGCCACGCCCACGCCGCCGATGCACAGTTCGCCCGGCACGCCGATGGGCGTTGGCTGCATGAACTGGTCCACAATCTGGATTTCGGTGTTCGCAAAGGGCCGTCCGATGGGCACGAGCTGGTCTGCGGACAGACTCAACGTGGTCTGCTCGAAGTAAGTGCTGTCAATCGTCGCCTCGGTCAGCCCGAAAGAGTTGATCAGCCGGGTCGCGGGACCGCAGCGGCGCTGGAATTGGCGATACTCACTCACATACCAGCTATCCGAGCCGCAGATCAACAGGTGCATACTGTCGAGTTTCTGCTCGCTCTGGTCGAGGTATTGCATCAACCCGCGCAGCACCGCCGGCACGAACTCGGCGCAGGTCACCCGCTCCGCCGCCATCAGCGCATAGAGACGCGGCGCTTCGAGCAGCAACTCGCGCGGGCAGAGCAGCAGCCGCCCGCCCGAACAGAGCGCCCGCACCAGGTCGCCGGCGAAGACATCGAACGAGAAGCTCGCCATCTGGAGGTGGCAATCGTCCAGCGTCAGCGCGTAGGCGTCTTCCCAAGCCAGGTAGGCGTTGGCGAGGCTGCGGTGCGTGATCATCACGCCCTTCGACTGCCCGGTCGAGCCCGAGGTGTAGATCACATAGGCCAGATTATCGAGCGTCGCGCTGCGCTCGGGGTCGCGCTCCGGCTCCTGCGCGATGGCCGGCCAATCTGTATCGAGATTGATGAGCCGCTGAACCGCTGAACCACTGAGCCGTTGAGCCGTCGCGTCAGTTGTGATCAGGGCGGCGGGTTGGGCGTCGTCGAGCATAAAGGCCAGGCGCTCGACGGGATAACTCGGGTCGAGCGGCACATACGTACCACCCGCCTTGAGTACGCCCAGCACGGCGACGATCACCTCGATCGAGCGGTCCGCGCAGATTGCAACCAGCGTCTCCGGGCCGACGCCCTGGCGCCGGAGATAATGCGCCAGTTGGTTGGCCCGCCGATTGAGTTCGGCATAGCTCACATGCTCCCCCGCCCAGGTGATGGCAATCGCCGCGGGCTGGCGCTCGGCCTGGGCCGCGAACAACTCGTGGACGCAACAGTCAGGCGCGACAGAGCTGGCGGCCACGCTCCAGTCGACCAGTTGCCGCTGTTCGGCTGCGGTCAGCAGCGGCAGCGTCGCAATGGGCCGGTCTGGGTCGGCGACGATCCCTTCGAGCAGGGTCTGCAGGTGACCCAGCATACGCACAATGGTGTCGCGGTTGAACAGGTCGATGTTGTACTCCAACGACGCACTCAGGCCATGGGTCTGCTCGGCCATCGAGAGGGTCAGATCGAAGGTCGCTGCGCCGCTGTCGACATCAAGCATACGCATCGTCATATCGGGCAGGCGGTGGACCTTCACCGGCGCATTCTGAAGGATGAACATCACCTGGAAGAGCGGATTACGGCTCATATCGCGCTCGGGCTGGATCGCCTCGACCAGCATCTCGAAGGGCAGATCCTGGTGGGCGTACGCCTCCAAGGCGATCTCGCGCACCTGGCGCAGCAGCGTTCGGAAAGAGGGATTGCCCGCCAGGTCGCCGCGCAACACCAGGGTATTCACAAAGAAACCGATCAGCGGCTCGATTTCGGCGCGGGTGCGGTTGGCGATGGGCGTGCCGACGCAGATATCTTCCTGGCCGCTGTAGCGGTAGAGCAGCGCCTGAAACGCAGCCAGCAGAGTCATAAACAGGGTCGCGCCCTCGCGCTGGCTCAACTCGTTGAGCGATTCGGCCAGGGCGCGTGGCAAGAGCAACGACTCGCTCGCACCGCGGGCGATCTGCACCGCCGGACGCGGGCGATCGGCGGGCAGCTCCAGCGTGGCTTGCGCGCCCCGCAGTTGATTTTTCCAGTAGTCGAGCTGTTTCTGCAAGGGCGACTCGCCATCGCCATCGCCGTCCTCGAACCAGCCGCGCTGCCAGTCGGCAAAGTCGGCGTACTGGATTGGCAATTCCGGCAGCGGCGAGGGATAGCCGCGCGCGAATGCCGCATAGATCGCCGCGACTTCGCCGATGAGCACCCCCATCGACCAGCCATCGGAGATGATATGGTGCATCGTCAACAGGACGATATGCTCTTGTTCGGTGAGGCGCAGCAACTGGGTACGGAGCAGCGGGCCGCGCGCCAGGTCGAACGGTCGTCGCGCCTCTTCGGTGGCGAGGCGCAGGGCTTGCGCCTCGCGCTGATCGTCGGGTAACACGCTCAAATCCACAAGCGGCAGGTCGAGCGCATACGGCGGCGCAATGACCTGCACAGGCCGCCCTTCCATCGTCGCAAAGGTCGTGCGCAAGGTCTCATGGCGGCGCACGATCTCGTTCAGGCTGCGCTCGAAACTGGGCAGATCGAGCTGGCCGGTCAGCCGCACCGCCAGCGGGATATTGTAGAACGGGCTGTTCGGCTCGAACTGATCGAGGAACCAGAGCCGCTGCTGGGCGAAGGAGGCGGGAAAGACAAAAACCTCATCCTCTTCGACCAACTCGTCTATTGCGCTATCGGGAAGGTTGTGGTTTAGCACCTGGCTCATGCTCGCTACACCCTAGTCCTCAACTTTATCCAATCGTGTCTCGCTGCCGTTGTTGCTCAGGGTCGAACGCTTCATCCGCCGCGCGCTGCGGTCGACCCGCGTGATCGCCGGCGGCGGGGCGGCGCTGCTGGTCTGCTGCGCCTGCGCAAGCGCCTGGGCCAACCCGGCGACGGTGGGCTGCTCGAACAGCGTGCGCAGCGGCAGCTCGACCTGGAACTGCGCGCGCACCCGCGCCAGCAACTGCGTCGCCAGCAGCGAGTGTCCGCCCAGTGCGAAGAAGCTGTCGTCCGCCCCGACCCGCTCCAGCCCCAACAACTCGGCGCAGATCGCGGCCAGCGTCGCTTCCGCCTCCGTCCGTGGGGCTACGTAGGGCTGCGTCGCACCCTGATCCAAGCGCTCTGGACTCGGCAACGCCGCCCGGTCGATCTTCCCGCTCGGCGTCAACGGCCAGGCGTCCAGGAACACGTAGGCCGCGGGAACCATATACTCCGGCAACCGCTCACCCGCAAAGGCGCGCAGCGCGCTCGCGATGGCGGCAGCATCCGGCGTGGCTTCACCTGCTGTCACAGCGGGCCTCCGCAGCACGTAGGCCACCAACCGTGGCTCACCCCCGCCCTCCGCCCGCGCCAGCACCAGCGCATCTTGCACCGCCGCCTGCTCACGCAACACTGCCGCAATCTCCTCCAGCTCGATCCGGAAGCCGCGCAGCTTCACCTG
>JAKSDJ010000607.1 GCA_022360155.1 Chloroflexales bacterium | reverse complement strand
CCTTGCCGGCCGCGCGGATCGCCGCGTGGTCGAGATAGGCATAAGGCCGGTAGAGGAGTTTGAGAACCTCCGCCACGCCGTGTTCAAACGCCCATTGCAAGGCGGCGCGGATATTATTGTGTTCTCGCTCCAGCCGCTCTAACCAGTATCCTTGTGATGGTCCAACCAGTGCTGGTTCGGCCTGTTCTGTCAGTTCGAGATAATAGGCGGCATGGTTCTTACACACCGCATCCGCCTCACCGCTCTCTTGCAGGCGTTCGGCGGCATACTCGCGCAACGTTCCGAGCATATTGAAGCGCGATTCAGCATCGGCAGAACCAGACTCTTCGCGAAACACTATGCTCTGGTTGATCAGCGCTGCCAGCTTGTCGAGCAAACAATCGGCGCTCTCAGATTCAGAAAGCGCCGGTGCGCACACAGCCTCCATGGCACCGAGCGTCCAGCCGCCAGTGAATACAGATAGATGCGCGAACAGAGTACGCTCCAGAGGAACGAGCAAGTCATAGCTCCAATCGAGCGTCTGACGCAAGGTTTGTTGGTGGGCAAGCAGATCACGCGATCCAGTTGTGAGGACACTGAAGCGGTTATTTAAGCGCCTGAGCAGTTCTTGCGGCGTGAGCATTCCAAGTCGCGCCGCAGCGAGTTCGATTGCGAGCGGGAGGCCATCAAGATGCCGACAGATCTCTGTAGCAATGGCGGCGTTTTCAGCAGTAAGCCGAAAGTCGGGGCGCACCGCGCAGGCGCGCTCGTAAAAGAGCCAGAGCGCGGCATAGTGCTTGAGGGCTTCAGGATTGTCTGCTGCGGCCTGGAGTTGTTCGAGTCCGGGCATAGCCAACGGTGGCACCAAAAAACGATACTCACCAGAAATCTGTAGCACCGTACGGCTCGTCACCAGCACTTTCAGCCCTGGGCAGTGCTGGAGCAAATTACTAATCAGCGGCGCTGCATCGATGATCTGTTCAAAATTATCGAGCAGAAGCAGCATACGGCGATCACGCAGATGAAGCTGGAGCTGCCGCAGCAGCGGTTGCGTATTGCTTTCGCGTGCATCAAGCGCTTGCGCAATCGCCGAGACGAGAAATCCTGCATCATGGATGGTCGCCAAGGGAACGAAGGCAACGCCATCTGGCATCGCATCGGCCGCCATCGATGCTGCTTGAAGAGCGATCCGGCTCTTTCCTATGCCGCCGGGGCCGGTCAGCGTTACAAGCCGCGTATCATCGCACCGTAGCAGCGTGCAAAGCGTATCAAGCTCATGTTCACGCCCAATCAGCCGCGTCACGGGTTGCGGTAGCGGAGAAGACGTTGGGCTCGATTTACCCGTCTGCTGGGGAACGCTGTTATGCACAGATTGCATGGCGGACGCCTAGATTTCGCAGATCTGAATAATACTCGAATACTAACATGCTATATTGTACTCTACAAAAAACTGTTGTCCAATGGATAGGCCGTTTGTAAAAGCGGTGATGTGCATTGCAAAGCCCTCTGCGGCCTCTTTTTTATAATGGAAGGTGTGGAGGATTTGTAATCCTCCACACCTTCCTGGTCGGATTATTTTCTAGCGGAGACCGTTCGAGAGCGCATTGATAAGCTCGCCGTTCGTCGTGTCGCCGCTCAACTCCCAGAACATAGCGCCGCCCAGACTATTCGTATTGATATAATTGGTTTTTGTGTTCATAACCGAAGGATCGTCATAGGTCCAGAAGATGCCATTGCTGTAGATCCAGGCTGCCTGCGCATCGTTGTTGAAGTACCGCGGGTAGCCTTTCGCCTTCAACACCTTGTAGTCTTCGATCCCCGCTTCGTATGTTCCACTGGCCGCACCGCTCCCTGTTTTCCACAAACCGTTGTTTGCACTTGGTACGCCTTGCCAACCGCGCCCGTAGAATGGGACGCCCACCACCAGCTTGCCCGCCGGTGTGCCGCCTTGCCGCCAGGCGCGGACGGCTTGATCCACGCTGACTCGCTGATTGCCCTGCGCCGGATCACCCGCCGGCGTGTACAGGTTCGACTGGAAGTTCGTTGTGTTCTCCCACGCACCGTGGAAGTCATAGGTCATCAGGTTGATGAAGTCGAGATGTTGGTGGATCTTCCCGACTTCGATCTTGTCGATCTTGTCCTGGCCGGCGGGCGCGGCGATCGTCAGGAGTAAGCCGGGGCGCACCGCATTGAGCTGCTTGCGGAACTCGGCCAGCAGCGCGGTGAAGTTCTGGGTGTCCTCGGGCCGGAAATTGCAGGTGTTCCCGCAGGCGCCGGGGTATTCCCAATCCACGTCAATACCGTCGAACACGCCCGCCCAGCGCGGGTCGGTGATGAACAGGTCGATGCAGGACTGGACAAAAGCGACACGGTTCTGGGGCAGCGCGGCGTCGGAGAAGCCGCTCGACCAGGTCCAGCCGCCCAGCGAGATCAGCACCTTGAGATGCGGATACTGGGCTTTCAACTTGCGCAACTGGTTGAAGCTGCCGCGTAGCGGCTGATCCCAGGTGTCGGCGACGCCATCGACGCTTTCGGCAGCAGTGTAGGCTTTCTCATAATCGGCGTAGGAGTCGCCGATCACGCAGCGATTGTTGACGACGTTGCTGAAGGCATAGTTGATATGAGTAAGCTTACTCGCCGACCCGCTGGTCTTGATATTCTTCACGTGATAGTTGCGACCATAGACGCCCCACTGCACGAAGTAGCCAATGATGCGCTTGCCAGAAGGCGGCGGCGTAACGCTGGTTGGCGTTGGCGGAAGCGTCGTAGTAGCAGTCGGGTTTGGCGGCGGGGTGCTGGTTGGCGGAACAACCGTCGCGCTTGGCGTATTCGTCGGCGACGGGCTGCCCGAGACCAGTTGCCAGAGCGCTGGAGTCGTTGGCGGCGTCCAAGCTGGCTGCGATGTATGGGCTTGCAGGCAGCGGTACTCGCTTCCCTCGTACGAGACCATACTTCCTACGGCGTAATAATGGAAATTACCATCCCAGGGCGGCGCCTCAGCAAAGACACTGTTGATGGACGGAGCCAGCGTTGCCAGGAGCAAGGCGATCATGAGCATGGAAACGATGCCGAGATGATGGATGGATAGCCGTTTCATTAATCTATCCCTTCTTTATGTAAATGTTTATGTACGCGAACGATATGGTGTTTCTGACCCGCAAGACCAGGCCTGCAATCCTAGCGGGTGTAGCCTTTTAACACGGTGTGACCAGGTTATGATCACATGCGTTGACTTGTAGCGCCTGACCTCTCGATAGAGGACATGACGGTATCTTCGATTTGAGCTGTCTGTCGGTCTGCCAACAGGCGATGAGGGGGCGTCGCCTGTCGATACATTATGCTAGTTGTTCGAGCGCTTTAGGAGTGCTAAAGCGTGTACTATGACACGTTGACAGAAGCGATAGTTTGTGCGCAGCGCACTCGGATCGATCGAGAGAAGCGTTACCGTTGAGTCCATATGCATAGGTGCGTACCGAATCGGCCATTGCTTTGTTTCCACCGAATAAGCCGTTGAGCTGACTGCTATATACGGCCACTGCATCTAGCTTCCGGTTAAGCGTTGCATCGATATTTACCAAATGCGGATCGAATTGCTCGACTAGAGTTTCCAAACGCTTTTCAAGAGCGCCTGGTACAGTCACATATAGAAAATCCTCATAAAACGTTGTATTGCTGTTCATCCCTTTCTGCACAGCGAGATAGGCGATCTGATGATCGACACGATCGCCAACGCCAAGCGGTGCATAGAAGCGAGCACTGGGTACGCGCCCGCAACATCGATAGAAATGCCTCCAAATCGTTGAAGAGCGGATCATCTGGATGCGGTGTGTTGAACAGAGTTGCCCGATAGGCATACGCTTGCGGGAAGCGATAGATCGCATGCAGCATGCCCGCCCAATAGTGATCTGCGCCAATTTGCTCCATCGCAAGCGTCTCTTCGCCCAGCCGCGCTACAATAACCTCCTGTGACGCATGCGCCTGACGGTGGTCGTCGATCGCAAACGCACTGAACGGGTCTGCTAGCGGCGGTACGGCGGTGCAGAGCGTTACCGTCAGCACACGCTCACCGGCATGGCGCTGCCGAATCATCATGCCGCCACAGGAGGACTCTACATCATCCAGGTGTGGTGAAAGGCAAACATGGTTGTAGATGTCGCGAAGGTAGGAAAGATCGGTAATTCGCATTGTCTCCTCGGTAATTGTACGGCGCTGATGGAGTAAACGTATGAATAGGCATCCGAAAAAGAATGGATTGGGCAGATCCTTGAATATTTCGGCCACAGTTAGGCCACAAAGAATGTTAGGCTAGCGAAGGAGATGATTCAATGAGGTGATGACGCAAGGATTCGTTGATACGTTGACCTTACCTCATCACATCCCCATCTCGCCATCTCCCCGTCTCCTCGTCTCGTCGACTTCTCACCTCCCCTTATCACCACAATTCACAGCGACAATCCATGGCCAAGCGCATAAAGTCCGGGGATTGTCACCGGCAGCTTGCCACAAAATGGCGCTTGGCCCCACAGCGTTGCGGCGAGCGCTTCCATCGATGGTCCTAGAATGGTATAGGTACACACATAAGTTGGTACAGTTGGAAAGGCCAGCAGATCATACGGCATCCGCAATGCTACTCCAACGGTTGGAAGCCCCAACTCGCGCAACATGCTCATCAGCGCAACCTGACCGGGCTGGTGCAGTGCGTTGATTGTGCCGACGATTGCGAGATCATAGCTGCCAATCTGCTCGCGCAGACCATCAATCTCCGACGCCGTCGGGTTGGATGCGACAAGATATTCATCAACTGCGCTGTGATAGCGCCGCGCCGCCTGGGCTAGCGAGCATTCGACATACGATGATGTATCAGCCGGCGTCAGGTCGGTCGGGCGCGGAACGATCACCGCCACGCGGGACTCCGGCGCCAAGCGCAATGGCAACAGCTTGGCTTCGTCACGCACCAGGGTCACCGAGCGGCGCGCTATCTCCTGGGCAATCGCTTGATGCTCGGCGCACCCGACTATTTCCATCGGCGGCTGTTGGTGTTCCGCAATCCAGCGTTTGAGCGCCAGCACACGTGCAGCAGAGGACTGCACCTCCTCTGCAACAAGCAACCGCCGCTCGACAGCCTGCAATAATCCAGCATGTATGGCGGCAAAGAGTTCGTCGTCGGCTTTGAGCAGCAGTAGATCGATGCCGGCATGAAATGCCGCTATTGCATCAATCACAACGCCCTGGCCCTGAGCGATCGCACCCATATCCATCGCATCGCTGATGATGATCCCGTCGAACCCCAGCTCTTCACGAAGCAATCCGTGCAGGACGCAGCGCGAGAGTGTTGCGGGCAAATTGGCTTCATCGAACGCAGGCAGCGCCACGTGGGCGGTCATCACGAGCCGCACCCCCGCCTCAATCGCCGCCGCAAAGGGAGGCAATTCGACCGCACGGAGCTGGTCGCGACTGTGCGGTACCGCCACAACCCCTTCATGGGTGTCGCTCTCCGTATCGCCATGTCCGGGGAAATGCTTGGCGGTGGCTGCAACGCCGGCCGCTTGCATCCCGCGCGCCATTGCTGCGCTCAAGCGGGCGACCATCGCTGGATCTTCGCCAAACGAACGAATGCCGATGACTGGGTTCCGTGGGTTGATGTTCACATCGCAGCAGGGCGCATAGTTGACGTTAATACCCATAGCGGCAAGCTCACTGCCCAAAGCGTAGCCGGTCGCATACGCCAAATCCGGCGATCCCGTCGCACCAAGCGCCATATTGCCGGGGAAATGCGTTGTCCCGCCGTCGATTGCGATAAGCTGTCCTCCTTCCTGATCAACCGCGATCAGCAAGGGCGGCTGGCCCGACTCTGCAGCAGCATGCTGCAGAGCAGTCGTTAGCTCATGCACCTGTGCCGGATTGCTCAGATTGTTGTGGCGAAACAGCGTCACACCACCGATATGCCGCCGTTGCAACGTTTTGCAGAAATCAGCTGGCAATTCAGTCCCAACGAAGCTCAACATTGCTTTTTGGCCAATAGCTTGATCTAGCATAGGATGCATTGATAACTCCATAACGATCAGTAGCGGTGAATTCGTCGTGACCTTGCTCTATCAGCGCGATAGAAATTTGTGCATAGACGCAGCAAAGCTACTCATCACTCATCACTATGTACTACTTCCCGCCCGTTAACGCGATGCTTTCGAATACGTAGCGTTGCGCAAAGATAAACCCGATAATGAGCGGCAGCGTTGTGAGCACCGAGGCGGCCATAATCAGCGGCCAGGGTTGCGACACCTGCTGCGGGTTGTACAAGTTGTTGATGGCAATCGGGAGCGTGTACAGCGATGTGCGCTGCAGGTAAATCAGCGGGATCTGGAACGCATTCCAGTTCGCCACGAAGAGAAAGATTGCAACGGCGGAGAGCGGCGCCGCACAGAGCGGCATAATGATCCGCCACCAGATCGTCAAGTGTCCAGCGCCATCGACCATCGCCGCCTCATCGAGCTCACGCGGGAGGCCAAGCATGAATTGACGCAGCAGGAACACGTAGGCCGCACCGCCCGCAAAGAAGCCAGGAACAACGATAGGGTTAAAGGTATTGATCCAATCCAGACGATAGAACAGCACATACTGCGGCACCAGCGTTGTCTGGGGCGGCAGCATCAGTGTGGAGAGCAGCAGGAAGAAGATAATGTTGCGCCCTGGCCAGCGAACCCGACTCATCGCATACGCAACCGCCGCAACCGATATCAGCGTGCCAGCCACAGCGAGCGTCGTGACCAACACCGAGTTGAACAAGTAGCGCAGCCACTGAGGATCACTGAATAACTTGGCATATGCATCGAACTGCATCGTGGCCGGCCACCAGACGATCTGCGGCGCGTTGGCCTCGGCTTCGGTTTTGAACGAGGTCGAGATCATCCAGAACAGCGGGAAGAGCATAAGCAAGCTGCCAAACAGCAACGCGCCGTAGAAGGCGAATGTTCGCACATACTGATCCAGGCGCAACCTCCTGCGCCATTCGGTCGCACGCAGCGGTATAGCTTTTTGGTCGCTTATGCCCATACTTTCATTCTCCTCGGCCAAAACACTGCTCGATAGATCTGGGTTGGCTTTGATATGGTTTCAGAATAACCAACACGACTTTACCCTTCACGACTTTACCCTTTGAGCTTACTTTGTAGGCTCGGCTTAAAGCCGCGCTAGCCGTCTCTTGCTAAGGGGCTTGACATATAGTTCGTACCGCACCTACACCGGTAAAGCAACCTTAGAACAATGGCGACGCATCCCAGAGCGCAGCATCTCCGCATTCCAAACATCACTTCGTTTCGTAGTAGACCCAGCGATTCGCCATCAGAAATTGGCCTAACGTCAAGATCAGGATGATCAGCAGGAGTAGCCACGACATCGCCGCGCCATAACCGACCTCGTTGAAGCGAAATGTTGCGCGCCACAGATAATACGCCACGAAATATGTTGACTGGGCTGGGCCACCGTCGCGGGTCAAGATGTACGACTGCTCGAAAATCTGGAGAGTCGCGATCATGCCGATAATGAGATTGTAGAACGTTGCAGGCGTGATCAAGGGCAATGTGATGTAGCGCAACCGCTGCCAATCACTCGCGCCATCAAGTTCCGCCGCCTCGTAGAGCTGCGGGGGTACGCTCTTCAGCGCAGCCAGGTACACCACCATCATCGTCCCGGCGCTCCAGGCCGCAATCAGCACCAGCGATGGTTTGGACCACAGCGGGCTTTGGTACCACAACGGCAGTCGATCAGGGCCAGGGAAGCCGGCATCGATAACATTGAACAGCGGGACGAGCGTACCGCGTTGCAGAGCAATAAAAGCTGCATTGCTCGACTCAGTGATATAGATGCCGAGACGCATCAGCCAGTTGAACGGCGGAAATGTATCGCTTAGGAAGCCAAGTATGGTGTTGACGACGCCATTATTCGGGTTGAGCATCAGCCGCCACGTCAGCAGCATCGCGGCATTCCCGGCGAGGATGACCGGCAGGTAGAACACCATACGAAAGGCGCGCCCGCCGCGCAGCGGTTTGTTCAGCAGCAGCGCTAGCGCAAGCGCGCTGAACAGTTGGGCCGGAACACTGAAGACGGTCATGTACAGCGAATTCATTAGCGAGACGTGGAAGGCGCTATCGCCAAGCAGTCGTTGGTAGTTGCCCGCACCGACCCACTCGGGCGGGTTTGGCAGGCTATATTTCGTAAAGCTCCAATAAAATGAAATGATGGCCGGCCCCGCCACGAGCAACACGAACCCAACGATCCAGGGTGAGGCAAAAGCGTAACCCGCAAATGTGCTCGCCTGATCGGCGCGGTTCTTCCCGCAGATCCGCGCGATCTGGCTTGCCAACCAACCAATTGCCATGCTGGCAAGCACAATGAAGATGATCGTACCTGCGGACCAGGCAAGGGCTTGTGTAGCTGGTCCCATCGTCGTAACCTCCGCTATCGAGGATTGAGGGTTAGGGGCGAATTGTGTACATGCTAGTCCCTAACCCTTGCAATGTACAATCTACAGCTTGCCGTCGTCCTTAAGCGCCTGGGTATAGCGATCCTGAATATTCTGCACGGTTGTGTCGAGATCTTGAATGTCCTGGAAGTAGAGCGGCAACTCGGCTTGCAGGATCTCGGAAAGCTTGGCGGCGGAGCGCACGTCTGAGAAGGCGCGACCGTACTCCGCCATCATCTCGGCTTGCTTCTGCATCACCGGGTTGTCGATCGTTGCATCTTTACGCGGCGAGAATGAGCCAAAGATCTCGTTGTACTTGGCCTGATTCTCCTGGCTGCCGAGCATTTGCAGAAATTCGACCGCCAGATCCGGGTTCTTGGTGTATTGCGGGACGCCTAACCAATCAGTAAAAACCTGGACCACCGGCTGTCCGCCCTCCGGGTACGGCGACGGTGCGATGACAATATCATTCCAAACAGCATCGTCCAGCAGCGGCGCACCCCACGCATTCGACCACATGCAGGCCGCCTCGCCCGTCGCAAGCCGCGAGCCTTGCGCCTCGCCCAACATCGCGGTCGTTTCGTTCGGCAATACGGCGCGGCGGCGATCATACATGAATTGCAGCGCGCGCTTCGACTGGTTCGAGTCGAAGGCCGGCGCGCCGTCAGCGTTATAGAGCGTGCCGCCTGCGGCCCAGATAAACTGGATATACTCCTGCCAATCTTGCAGGTCGGCGCCAATCGTCCAGATTCCAGCCCGCTCTAGCTTGCTGTCATTGATGATAGTCGTCGCTGCGGCTTGGGCAATCGCTTCGTCAAAAGTCTGCGGAACAGCGTTGATGCCGCCCTCTTCCAGCAGATCGGAGCGACACATGTAGGTGCGGGGCATCACCAGCCACGGTAAGCCGCGCAATTCGCCCTGCCAGGTTGTTGCCTCCAGCGTTGCGGGGAGATATTGCTCCAGATCCGGCCAGCTTTGCAGATAACTGTTTAGCGGGAGCAAACGATCGCCATATTCGGGCGCAAATTCCGAGCCCAAGTTGAGGATGTCCGGCCCGTCGCTGGCGGCAAAGTAGCCGGCATAGGTCTCGTTCAGCGTACTCCAGTTGAGGTACACCGGCTCGACGGCGGCATTTGGGTGCGACTGCTGAAATGCGGGGATGATCTCTTGTTCGAGCCAGGTTTTGTGTTCATCTGTGTAATCGACTAATGCAATTCCTAAGGTGACCGCGTCATCTGTTTGGGGAGCAGAGTCGGATGATGAGGTATCCGGTGCAGTGGCGCTGTTGTCAGCCGGTGCGCCGCCGCAAGCGGCTAATAGCAACACACACACAATAACCCAGAAGTGCTTCGGTACGCTGCGCATAGGGCATCCTCCTTGATGAAACTTGTGCAGACACTATCTCGCCTTGAAGAATCGAACCATCCTCCCTCCTTTCAAAAGCTATACGCCTCGATGCAAAAGCAATTCGGATCTTTTGAACTACATAGGTTACGAAATCAGTTATGAGCCAGTCAAGGGCAGCACGAAGGAACAGCGAACCAGGCGCTACGAGGCTTCGTGCGATTGCGCCTCCTAGTGAAACATATATGGCCGATATTCTGGCGTCCCGATGCGATAATCTATGGGATAAATGATTACGCTCATAGTATGCCATGGCTCTACTGCACACAACGGCAAGACTGCCTATTTTGTTGCGGTAGTAATGACAGCGCAAACGGCTCAATTGCCTAGGCAATTCTCGCCCTCACGAGTTGCTCCATCCAAGGTTTACTACCGTAACAAGTAAGCGACAAGAGCGGTATAGGTAATAATGAAAAATTTGTCAGAATCTTCGCGCGGATCGCAGCCCACGCAAAGACCAAGGCCGGTAGGCCGCTGATGTTCACAACTCACTACGAACATCTTCTTTATGCCAGGAGAAGCCAACCGTGATCCTCGTCTTACTTGCAATTGCTTGGATAAGCGGTATCGTTGCCACAGACATACTGGCCATCACCAGCAGGCCGCTTGTCAGCGCCGCCCTCGCCGGTTTCCTTCTCAGCGCCGCCGCTTGGCGCACACGCTGGGTGCGGCTCTTGGGTCTTGTCTTGCTCTGCGCTGCTCTAGGCGGGCTGCGTTACCAGGCTGCCCAGATCCCAAGCACGCCGCATAGTGTTTGGCTATTGATTGGGCAGGGCGACCTGACGCTTCAGGGAATGATCACCGCTGACCCCAAACGGACTGAGGAAGGTCAGCAGGTGATTGTGCAAACCCAGTTCGCCCTGATCCAAGGAGAGGTCCGGCAGGTCGAAGGGTTGGTGTTGGTCAAGCTGCCGCCCTACCCGCAGTATCACTATGGGCAACAGTTAAGTTTAAGCGGGAAACTGCAGCAACCTCGCGCCGCCGAACGAATGGGAGAATTCGACTACCGCGCATACCTGGCGCGCAAAGGCATTTTCGCACTGATGAAGAAGCCGTTGGTCCAGGTACTCCCTGGCGAAGGCGGCAACCCTTTGCTGAAATCGCTGCTTTCGTTCCGCGATTATTGCAAGACCATTCTGCTACGCGAGCTGCCCGAACCCCACGCTTCGCTCGCCATCGGCATCCTCCTTGGCCTCCAATCGTCGGTTCCCGACGAGGTTATGACTGCATTCTCAGCAACCGGCACTAGCCACATCCTTGTCGTGTCCGGCTGGAACTTCACCATCGTGGCGTCGATCCTCTCCAGCCTTGCGACACGACTGCGTTTGCGGCGCGGTGTAGCCTTCGGCTGCTCACTAGCCGTGATGTGGACCTATGCGCTCTTCGTTGGTGCAGCGCCGGGGGTGTTGCGCGCCGCGGTGATGGCGAGCCTGGTGGTCTTGGCTAACACAACCGAGCGACAGAGCGAGCCATGGACGCTTTTGTTCGCCGCATGCTGGGGCTTGAGTATCTACGATCCGCAGAGTTTGTGGGATCTTGGGTTTCAGTTATCGGTCTTGGCCACGGCCAGCCTGTTTGCTTTCGGCAAGCCGGTCGAGCAGTGGCTCCAGCGTTGCCCGCCGTTGCGCCGGCCAGCGCTCGGCTGGGCGACCGAGGCCCTAACCGCAACCCTGGCTGCGCAGATTCTGGCCCTGCCGATCATCTTGTTTCATTTTGGAAATTTGTCTATCGTTGCACCACTGGCGAATATTCTGATTGTTCCGGTCGTTCCCTATGCCATGTTCCTGGGCACTGCCGCGTTGCTATGCGGCCTGATCTGGCTCCCGCTGGGCCAGTGGATAGCGCTCGGCGTCTGGGCGCCGCTAAGCTGGATAGCCGAAGGCGCCTTGTTGCTGGCTCGCCTGCCCTTTGCGGCGGTGCAATTGCCGCCGTTCCCGCTCTGGCTGTTGCTGGCCTACTACGCGGTTATTATCGGCTGGTTTCTGTGGAAGCAGTGGGCGTTACAAGCAGTAGAGCATGCGCCTACTCAACAAGTTGGAGAAGGATCAGGCAGCAGCGCTGAAGAGACGCACAGGTTAAACGGGGTGACTTGGTCAGCGCTCAGATCGTCCAGTGATTGAAACCGCATCGCACCGAAGATTAGTTCGCGGATGGCGACAGAGAAGCTCAACCTCAATTTCTTGGTGATCTCGACGACAGATACGCCTTGTGACCTAACACCAATACTTTTCAAAAAGGTCTTGGATCGATGCTTTCGGGCGCCTTCCCCAAGACCTTAAAGGTCTTCCATCGCACTTATCCGACAAGTATTGGTCCTAATACTACAACGAGACTGCCAGACACACCTCGTTGGAACGCCGTCGACCATGGCATCCTGAGCCCTTCGGCTACGCTCAGGGCCGGCGCTGCGCAGGGTCTCGCACCCGCTTCCCAGGAGATTCGTCACGTCGTGCAGCATGACATGGCTCGTTGTAGTACTAATACCCATCATATGTTATAGTTGCGCAGCATATGCTGAAACACCAACGAAAGGGAACTGGTTGGGATGCCTGTTCGCAGAGCACGTATATCGGATGCGGAGATGATCGCAACCGTTCATGTCTCCACGTGGCAGGCGGCATATCATGCGCTGCTGCCCAACAAGTTTCTTCAAGCCCTGTCGGTGGAACGCCGTACACAATCGTGGGAAAGGACTATAACCCAAGTTGTCGGTAATGTTTGGGTGTACGAGGAAGACTCGCAGATTATGGGACTTGTTTCCTTTGGCGCCAGTCGTGATTCGGATGTAGACCACGACCAGATAGGCGAGATCTATGCGCTGTATGTAGATCCAAGCAGGTGGGACAAGGGATATGGAGTAGCGCTACTCCATCCTGCAATCGATATGCTCCGCAACCAAGCCTTTGCGGCGGCAACGCTTTGGGTCTTACGCGGAAATCAGCGAGCTATTCGGTTTTATGAACGAGCCGGGTTTCGTCCCGATGGCGGAACCAAAGTGGACGAGCGGCCCAATGGCATCACGTTGCACGAAATACGCTACCGTCTATCGCTCGTTCATTGATACTGGGCCAACAGCAGGAGCAGACGCAACCGTATGGACACAAATAGAGCACATTCGTCACAGACAATTGCAGACTCACAGCAACTCCGCCTGATCGACTGGGCGCTTGGGTTAGAGTGTACTTATAGGAGTAGCGATGACCTTGGAAACAGTGATCTCGGAAAACACAGAACAGGAATTCACGGAGGTATGATCTTGAGCACTGTTGGATGGACGAGTTTCCCAGATGCGCCAAACCAGCAGCTCCGGCGTCTCCTTGATGAATGCGTGAGACAACTGGACGGTAATCTGCGTGGTGTGTATCTTCACGGCTCGCTGGCGCTGGGATGCTTCAACCCTCGTACGAGCGACATCGATCTGCTGGTGCTGACCGAGCGTACGATCCCATTATACACAAAGAAAACCCTGGTCGAATGTCTCTTGTCCATTTCTGGCGCGCCCCATGACCTTGAGATCAGCTTTCTTCGTCAAGAAGATGTGCTGCCCTGGCGCTATCCGACACCCTATGACTTGCATTACGGTGAAGATTGGCGGGAGCGGTATGCCACAGACCTAGCGAGTGACGCCTGGCGGCGCTGGGACGAGCAGCCGCACACCGATCCAGACCTGGCGGCTCATATAATGGTGACCAAACATCGAGGGATGTGTTTGTGGGGCGAACCGATTGAACAGGTGTTTCCCGATGTGCCGCATCACGACTATCTGGCCTCCATTGTGGCAGACCTTAAATGGGCGCGGGAACGATTGGCCCAGATCGCCGTGTATGGCATACTCAATAGTTGTCGCGTGTACGCCTATTTACGGGAACGGTGCATCGCTTCGAAAGATGAAGGCGCGGTGTGGGCATTGGGCGCACTTCCCGCTGAATTCCATCCGCTGATACGGATGGCGCTCGCCGCCTATCGTGGCGCCTGTACTGAAAACAGCCTGATCGACCAGCAAGACGCAAAGCGTTTGATAGAGTATGTTCTGTCTGCGGTGCAGGAGAAAGCCTCATAACCACGCAGGCGCCTCAGTGTTTGGCGCCTATTACTACAACGAGACATGTCATTCTGAACCCTTCGGCTCTACTGAGGACTGGCGAAGTGAAGAATCTCCTTGCCCAAGGGTGCAAGACCCTTCGCTGCGCTCAGGGTGACATCGACAAGTCCTGTTCCGATGCGGTGCAGAATGAAGCCTCGTTGTAGTACTATTCGCAAGTTGTCTGAGTCGTGCATACCACACCCAACAGGTCTTGCATAGACGCTTTGAGCAGCCTTGCGCTAGTCTGCCGGGTGTGATTTGCAAGGTATGGGCTTTACCTAATGCTTCTTGACGCTATACGCGCCGTTGCTTTCCGTGAATGTAATCGTGTAGCTGCCGCTGCCCTGCGTGATGGCGATATCCGCGCCCGACTGCTCTACAAAGCCATCGTTGTTGTTGTCGCCGTAGTTCACCGACCAATCGCCAAACGTGTCAAACTTGAAGCGCTCGTTGCTGGCGCTGCCAAACGTTGCGGTGACCTTCCATTGGCAAGACTGCGCATTGGCCAGCGACATGTTGGTGGAACCCCAACCGTTGTTCGTGCCGCGCAGATACATCTGGGCCGAGCAATTGTTTGTCGCGTCCAGCTTCGCGCCGACATGAATAGCCACCGCTGACATGCCGCCCACACTCAGCGTCGCCCAGCCGTCGCTGCCAACGCTGATAGTCTGGCCGGAACAGGCGCCCGTCGCTTCATCGAAATCAGCCGCGATGATGTTGCAATATGTGCCCGGCGCCATGCCGGTTTGGAAGCTGCGGTTGATCGCGCCCCCCTCGCGGTTGATCACCACGAAGCCTACACCGCCGCTCGACCCACCGCGTGTAAAGGCGATTTGATCGTTGCCGTTGTCCCACCAGTTGGTGATGTTGTACGCACCGGCAGCGACGGCGTGATTGCGGAAGGCGACCATATTGGTGATCGGCCGCCAGCGGTGCTCACATTTCCAGGCGTCACCGAAACAGTTGAGCGCGCCGTTGCTATTGTGGACGCGGGTCGTGTTGCCGTTGCCGTCGTGCGGCGGGCCGCGGCTATCGTCCACACCGCCCCATTCGTAGCTGGACATGACTTTCGGGTAGCCGTAGGGCCAGGCCAGCATGTAGACGTTGGTCAAATCGTAGAGTGTGCCGCTGCGATGGGTCACTTCGGCGGCCATGCCATGCCCGCGCTGGTTGTCGTGGTTGTCGACGAAGACCACCGCCGCTTCGCCAGGCAAAAAGCCCCAGGCCTCCCCGAAATTGCTCAACCAGGCCAGATTGCCGGTGTTGAATGTCTGCCCAATTTGCTGGCTGTATTTGAACTCGGTTACGTCGGCGATATAGGTGTATTCATTGGCGCTGACGGGCTGATAACCGGGGTCGATCACTTCCTGGAAGACGTAGAAATTACCCCGCACCCGGTCGAGGATATTATCGATATCGGCTGGATGCATATGCTTGGCCGCGTCAATACGGAAGCCTTTCACGCCCATGTCGACCAAGCCTTGCAGATAGTTGGCGATCGTTTGGCGCACATACTCTTTGCCCGTGTTCAGGTCGGGCAAGCCCGCAAGTTGGCAGTTGCGAATATTGTTCGCTCGCTGCTGGCGCACCCCGCTATCGTCGCTCCACTGATAGTCGCTGTCTTGGATGACGCAGGCGCCGTGAAAATCCTGGGCCGAGAAGGCGGGGTAGCTCAGGCTGGCGCGATTGAACGTAGAACCGGCAACGCCCACACCGGTCTGATCGGCCATGTGGTTGATGACCGCATCCACGTAAATGTCGACACCCACAGCGTTACAGCGCTGAACCATGTTTTTGAATTCGTTCAGGGAGCCGCTGCGACTGGTGAGGTCGTAGGCGACGGGTTGGTAGCGCGCCCACCAAGCGTATGGATACGAGATATTGGGCGAGCGATGGTCAATGTGTTCGTTCGGCGGCGAAACTTGTACAGCGGAAAAACCCTTGGGACCGAGGAACTTTTCACACTCCAGAGCAACATCGCTCCACTTCCACTCGAACAAATGGACAAAGACGGTGCGGGCGGGCGGGGCGGCCACAGCCGCGTTGATAGGCTGTAACAGCAAGAGCAATGCGCCCACTAATGCAGCGAATACAAAAACCCCTCGCCCCACTCGCGCAACTTGACTTCTGGCCGTCATGCGGAACCTCCTATGGTATAATCGCATCACCTTCGAGACGATGTAGCTTTAGGAAATTGCCTAAAACTACTTGTAGTATAAACGACTCTAGCCGAGCAAACGCCAGAAAAACTGCACGAAAACTGCAAGAGGGATGCAATAAGAAAGCAGAAAAACGATTATTTGACACCTGATACCTCTGCTCACCTCGCACTTTCCTTTCACGAATTTTCTCCAGGAGCATAACTGTAGGAAAGAACGATAGCAGTGACGCTATTTACAGTGACACGGCAGGAAGTACGACAAGCGTTGAAACATTGGCACAGTGCGTCTGAATTAGGTCAACTGCCGCTCGCGAGTTTGCCATCCGTCACGGCCCTGCGCCAACAGCAAGGATACGCCGACTCCTCCACCGGACGCGGGATGGCCCTGCGCCACCTGCTCCGCGCCCAAATCGCCGCCCTCAAGCCGCCCGATGATCCCACCCCCGACTACAGCAAGCGCCAGTGGCGCAGTTACCTGATTCTGCAGGCGCAGTTTGTGGATCAACGCGCCGCGCAGACGATCCGGGAAGAACTGGGTATTTCCGAAAGCGGATACTTCAACGACCAGCGCTATGCGCTCGATTTGCTTGCTCAACGGCTCCAAGAGCAGGAGGTGCAACAGGCGGCGCAGACACGCACCGCTGAAACCACGCCGGTAGATGAACAACCGCTCCCGGCTAGCCAGCCCCAATCCGCGCCACTGCTCCCCCATGCCCCGACGACATTCGTTGGCCGCCAGAAAGAGCGAGCCCAACTGGCTGAATTGCTCGCCCGCCAGTCTGTGCAGTTGGTCACTCTGTTCGGCGCGGGCGGCATGGGCAAGACCTGGCTGGCCATTCAGGCAGCGCAGGATTACCACGAAGCGACGGGGGAACCAGTTTGCTTCGTGGCGCTGGAAACGACCGATACGGACGACTCGCTCGTGCCGATTATCGCCCAGGCGGTGCAACTTAGCTTCGATGCCCAGGACGATCCGCGCCAGCAGTTGCGCAACTTCCTGCGCGGCCGTTCCCTCTTGCTTGTGCTCGACAACATGGAACACCTGCTGCCCCAGGCCGGCGAGTTCTTGCAGGACATGCTGACCGTTGCGCCTCTTTTGCGGGTGCTGGTCACATCGCGCGAACGGCTCAACTTGCGCAGTGAGTGGGTGCTGGCTCTGCCTGGGCTGGACGTGCCGCCGCCAGAGGTGGAACAGACCGACTTGTTGGCCGAATACAGCGCTGTCCAGTTGTTTCTGTCCGCGCTGGCGCGGGGACGCGGACAAAGTGAAGCGAACGCCGTCGCCGAAAGCGATTCTGCGACTCGCTGATGAATCCTATGAAACCACCTGCCAGCCTGGATGGAGCGGATGTTATTCTGTGGCCATAGTCAGAGCCACCCCCGTTTTTCGTAATACCCTGCACCAACCGCTCCGGCGCCATCCCAATCTATGGCCTCGCGATTTGCCGCCACGCGGACTCGGGGGCGATCTACCGCTTTTCCTGCAACACCACGTGGGAAGTAGAAAACGACAGATCTTTCGAGACCGTCGAAGCCGCCCAATCAGGTGAATCTGGCCAATACGACATCCACACAGTGGTCTGGCATCCGTGGAGTCCAGAATAGGCTTCCTCCCTCTGTACCGCTTGACGTACGCGACCGGTGGCGCTAGGATAGGCCGCTGATGCGGAGCGGCATCCACCAGCCGCGAGCGACCGCCGCTCTACGCGGCATGGAAGGGGAACGCTATGACAACCGAGCGGAGTGCATGGCTCCGTGAGCGCCGGCGCATCCACGAAGAGCGGATGGATACGATCTTTGCGCTGATCTATGATGCCGAGTGGGGAGCATACATCAATCCCACGCACCGGGCGATGCTGGAGCGCTTCCTGGCGGCCTGCCCCGCAAACGCGCTGATCCTGGATGCGGCCTGTGGAACGGGGAAGTATTGGCCGTTGATCGTGTCGACCGGGCGGCAGGTCGAGGGGATCGATCAATCGCAGCATATGCTCACGATTGCCCAAGCCAAACACCCAGCGACGCCGGTCCGCAAAGTCGGCTTGCAGGAGCTGGATGATCACCAGCGTTATGGCGGGATCATCTGCATCGACGCGATGGAGAATGTCTGCCCCGAAGATTGGCCGCCGGTACTCCACAATATTCAGCGCGCGCTGCGCCCCGCGGGTTGGCTGTACCTGACGATGGAGTTGGAGACGCCCGACCTCCTGCGCGAAGCCTTCCAGCGCGGGCGGCGCCAAGGCTTGCCGCTTGTCGCGGGCGAGGTCGTCCAGGATGGCGACTACCACTACTATCCGCCGCTCACCCAGGTGCATACCTGGTTCGATCAGGCGCAGTTTAGCATCATCCATACGGCGGAGGGTGACGGCTACTACCACGTGATGGCGCGCGGGCGTTGAGTCGACCAATGCCAAGCCCGCGCATACAGGCCAACCGTTAGCGGCGTGCGAGATCGCCGTTGGGTTGCGACATCGATTGAT
>JAKSDJ010000240.1 GCA_022360155.1 Chloroflexales bacterium | reverse complement strand
CCGAGATCGCGCCCTGTCTCTTTCTAAAGCCATCCGCTTTGTTGGGGCGCAATACGGTAAAGCGCGTATGCACCGTATCTTTGTAAAAGAATAAGACAAACGTCTGACTAGCTCTGGAGTGTGGGAGGTATGCCATTTCTCAAACGACGCCTTATCCGTGGCGTCCTTCTTATCGGCGGCCTGCTGAGCATAGCCCTTTTCTTACAACTTGCCTTGGAGTGGCGGCAGGCCCTGGACGACATTGATGCGATGATTGTTGACTCTGTGACCCTTCCATCGCCCAATGTCGGTATGACACATTCCGATCCTTCGAGCACAATACAGGATCTCATTGCTGTCCCGTCCGCGCAGCCAAGCGCCTCAGCCGATCTTCCGTCCAACCCTGCGAAATCGACCCCGGCTTTAACCGATGCGTTACCTTCGCACGAGCAAGTTCTTGCGCCGGAGCGTGAAGACTCTACGCAACCAGTCCCTGACCAGATCCATATCCTCTTACTCGGCACAGATGCTCGCCCCACCGATGATGAGCCGACCCGTACCGACGCGATGATTCTGGTTCGGCTCGACCGTACCAAGGGGCGGGCGAGCATGCTTTCGCTGCCGCGTGATCTTTGGGTGCCCTATGCCAATGACTCTGGCTCGGGCCGGATCAATGCGGCTTATGGATTGGGCGAGCGCACATTTGGTCCTGGCGGCGGCGGCGCTCTTGCCGAAGCGACGGTTGGCCAACTCCTGGGGTTCAAGATCGACTACTTTGTGATGGTCAATTTTCAGGGGTTCGAGCATTTCATCGATCGGCTGGGCGGGATTACCATTGATGTACCCGAGGCGATCCATGATCCGGACTACCCAACCGACGACTACCGCACAATCGAAGTGCGGTTTCGAAAAGGCGTCCAGCGTATGGACAGCGAACGAGCGCTTATGTATGTTCGCACGCGCCACGCCGACAGCGACTTTGGCCGCAACCAGCGCCAGCAGTTGGTCCTGATGGCAATCTTCGACGAAGTACGGAAGCAGGGTTTGCTCCAACAACTGACCAGTCTGGACGATTACACCGGCGCGCTGCGTGACTATGTGCGCACCGACATCCCGCGCTGGATGATGATCGAGATAGCAAATTGGGGGCGTGGCCTGGATCTCGCCGATGTGCGTCGCTATGCTATCGATTCGTCGGCGATAGTCGACTTAAAGCCGCCGGCAACCTTTGCGGTCAAGCAGCGCGAGCTGACCCGGATCGTTGGCCAGTTCACCGGCGAATCGGTTTCCTCAGCCGGTGGCAAGTGAAGCCGCCCTGCAACACCTTATAGCGCGCGATGGCGACCGACTCCGCTCCTTCGAATCGTTCTGTCGCCCAGAGCGTCACCATCGCCGCACTGCTCATCGCGCTGGGCAACATTGCCAGCCGCATCCTTGGCCTGGGACGCGAGGTGGTGACTGCTGCCTTCTTTGGGCGCGATTCACCCGGCGTCAATGCCTTCACACTAGCCTGGACCGTCCCTAGCCATATCTATGACCTGCTGATCAACGGTGTAGTCAGCGCTGCGCTGGTTCCAGTTTTCAGCGAATATGCGGACGGCGATCCGGACGAGTTCTGGCGCATCGTCTCGGGCGTGTTCAATCTGATCATGACCGCCCTGGTTGTCCTCATCGCGCTGATCGCCTGGCAAACGCCGTTCCTCGTCACGCTGTTCGTCCGCGACCCGGAGTTGCGCCCCTTGACCAGCGAGTTGGTGCGTTTGCTGTTGCCCGTCGTGCTGCTGATGGGGGTCTCCGGGCTGATCACCGCTGTGCTGCACGCGCGGCGGATCTTCCTCTTTCCGGCCTTTGCGGTCGCAACCTTCAATGCCGGCATCATCATTGGCGTTCTGCTGTTCCACGACCAACTCGATGTTGTTAGCCTGACAACCGGCGCGCTGATTGGCGCGTTCGGGCAGGTGTTGCTGCAAATCTGGGGGCTGCGCGGGCTGCAATACCACGCTGGCTTCAATATCCATCACCCAGCAGTGCGGCGCATTCTGAAGCTCTATGCACCGGTCGCGCTGGGGGTGACCTTCTCGATTGTCGGCGCTACCATCGACCGTTGGCTGGCCTCTGGTTTTACGGGCGCCCCCGCGACCATGCGCTACGCGACGACGTTCGTTCAGTTCCCGCTCGGCCTGATTGCTGCGGCGGTTTCGCTGGCGATTCTGCCCACCCTCTCGCGGCAGAGCGCCGGCGCCGACGAAGAGGCGTTTCAGCGGACGCTGGGCATGGGGCTCAAGATAGTGTTGCTACTAGTCGCCCCTGCCACAGCTGGGCTGGCGGTGCTTACCCAGCCTGCGGTCGCCCTGCTCTTGGAGCGCGGCGAGTTTGGGGTGCAGGATACCGCAGTGACTGCCCTAGCGTTGCTACTCTATCTGCCGGGACTTCCTGCTGCTGCAATCGACCAGGTGCTGATCTTCGCGTTCTATGCGCGGAAGAATACCTTGACGCCTAATTTGGTGCAGGGCGCTGCGATTGGTTTCTATCTGCTGGCGGCGCTGCCCTTGCTCTGGTTCACCCAGCTTGAATTTCTTGCGCTGGTTATTGGGAACTCAGTACAGTGGATTGGCCACGCACTGCTGATGTTCTGGCTGACCCGGCAGGTGATACCGCTGCACGGCCAGCGCCTGGGCGAGGCGCTGCTCAAGGCGGTTCTGGCGAGCGCGCTGATGGCGCTGGCGGTCTATGCGCTCTTGGCGGTTACTGCCGGCTTGCCGCTTATCGTGCAGACTGCGCTCGCCGGTGGTGTTGGTATGGTTGTCTACAGCGGGCTGTGCATTGTGCTGCGAGTCGAGGCGCTGGGCTTCTTTACAACGGCGCTCGTCCAGCGCTTCAAAAGGTAAAGCCGCTCCATACAAAGCGCTCCGCGTGATCCGACCGTGGTCAGCGTTTTCTTATCTGGCTGCCAAAACCCGCATATTATCAGCCAAAACCGTCCCCGGCGCGTT
>JAKSDJ010000599.1 GCA_022360155.1 Chloroflexales bacterium | reverse complement strand
GAGGCTATGAATTCAGACCGCATATTGAGCGATATCCGGGTGATCGAAGTGGCTGCATACATTCCTGGTCCAGTCTGTACCCAGATCCTCGCTGATCTTGGCGCAACCGTGATCAAAGTCGAGCGCCCAGGCGGCGACCCAATGCGTCATATGGGGCCGCGCACTGCGGATGGCGTCAATCCAATGTTCCTGGCTTTCAATCGAGATAAGGAGTTTGTCGAGCTTGATCTCAAAACGACAGAAGGAGCCGCAAAGCTGCGCGATTTGGCTCAGGAGGCGGATATCCTGCTCGATGGGTTTCGGCCTGGCGTACTGACCCGCTTGAGTGTCGGTGCAGAGCAGTTGCAGGCCATCAATCCACGACTAATCTACTGCGCGCTTTCCGGCTATGGCGCTACCGGCCCGCAACAGCAGACGGCCGGCCACGACCTCAACTATGTGTCTCTATCTGGATTGCTCGCCCTAACAACGGTTGGAGGCGTACCGGCGCTGCCGGGGACGCAGATCGCCGATATGGTGAGCGGCTTGACTGCGGTCACCGCAATTCTTGTCGCGTTGTATGAACGCAATCGCAGCGGCAAGGGATCTACGCTGGATATAGCGATTAGCGATAGCGCATTCTGGTTGATGGCCCCGTGGCTTGCAGTACAGCGTGGCGGTGACGCTGGGCAAACGGCACAGAAGAATATGTTGTCGGGTGCGCTGGCTTGCTACAATCTCTACCGCACTGCTGACAAGCGTTATCTGGCCGTTGCCGCCCTCGAACCACGCTTCTGGGCCAACTTTTGCACCATCATCGAACGTCCCGATCTGATTGCACTGCAGTATGCACCAACGGCTCAGCCAATGATCCAAGAGACCGTCGCCCAGATTATCGCAACCCGCTCACTGGAGTATTGGACGCAGGTATGTGCCGAGGCTGACACCTGCGTCACACCGGTGCTTACGCTGGAAGAAGCCAGTCGTTCGCCGTTGTATCAGCAGCGCAGGTTGCTGTCCGAGGAGCACCCAGGTGTATCGTTGCCAATTAGGTTTGTGGAGTAACCGGCTCGCCTGCCGCTAGTTGCCTCAGAGCCGGTTCCAGTTCTGTAAAGGTGATTCCGCCCTCGTAGCGCGCTTGGATGATGCCATTTCCGTCAACGAGAAAGGTCCACGGCTCGGTAACAAGATTCCACGCGCTCATTGCCGGAACATGGCGCTGTTGCTGGACTGACTCGCTAAAGGGGTAGGGATACACTTCGACATGGATGAAGTTTACCTGCCCCTGAAAATCATCCTTGAGCTGCTTGATTACCTGTAGATTTGGGCCGCATACCGCTGTTCGGCAGTACCCCGGCGTCGAAAAGGCGACCAGAAAAGGTTTGTTAGCGGCAATCGCGTCGGCGACGTTTAACTTATACAGATCGGGATCGGGCCGGGTATCAGTCGAGATTTGCCCGATATCAGGAACATCGTTGATGGTGAGATTCTTGCTGGGTATAGCTGGGCTGCCGACATTTGGTATGCGCGATTGCTCAATCACGTCCAGCCGAATGCGTTTGGTTTGTGACTCGCCGTCAGGGCGGGGTATCTCCACTTCGAGGCTCCAACCCCCTGGCTTGTCTAGCGTGGCATAGGCGACATAAAGACCCACGGGCAACCCCTCGCCGCGATATACCGCGTCGGTTTCGCCCTGCACGGCGGTTTGGTCCGTTCCGTCGAGGTAGGAGTATCGAAGGTGCAGAGTCAGGTCGGGATCATTCAGTGGGGCGCCATTGCGCAGGATGCCCAGCGGTAGCCGGTTGACGCCGACGCTCAGCTCCGAGGCGGCCAGAATGGGAATGAAGGTTTCATCAGCCGACGTTGACGAGGAACCTGAGTTCGTCTCATCCGCCGGCGCCGCTGCGTTGGGGCCGGCCACACGGCCACATCCCGCGAAGATCAACCCGATCAGCGCCAGAAAGAGCAATCTGCGCGCAAAATATCGTAAATGGTCGTTATAACTGAGCACACCCTGGGCCATGTCCAAACCTCCTGATCTCATTATATAAGCGCGACCAGCCAAGCATTTGCGGAGCATGCTGGAAGGTTAGGCGTATCGCCAGTGTATCCGGCATGACCCGTCGCTGGTCACACTCTCATCGTGTCACTCTTGGACCTGTTTGGTGAATATCGTACGATATTCTTGTTCTTCAACCGTGGCAACAACGGTGATGGTCCACTCGCCGCTCATCGTGTAGACCGCATCGACAAGATAGACACCCTCGCCTTCTGGTTGCGCCTCGGGCCGATTCGTTCCCATCGGCATTGCCGGCATATCCAGATTAAGGTATACGTCGGCTCTATCGATTGGATTCCCCTGATCATCGGTGAGCACGATCCGAAACTGCTGGCTTTGATTGACACGGGGCTGGGTTGATGTTTCGAGGCTGATGGTCAGGTTATCGACCGTTTGTTCCTGACGGGTTGTGCTTGGTGGAGGTATAACGGTGTCGGTTGGGGAACCACAGGCGGTCAATAAAGCGAGGAATCCCACACAGAGATAGTAGCGCGCTGCCGTGCCAATGCGTTTGTTGCTCACAATCACGATAGGTTTGTCTGCCAACATGCAGCTCTAATGAATTTTGACAATCAACAGGGTAGCCTGCAGCGCGCCGTCTTTAGGCGGTTTTATGGCGGCACAAATGCCTGAAGGCGTCACGACAAGCGTATTTTTCATTACCGATTTTTGATCGTCACAATTCGTTAGAGGCTCATCGATTACAAAACCAACTTGCGTTCAGTGACCAAGCGCTGCTTCGTCTTTCTAAAGAGCTCGTCGTAGTTCATACGATTCATAGTAATTTCATATTTATAGGCCTGGAGCATTTTGTGGATTTCAGCGTCAAGTTTTTCTTCGACAAGTAGTTCGTCGGTCATGATTTCTTTTGCCGCCAGGCGTAATTGAATGTCATTACCCTCGAAAAGGACGCCATCTATCTCGGCCAGTTCATCAACAATCCTGGCTGCAAGCTGCTCGACTTTTTCGGCAGAAAGTTTCACTCTATCCTCCCTAAAGCAGTATCTGTTCTTGCTTATATATTAGCACTAATCTGCGGTCTGTTTGAACATATCTTCGGGCGCTCTGAGGATCATTGCCTTTCGAACAAGACCAGAAGGGCCTTGTACAGAGGCTTGGGGAAGCCTTCTCTATGACCTGAAAGGTCTTCCATAGCGCTCATAGATTCGGTGCGGATTGCCGCAAATAGCTTCAGATCTGCGCCAATTCGTGGTTGGTTTACGGCTGATATTCTACTTTGGAGCAGTCCTACCGGCGATCTCCAGATGCTTGAACGCATGGCGGCGGTTCAATGACAAACGCAGTTTGTAAAGCAACCTTGACCCATGCTACATGTCGCTTTCGCGGCTGCGGGCTCGTTTTGTCCACCAATGACGGATTTCACGCAGCAGCAAGATTGCGGCCAATCCCCACCCGACCCAGGCTAAGAAGGCTTGGCTAAAACGTGCTAAGAGCAGCACAATGAAGAGGATAAGACGGAAGCCCTCAACCTGCAAGCGTCGCTGGATGAGTAGACGTGGTTCTCGATCCCAATCCAGGTTCGCCAGGTGAGTGAGCAGGCCGCGTTCCACACAACCCTCCAGTGAGAAAATGTAGATCGTGTCGGTGTGTTGCGCCGCCAGCAAGATATCGCGCTCCAGCGCCTCCCACGAGAGAGGAGGGAGCCCTTCACAAGTGCTTTCATTTGCACCGCTGCTGCCGGTAATTCCAATGCCGATGCTATCAGCCGATGGTCCATAGCTGGCAATAAGCGCCCCGCCAAGGTCATTGCCCAGGCCCTCGATAGGGATGCTACTGTAGCACATGAGCACCTCGACATCGGCGGGGAGATCAACAATGTCGAGCGCGCGTTGCACAAGTGTGGTTCCAATGCGCCGATCGTCGGCAAGCAGCGGTAATTGATAGGTGTGTACTTCGTATCCGGCCTGGTGGATTTCGGCGATCAGATCGTTGTAGGCGGCGCGAGCTGCTGGGTATAGCACATTTTCACGCGCCAACCAGGTTCGGCGTGCAATATCACGCAGCCCCCATTGTTGGATGTGTAAGACCTCGCTGACTGGCGGCTCGATATCAAGGCCAACAGCCTCGAATTGCAACTGATGCTGCTGAGCCCAGGCATAAAACGCCCGGAACTGCTCGACTGCTTGGGGGTAGTTCTGGATGTTGAACCAGAAACCTTCTGTTGGCGGTAACAATAGCCATGCTATCGTGCAAATCCCTCGCGTATTCAGTTGGCGTACGATTTCGGCGCGTTCAGATCCCAAGTCGAGCATTGCCAGCGCAATACCGTATTGCTGCTGGGCCAGCTCATCCAGCAGCCCTTCGTCGGAGAGCATATCCTGTAAGGATGAGCCGTCGAGCTCAGTGAAGAAAATGAGGGATGGACGACCGAGGATGGTTCTGGCTTGATCACTTGTCGCAGTTGTTTGGGACATCGCGCTACCCATAGCAGAAGCTACGACTTTTCAATGGTATTTTGCACCGGCTGTACTCTGTGGGTATTATAACCGAATTGTGCATTGCAATTACCCATTTTTAATGATTTCCTTGCTGGGCTGTTGTTGCATAAACTTGACATATTGGGACGTGCAGCGCTTGCCCTAACTGTATTTGATTTGTGATCTTGTTATAGCAACATAGCCGCCAGATCTGTGTTGCCGCTATGTGAACGATGATCAACATAACAATAGGGAGGCAGCCGAGCAACGCATTGCTGTCGGCTGCGTAGATGATCAAAGCGGAATATATGTTTTGCTGTGTCAAGGTGTAGCCGAATCGATGGGTTCGGCTGGATCTGGCGGGATTGAGCTATTGGGTTGGGGCGATGGCGTTGGCGTTGTATCTGGCGAATTTTCGTTTTCGTTTTCAGTGCGGGTTGGCGCCGGAGTGGCATTACAGCGGTTATTTACCTGGTCTGCAGTTGCCGTACTTCCATCGAGAGTCCAAACTAAGGTCTCTGCTGTGAAGAGAACTGAGAATGAAGCTATAGGATAGAATGGAGTCCGCCCAGGTTGAAAGGTCGTTGGCTGCCCGCGGTCTTTTGGTTCTGGCGAGAAGCGATTATTGACGCCAATAGGGATGGTAACGTCGTCGTCGTTTTCGTTGGAATATCCGAAGAAGGCTGTAAAAGTTCCATCACCATTGGCTTCGACACATTCGAGGATCGGCTTGATTAACTTGCGCGCGCTGCGGGGCGCGGTCGGTGTAAGCGTCGGTGTAAGCGTCGGTGTTGCGGTGTTGGTTGGCGTCGGTGTTGTGGTGTTGGTTGGCGTCGGCGTATGGGTCGGCGTTGGCGTATGGGTCGGTGTTGCGGTGTTGGTTGGCGTCGGTGTTGTGGTGTTGGTTGGCGTTGGCGTATGGGTCGGCGTTGGCGTTGGCGTATGGGTCGGTGTTGGCGTTGGCGTATGGGTCGGCGTTG
>JAKSDJ010000134.1 GCA_022360155.1 Chloroflexales bacterium | reverse complement strand
GGCAACGCCACCGAAACCGAAGCCAAGTCCGACGCAGCCACGCTTGACCTGGGCATCCAGGGTTCCTATCGCGCGGTCAACCCATATACCACCGATAAATTGGGAACGTTTACGCCGATGACAAGCCCGAACCAAGCCGGATTGGCAGTCGACCTTGGCGCCAGCCACGGCGACCCCGACTATACTCGCGCAACGGTCTTCTATTTAGAGATCATTGCCGATACCGACTGCAGCGGGCTGCAAGATTTTGCGATCGGTAAGAATGCGAATGAAATGGGACTCCCCTTCCCACTGGCCAGCAACCGTTTCGCCAATATAGTACCCTTCCCCGATGCGGGGAATGTCAAACCGGGTCAGGTCGATATTCTGATCCGCATCCGCGACAAGGCTGGCAATGTGCTCGATTATCCCCGCACTTTCTTCTATGACAAAACTCCGCCAGTGCTGGATGCCACTACCGCTGGGTCGTTCAACGTCACCAGCCAGCCCGACGCGACCATCTTGACCAATCTGACCTTCGAGGGCATCAACGTCACCGATGACATGTATCGTGACCCGGTCGGCAACCGTCAGTTCTGGGGCGTCTGGGTCGCCAATAGTCGCACCCAGGTCGCCAACCCGACCGCCTCAGACAGCCCGCTGACCTGGACTGCACTCGCTGTCCCCCGCGGGGCGGGGAACAGTTTCACCCTCGCGAATTGGAGCCTGGCCTCTAACTTGACGGGCGACGTGGGCACGGGAACCTACTACGTCTACGTCCGCTTCCTCGACGGCGCGGGCAACCCGACCGGCGGCTACCTGACGACCGAGGTCACGGTGGACCAAGTTACCTTCCCAACCCTGCAACTGCCGTTCGTCCAACGCTGATTGCACAGAGCCTGTTGGCGAGAGCGCCTTTCAGTCAACAGGCTCACACAACAACACTCACCTTCATTGCAAAACCAGTACTTTTACAGGGCTATTGCATCTAAATAATTGTTTCCCAAGTGTCAACAAGTGTCATGATAATTGACATTAAATGACAGTTTTGTTGTCATTTTTATGAAACACTTTACATCTCCCAGAATGTTACAAAGATTATTGCCATAATGATTGGCATATATTGCTATTATAAGGCTAATAATCACCAGTCGATTCGATTTAGATGCGATGACCCTGAGTACTTTCATGTGATGGGCATAGCATCCTGTGGTAAGCTTTACCGTATCTATGGCAGTACAATGCCAATACAGCCTCCTGGCAAAGCCAGGTTACTACTATCAAACTTCGATTGGTATGCATCGGCAATTATGTGTTGACAAGACCGTATGTAATACTACAAGGAGACTTCCAAGCGCATCGCGTTGGAATGCCGCTTCGGGTGTCACCCTGAACCATTCGTGAAGCCGGTCCTGAGCGAAGCCAAAGGGCTCAGGACCGGTTCCGCGAATGATCTCACATCCGTTCGTAAGAAGATTCTTCACTTCGCTAGCCCTGAGCAGAGCCGAAGGGTTCAGAGTGACATGTCTCGTTGTAGGAGTAGGTAAAGGCCCTGGTTTGTGTTGGTTTGTGGGTTACCCGAGTTTCCGGCAAGCCTCGTCATACATTGCCGAGGCATGAATCTTTATTCTGGCACAACCGCCTTATCGCCATCCTTACTAGAGTTGTAAAATACTTGATTGAGCTTTGTTTGGAATCTGGCTTTCTGAAACATCGGCAATATGTATTGCTTTACAACCCAATAAGGTCGGCTATAGTCGTGGAAGGAACTTTCATGAAACGCACATCGCTCACAGTTAGTGTGATCCTCGTCGCCCTGGGCGTCGTGGCGCTGGGCGTCGTCGGCAGCGTCCCAGGCTTCAGCCTCAATGCCAGCGGCCAGGCGCAAGAATCCCTCCCCACCCCGATTTTCCAGTATCCCGACTTCCCCCCCACGCCAACCGTCGCCTCCGCTCCAGCTCAGCAGGCCAACCTCGCCGCAACCCTCCTTTTTGCGACCGACTTTGCCACCCCCCAGACCTTGGATGCCTGGGATCTGGTCGACCTCGAAGCGGTCCCGTCCAGCAGCCGCTCGGTCTGGACTATTGAAGACGGTCGCCTGGCGCAACAACGCACTGCGACGCTGAACACCCGCAGTCTGCAAGAGACCGTCGCCGTGACCGGTCAGGCGGACTGGACCGATTATGAAATCACCGCCCAGGTCCACGACCAGTCGAATGGGACGTTTGGGCTGGTGGCGCGGTACGACGGGAACAGCTTCTACCGCTACTCGATCATCGCCGACAGTTACCCCGACACCCCCAAGCAGCTCCTGGAGAAGGTGGTGGACGGGGTGGCGACGCCGCTGGCGGCGCTCGACCAGCCAGGACACCGCAAGAACCAGTGGTATACCGTGGCGCTGCGCGTGGTCGGGTCGACCATTCAGGTGACCCTGGATGGCGAAGTGGTGCTCGAAGCTACTGACTCGACTCTGACCGCGGGCCAGGCGGGGGTGTACACCCGCGCGCTGGGCGGTATTCTGTTCGACAATATTCAGGTGACAGAGCGCTAAGAGCCTATCCGAACCACTGAAATCGGATATTTTTCATGGCTCTGCAAAGGTGCACAATTGTAGCATAAAGGGTTATTCGGATAGACTCTTAGCAAGATTATATAGATTAGTTAGGGTATGGGCTGGTTCACCTGGTTGTAGCACAGTCGATGCCTTAACCTATAGGGGAAACACAACTATGGTACGTCTATTGGTACGTTCCTTGCTGATCGTCGGCTGCTGCGTAAGCTTCCTCGGGATGCTCGTCACAGTTCCCGCCAGCACCGCCCAGTCAAACTCAGCGAAACTAGAGACAAAATTCATTATCCCGAATTCGAACGGCGCCAAATTTCCCGGCGTTGCGACCTTTGAGGATCAGGTGTATGTTGCCGCCAATCCCAATGAGCGCGCGGTC
>JAKSDJ010000004.1 GCA_022360155.1 Chloroflexales bacterium | reverse complement strand
TTCACCGGCGAACTGCAAGATGATGGTGACAGCGGGCTGGTGTATTTACGGGCGCGCTGGTATGATCCGGGCAGCGGGACGTTGACCACACGGGATCCCTTTGCGGGATGCCCTAAAACCCCCTACTCGTTGCATCCCTATCAGTATGCCTATGCGAATCCTGTGGTACACGTCGATCCCTCGGGCGAGTGTGTGGTTTCGCTTGCCTATTGGGAGGTATATGCAGGCTATCATCATATCGATGTATGGGTGAATGAGTGTGGGCCACTCCCCGACCACGAAAGCCGCTGCACTGCCAACCCTGAAACGACGTTGCAGGTGTTTGAAGGGCATCCGCTTGGCAAGGAGGGTAATATTGTGGAGAACTTTTTTGAATGCCTTGACTTATGGGACACCTATGGTCGCTTGTGGGGCGAATCCTTCTCCTACGAGGAGAAGAACCGACGGCACGATGGACACTATCTCCCCGCTCCCGATCTGGCCCTGGCCATGACCGATATGCATGTTGCCCGCCAACGAGGAGATATCCTTACCATCGTTGCCGACGACCAACCCTGCACAGTCTATACAACTAAAATGGAAAAGTTCATCGAGCGGCTGCAAACGGTCAAGATCAATGACAACCCGGTCTTCCGCAACAGTAATGGGGTGGCATATGCTCTGGTTGAAGCCGCGGGCCTGCCCCATCCACAGAAGCATCTGCAAACAGTGATTGGTTATAACGATAAGGTATATCAACTCGTCACCGACCCACCGGGGATTCCATTTGCACCATGAGCACCTTACAGGAACAATCAATACCACGGGAGGTCTACTGGGTCATCTGGGCAGGATGGATCGGCGCTGCCAGCGTCAACTGGCTTTTGGGCTTTTTCTTGCTCCTCTCAACGGCGACAGCGCGCTTCTATTTTCCGTCTGCGGAACCAGACATCATGACGTGGAGTGATGCCCTTGTTATCATGTTTTGGATTCCTCCATGCGGCGGACAGGCCGCACTGCTCTATTACCTTCGCCGATCGAGGGATGTTGTATGGTGGGGAGTGAGCGGAACGATTGGATGGGCAGCGTTCTGGATCTTGTACAACATTGTGAGTATTGTATCGGGTCCGGTGTGGCCAGTCGTGCTCGGCGGGCTTGTGATTGTCGCGCTCCTCCAAGGAGGAGCGCTGTGGGTCATGCTTCGCCCTGGATGGCGGATGCTGGCGGCCTGGTTGCTGTTTCACATGGTCTTTGGGTTAAGCCACAGCGCCTTCCCTGCAAGCGCCCTGCCCTTCTGGGTGTGGGGCGGACTCTACGGTCTCGGCAGCGGAGCCTTCGTTCTGCGAGCCAGGGTGTCGCCTCCGGCAGGCGATACCGATGCGTAGCAGGACAATGGGCGTACATAAGTGCATGCAATCGTTCGCACGCATGCCATGAGCGGAGGGTGTGCGTGCAGTCTCGCGGATACCATCGGACGATCGGTAGCCGAGTCCAGTTTCTGTCCATGTCTGGATAGCGATAGCGTGTCTTGGGCGTCGTCGCTACGGAGCGCTCGCCTACGGTTGCCAATCCAGGGTATCATCACCGCTGCATCTGACAACGCCTCCGTGCTGGTCCAGCGCGGCGCGACGGCGTCCACCCAAGATCTGGCTGAGCCGCTGGCGCAGATCCTGAATGACGGGACGGCCAACGTCATGTACGGCAGGGACCGCCTGCTCACCGATGACGGCAGCGCACAAACCTGGTATCTGGGCGACGCGCTGGGCTCGGTCGGCGCAACCTTGGATGGCGCGGGGGCGGTACAGGGGACAGTGGGCTATGACCCGTGGGGCGCGCTGCAATCCCCCCTTCGTCCCCCGCACGCGGGGGAAATGACCTGCTCGGTGCGTTTGGGTTTACCGGCGAACTGCAAGATGATGGTGACAGCGGGCTGGTGTATTTACGGGCGCGGTGGT
>JAKSDJ010000371.1 GCA_022360155.1 Chloroflexales bacterium | reverse complement strand
TCTTGCCGGGTCAAACGGCTTTTCAGACAGCTTCTCAGAACCTGATAATGTGACGGTCTATACGACAGCACATTGACAAGCAAACTGTTAGCCCTTTCTTTCCCAAGCATCAGATCAGCGCGAGTCACACGTTGAAACGCATGGATACTGCTCTCACACGCGCCCAACACAGGCTTCAGGTCGCCCGGCATATTCTTGCCCAGCTTCACCTTATGGAGCGGTGGAGCGCCTTCGGCAGCCCTGTCCTGGTTGGGGCGGCAGCCTATGGCTTGGTTGTTGCGCCGGATATCGATGTGGAGATCTTTTGTGATAAGCCAACGACTGAAGATGGCTTTGACGTGCTCCGGACCTGCGCTCTGCATCCCCAGATACGCAAGGCACGGTTTGCGAATGAGTTGCATGGACCGGATACGGGTTTGTATTGGCAACTGCGGTACGTGCATGACGATGGGCAGGAATGGAAAATCGACATGTGGTCATTGCGTCACGATCATCCCGGCCCTTATGCCGCTGCTCTCGTTGAACCAATGAAGCAAGCATTGACCGACCACGCTCGGCGCGCGATTCTCGCCCTCAAGGAGCAGAAACTTCGTGATCCCACGTTACAGTGCGGCTCGATTCATATCTACCGCGCCGTACTCGATGACGGGATTCGCGACGTTGAACAATTCAAAGCCTGGCTTGAGCAGAATCAGATCGATGGGCTTACGACCTGGCAACCACGAACGTAGTACATTGTAGCCTGAACTCTCGTTCAAGACGTGCGGGCGTCGGTACGCCCTATAGCGGCAGCTTGTAGCCGCCGGAATCTTCTCGCCCGTAGATACGGGGCATAGGATCACGCCTCCCCAATGCATGGCGTCTCGCAACTCCGAAGGGCTCCGCCCCTCGGGCTCCCCGTTGGGGCGCCCTGACGGTTCCCCAGACCCCTCCGCAGTCCCCCTTGGTTCCCCCGCACGCGGGGGAAGTGATGTGGTCGGCGGTTCGTGCGGCTACAGCGGATGCCTCCGCTGCGATAGGTGCATGGGTGCGGGATGGGTACACACTGTGTCAAGTAAACGGCTGTCGTTACAGCGTTCTCGCCTCTTCGCCTCTTCGCCTCTTCTGCTCCTTGCCGTCCCCTCCGCAGGTAATGTGGTCGGATTGCGTATGCTTGGTAGCGCATGCCTCCACTGCGATAGGTGCATAGCAGCAAAAACGAACGGGTGGTTGGCAATGCATGGCCGTTGCGATGGCGCCCACGCGGCGTTGCTCAAACAGCCGCACATCGGGCGATGTGCGTGTGCTATGGGCAGAAGCATACGCCCCGGCGCGCCCACACCGCTCCTAGCCCCACATGCGGGGGGCCACAGGGATGCCCCGCCCCCTGCGGGGTGGGGCGCGCAGTCCCGCGCGGGCGTCAGGATGCCACGGGCCGGGGCTGCAATGGCGTCGGGCATTGGATAGGATGACGCCTCTCCGCACAGGAACCCTGACGGTTCCCCATCTCGTCATCTCCTCGCCTCCCCATCTCACCGCCTCCGCAGATCCATCGCCAGCGCCCCGGCAAGCGCTGCGATCTGTATCGCCTCGTCTTCCTCCGGCATTGCTGTTCGCCATGTAGCGAATGTGCGTCGCGCAGCGACGGCGTCTTCCCGCGTCGTCAGGGTGAAGGTCAGGGTGTCACCGGGCAACAACTGCGCCGCCAACGGCAGATCCAGCTCGATAACCACACCGATGATCGGGTAGCCGCCGGTTGTCTGGGCATCGGCCATGAGCAGGATTGGCGCACCATCGGGCGGAATCTGTACGACGCCGGGGATCACCCCCAGCGAGGGCAGGCTGCACTGGCGGGCGTAGCGCAATGTGGCGCCTTCGAGGCGATACCCCATCCGGTTCGAGTTATTACTCACGCGGAATGGATGCGCCAGCAAAGTTGTCAACGCATCTTCGGTAAAGCAATCGACGTGAGGGCCGGGCAAAAAGCGCAGCGCCGGTTGCGCCCGATAGTCCGGGCGTGTATTTTCCGACCAGCGCTGCCCCAGCAGCCGGTATGGATCGCTGGTCGATTCCCCAGTCGCAATCAGATCGCCGGCGCGGAGGGCGCGGCCCTGCAAGCCGCCAAATCCGCCAGGCAGATAGGTGCTGCGCGATCCCAGCAACTCTGGCAGATCGACCCCGCCGGCCAGAGACAGATAGGCCCGCGCGCCCCAGGATGCACGCTGTCCGAGTAGTTGGAGTTGGGCTCCGGCGTGAGCTAGCACGGCCACCCACAAATCCAGCGGCTCGCCATCCAGCGTGGCGCCCAGATCAGCGCCGGTTAGCGCGAACGGTGTTGGCGTCAGGAACTCGAACAATGCGTTGCCGCCGGTGATTTCAATCGCGGCGGCGTTGGGCGGATTAGCGACCAGACGATTGGCAACTTCGAGGGCGAAGCGATCCATCGCACCGCTCAGCGGCACGCCGTAGCGCCGCGCCATAGAACGGCCCAGATCTTGCACCGTACTCAGCACCCCGCCACTGCGCACGCGCAGGGTTGCGCTCATGGCAGCACTCCCGTTGGCAGCGGCACAAAGCGCACGCCGTCGCCTGGTTCCAGTGTTGCGGGCGGAGTGGCGGCTGGGTCAAAGAGCAGCAGGGTAGTATGCCCAATCAGATGCCAGCCGCCGGGCAAACGCGCCGGATAGATACCGGTCAAGCCCGCGGCGATGGCGACCGAACCAGCGGGAACTGCTGCGCGCGGCGTCGTTAGCCGGGGCACTAGGAGCCTGTCCGGCAGCGGGCCAATATAGGGGAACCCCGGCGTGAAGCCAATCATCATCACCCGGTAGACTTCTGCAGTGTGGATTGCAACAAGCTCGGCAGGAGCGAGGCCAAGGGCGGCTGCCACCTCATCCAGATCCGGCCCGGCAGCGCCGCCGTAGGTCACGGGGATATCTACCACTCGTGCGGGGATGGCCGGCGCCGGCTCAAGATTGTCCAGCAAGGCGTGGACCTGCTCGCATAGCTCAACATAGTCGAGCACCAGGGGGTCGAACATGAGGAGCAGTGAGCTGATCGCTGGCACAGCCGGGCTTACCCCAGGGAGCGCCAACGCATCGAGCGTACGGGCCAGCGCAAGAACATAGCGGTTTGTCAGCGGCAGGCCAGGCATACCCTCGACCAGCAGCGCCGCCTCACCCATTGGCACGTAGCGCCAAGTGATCGCGATATCGCCAGTTTCGTTCATGAACAGCCAATCAGCCGGCGGCTCTCAGGCATCAGCCGCCAGCGAACATGTCAACCCTTGTCCTGAGCGCAGCGAAGGATGCACCCTGCAATGACACGCTGATGGTGCAGATGGACGCCGATCAGCGCCGATCGAACGTGTCAACGTGCCGACCTGCCAACCTGTCAATGCTCGACCTGCTCTGGAATATACCCCAGGTGCGCCGAAATCCGGGCCGCCGTGGCGCAAACCTGGACGGTAAAATCAGATACGCCCGCTTCTTTGATCCGGCCTATCGGTCCAGCAGCGCCAATCGCCGCAATCACGCCGCCGGTATAATCGCGCAAGGGCGCTGCCGAGCAGAAGTTGCCCTCCACCGTCTCACCGAAGTTGAGCGCGTACCCCTGCTCGCGCGCCGCATCGATTTGCTGACGCAGCACCACGGGATCGGTGATAGTCGCCTCGGTCAGCGCCGGCAAATCGCGCGCCAGGATCCGCTCTATCTCGGCGTCGGGCAACGCGGCGATGAGCACTTTGCCCAGCGCTGTGCAGTGCAGCGGCCAGCGTGAGCCCAGCGTGATGGCGGTGCGGATCGCCTGCTGGCTCATAATGGTGTCGATGTAGACCACCCAATCGCCATCGCGCACACCCAGAAAGACCGTTTCATTCGTCCCATTCATCAACTCTTCCAGATAGGGCCGCGCCCGCGTCGGCAGTCCTGGACCATTCAATAGCTTGCCGCCCAACTCCAGCGGCTTGAGCCACAACATCCAGCGCCGGCTTTGCTCGTCCTGCCGGACATAGCCACGCTCTTCCAGGGTGACCAGGAGACGATGGCAGGTGCTGGGGCTCAAGCTCAATACTTGAGCCAGATCCCGGATGCCAACCGGCTCGCGCTGGGTTGCCAGATATTCAAGGATGTCTAGGCCGCGTTGCAACAAGCGGCTGCTCCGATCATCGGTCATGGTCGCCTCCGGCGCTGTGGCGATGGGTCAGGGCCACGATCGGCAGATCGGCGACAAACATGTGCCCCGGTGCGTGGGTGATCATCAACTCGACGCCACCCTGCAGGGCAACCGCCTGTGGCGTGACGCCACAAGCCCAAAACATCGGGACATCACCCGGCGCAGCATCGACCGCGTCGCCCCAGTCGGGCTGGTGCAGGTCGGCGATACCCAAGACGGAAGGATCGCCAACATGCACCGGAGAGCCATGGAGTAGCGTGTAGGCGGCGCTCACCGTGCTTGCATGCTCGACCAGATCGGCGGGCATCGGGCGATAGGTCACGACCAAGGAGCCTTGAAAGCGACCGACCGGCACACACGACCAGTTAGAACAGAACATCGGCACATTGCGCCCCTGCTCGATATGGCGCACCGGCAAGCCCTCGGCCTGGAGCGCACCGTCGAAGCCGAACGAACAGCCGAGGAGAAACGCCGCCAGATCATCGCGCCAGACATCGCCCAGATCGTCCAATTCCACCTCCATACGCCCGTTTCGATACAGACGATAGCGCGGGATGTCCCAGCGAATATCGGCGTCGCGAGCCAGCCACGCCGGGACGCGCGGATCGCCGGGCGGCAGTTCGGCCAATACTGGGCACGGCGCAGGATTATGGGCACAGAATTGGCGAAAATCACCGCCGGCGGCGGCGGGCAAAACGACCAGATTGGCCTGCACGAACCCAGCAGCCAGGCCGGCGGTTGGGCCGCGCCACGCACCGCGGCGGATGGCGGCGCGGATCTCAGCCGGTGTCAACTTTCTCATCTGTTCGAGTTGCTCAGTCATAGGATTATACCAATGATATCGTGACGATGTTCAATTCGGGCCGTTCTATGATGTGTGAGACGATGAGACGATGGCAGCGCATTATGTCAATCCTTTCTCCGCCAAGTAAAACGTTAATGCAGCTTGGTCGACCCACGAAAACTGCTCGTGATTTTCACGAAGCATCTCTGCGACCTCGGAGATCGAAAACCACCTGATGTCTTCCGTATCATCGCCAGTAGATAACAGTTCACCTTCAGCGTAACACAAAAAGTAAACGCCCATCGAGTCAACCGGCCCTGCCAAAGTTTGATACACAGCATAAGGGCGTAAGCATTCCACCCGATTGCCGCTATTGACCGTTTCCAGCCGTGAGGACTGTCCTTCAACAAAGGTGATGCCTAAGCCTGTCTCCTCCTTGACCTCGCGTTTCAAAGCGTCAATGAAGGACTCGTACAGGTCGAGGCGTCCGCCTGGCAACTCAATGCTTTTCTTGTTTTCGTGAGCCTTGTTCCGAGTTTGTAACACAACCTCGAAGCCCCTATGCGTTTGCCTTTCAATAAGGGCGCGAGCGTTTACATAGATGGTGGTTTGATGGTTTGGAGCGAACATATTCATGGCTTCATAAATCATTAACTGCCTAAGACATGATCGGCAGCTATTGTATAGGATGTAGGTGCGGCTTACAGCCACACATTACGTTATTCTCCGCAGGAGACTGGCCCGAACGTTTGCCTTATCCATATGTTGACAGGAATATTGGGATCGTAAAAGATAACAGACTCATCAGTTGTTGGAGGCTCAAACTGTTGGACAACAAGGGCGAAGTCGTCATCCCGCACATCGCTTCGTTGCTGCGTGATACGATTTTGTTGCCAACGATGCCGTACTTCTGCCTCCAGTGTTGCAACATACAGCACATACGTTTCGAATCGATAGAGTGCTGCGCTGCTGCGTAGTTGATCGCGCTGGGAGCGCAAGAAATTCGTCTCATCATAGACAACCGATTGCCCCGCCTGAAGGGCTTCCTGCACCTGTCGATAGGCCTCAGCGTAGGTTTGAGTCCACTCGTATGAGGGGATGGCATTCCCATCCAAGCCGACGCCCCGCTCGGTATTAACCACATCCAACGAGATATAACGCCAACCATACTGTGCAGCTATCGTGCATGCGAGTGTTGTTTTGCCTGCAAATGCCAGGCCACACATGAGGATGAGCACTGGTTCGGTCATCATCGCCTCGGTTGCTGCACTTGCGTCCATCAACGCGAGAAACGCTCAGATGGATAGCAGGGATGGCATTGATATCGTACCACAGCCAATGGCGGCCTACGCCCAAACTACCCCAAAACCCTTGCCAGCGACATCACCTCAATCCCAACCTTCTGCAGCCCTTGGCGCAAGAAGGCGGCGCGGGCGGTAGCGCCCGGCGTATCGCCATGCAGGCAGATCGTATCGGCCTGGATCGGCGCCTGGCGCCCATCGAGTGTCAGCGCATAGCCATTGGTGACGATGCTGATCACTTGGTCAAGCGACTGCGCGTTGTCGTGAATCAGCGCGTTATCCAGCCGCCGCGAACGCAGGGCGCCGTCGGCTTCGTAGGTCCGGTCGGCGAAGGCCTCGCAAGCGACGCGCAACCCGGCCTCCTGCCCGGCGTCGATCAGCGCCGAACCTGCCAGGCCGACCAGGATCAAGTCGCGGCTGAACGCGGCGATGGCGCGGGCAATCGCCTGCGCCGCAGGCGGTGTCGCCGCCGCGTAGTTGTAGAGCGCACCGTGGGGTTTGACATGGGTCAGTTCCACCTTTTCGGCCCGCGCCATCGCATACAATGCACCGATCTGGGCCAGCACGCTGGTCTCGATCTCGGCGGGGGGCATTGCCATCGTTCGGCGGCCAAAGCCCTGCCGATCTGGGAAGCCAGGGTGTGCGCCGACACCAACCCCCAGGTCGCGCGCCAAACGCACCGTGAGCCGCATCACATCGGGATCGCCGGCGTGCGCGCCACAGGCAATATTGGCCGAGGTCACATGGGACAAAATGCCCGCATCGTCGCCCATCACCCACGGGCCGAAACTCTCGCCGCAATCACAGTTAAGATCGATCTTCATCATTATATCCCCAGATATGCCTGGCGCACCAGGTCAGACTCGAGCAACTCCGCGCCGCTGCCGGCGAGAACGACCTCGCCGACTTGCAGCACATAAGCGCGCTGGGCCAGGCTCAACGATTCGTGAACATTCTGTTCCACTAGCAAGATGGTTACGCCGCTGGCGCTGATCTGGCGAATCGTCTCGAAGATGCCCTGCACCAGCAGTGGCGCCAGGCCCAGACTTGGTTCGTCCAGCATCAGCAGGCGCGGGCGCAGCATAAGTCCACGCGCAATCGCGAGCATTTGCTGCTCGCCGCCCGAGAGCGTACCGGCGCGTTGGCCGAGCCGTTCACGGAGGCGCGGGAAGAGTGTCAACACCTCCTCCTTGGTCCGAGCTTCGGCGGCGCGGGCGGCGGGCGTATACGAGCCCAGCAACAGGTTCTGCTCGACGGTGAGTCGCCCGAAGATGCGCCGGCCCTCCGGCACGTGGGCAATACCCAGGCCGGTGATCGCGTGCGACGGCTTGTTGGTCAGCTCGACTCCATCGAGCGTTATCGCGCCGGCTTCGGCGCGCACCAAGCCGCTGATCGACCGCAGGGTCGTGGTCTTGCCCGCGCCATTCGCCCCGACTAGCGTCACGACCTCGCCGGGGTAGATCGCGAACGACACATCGTGGAGCGCCGGAACCCCGGCGTACGCCACCCGCAAATGTTCGACCAGCAACAGCGGCTGGCCTTGCTGTGCTGCTCCATTAGGCTCGTGCATATTTACTGTCTCCCAGGTAGGCCGCAATCACCTCAGGATTGCGGACGATCACCTCCGGCGTGTCCTCGGCGATTTTCCGCCCATAGTTTAGCACGATAATGCGCTGCGATAGCGGCATCAATACATCCATCACGTGTTCGATCAGCAGAATCGTCACCCCGCGCCGGTGAATCGCGCGCACCAATTCTACCGCTTGCTGGCGTTCGCGCGGGTTGAGCCCGGCCATCACCTCGTCGAGCAGCAGCAGGCGCGGTTGGGTGGCCATCGCGCGGGCCAGTTCTAGCCGTTTCTTGTCGGCAATGGTCAAGCTGCTGCCCGCGAAATGGGCCTTCGCGCTCAAGCCGGTCAGATCGAGCAATTCTTCAGCCATGGCGCGGGCCTCATGCACCTTGCTGGTCCGCAAGAACGCCCCGATCATCACATTTTGCAGCACGCTCAGCTCCGGCAAGGCGCGGACAATCTGGAACGTGCGCGCCAGCCCCCGACGACAGATCAGATCTGGGCGCACGCCGGTAATATCAGCCCCGGCCAGATAGACTCGTCCGCTGGTCGGGCGCAGAAAACCGGCAATGCTGGCAAACAGCGTGGTCTTACCGGCGCCGTTCGGCCCAATGATGCCGATGATCTCGCCTTCACGCACCTCGAAACTGATCCGATCATTGGCAAGCAGACCGCCAAACTGCATCGTCAAAGCATCTATCCGCAGGAGTGTCATCATAGGACATACCTTACTACAAATTACGAGTTGCGAGTTATAGCTATGCTCTCTGTGTGGATCGCAACAGTCCTTTGCCCCTCTCTCCCAACCCCTAAACCACAAGAGTTCCCTCAACCGAAAGCTATCCGGCTCCCCTTTCTCCCTCGGTGGGAGAAGGGGGCTGGGGGAAGAGCGGGAGCCGCATGGCTTTCAATCCGCCTCCGGGGCGCCCTTAGCGGCAGCCAGACGATCGGGCGGCAGTGTACTGGGCGCGCTGCGGCGGCGAATGAAACGCCGGTGCAGCCCGACCAGCCCGGTTGGTTGGAACGCAGCGATAAGCATAATCAGCAGCCCGTAGATCACCAGGTCGAACGCGCGACCACTGCCGCCCAGCGCCGTACGAGTAAACTCCGAGAGCGGGATGAGCACCAGCGCGCCAAGGATTGGTCCCCACAGACTCCCAGCGCCGCCCAGGATCGCCACCAGCGCAATTAGCACCGACAGCGAGAGCGCAAACACGGTTTCGGGGTCGACAAAGAGCAAATACTGAGCATAGAAGGCGCCAACCAGCGCCGTGCAGGCCGCGCTGATCATCATCGCGTAGAGCTTATAGCGCGCCACCGGCACGCCAATCGCCGCCGCCGCAGTCTGATCGTTCTTGATTGCGCGCAAATAGTACCCAGGCCGCGACCGTTCGATCAGGAACGCTACCGCCTGCACGACGCCGAGCAGCGCCAACGCCAGATAGCTGTAGGGCAGCTTGCTCTGATTGAATTGGAGGAGGAGCAGCGAGTCAGTCGGGCGACCTTCGGCGTCGCGCACCAGCGGCAAAGAGATGCCGGTTGCTCCGCCAACAACGTCCAGGTTGATAAACACGACGAGCGCGATCTCGGCGATTGCAATCGTCGCAATCGCGAAATAGTGCCCGCCCAGGCGAAAAACCGGGTAGCCGATCAGCACCGCCAGGACGATCGCCAAGCCCATACCGACCAAAGCGCCGATCCAGGGCGACACACCTGCCTTCGTGAAGAGCACTGCCGCAGCGTAAGCGCCCACTCCAAAAAAGACCGCATTGCCGAGCGATACTTGCCCGGTGAAGCCGCCCAGAATATTCCAGGCCTGGGCCAGCGCCGCATAGATGCAGATCAGGATCAGCACGTGGCGATTGGCGTCGCTGCCGACGACGAGCGGCGCCGCCAGCGCAAGCACGATGGCTGCGGCGCTGATAGTCGCGCTGGCGCGTGAGGATGGTTTCAGGTCAAACATGCCTGCCCCGCTAAAACTTTCCAAATAAGCCCTGCGGCCGCACCATAACCACCACCAGGTACAGGGCGAAGACCAGAGCATACTTATAAGCCGACGGGATACCAAGCACAATCGGGCTGGCAATCTCGACCAGGCCGATTAGCAGACCGGCTACCAGCGCGCCGTTCGTACTGCCAAAACCGCCCAGTGCAACGATGATGTAGGCCAGCAGTGCGAACACCGCCCCGACGTCGGGGTAGACGTAGTAGAAGTTGGCCAGCACCGCCCCAGCGACCCCGACGCACGCTGCGCCCAGCCCCCAGCCCAGGTCATACATCCGCGCCGACCGGACGCCCATCAGCGCCGCGGTGTCGCGATCCTCCGCCACCGCCTGGAGCGCTAGGCCGACTCGGGTGCGCTTGATCAACAGCGCCAGCAGGGTGAACGCAATACCGGCCAGCACTGCAGCGACCAGTTGCGGCACGCCGATGAATACCCCCTGGACCAGCTCGATCCGCCCGCCGCCGACTCGCGACAGAAACGGCTCGTTGACCGAGCGAAAGTCGGGCGACCAGATGTACTGCGCTCCCGCGCGCAAAAACAGCCCGAGGCCGAACGTGGCGAAGATCTGGGCCAGCATCGGGGCGTGTAGGATGCGCGCAATCAGCAGCCGATTCGTCAGCACCCCGACGCCAAAGAGCAGCAGCGCGGTGATTGGCAGACTCGCCAGCGGGTCCATCTGCCAGAGTTCCCACATCCAGAACGAACTGAACATGGCCAGCATCAGGAACTCGCCATGGGCAAAGTTCACAATCTCCATCAAGCCGAAAATCAGCGATAAACCAGCGGAAATCAAGGCATAGACCGCACCGATCAAAATGCCCGACGCCACTGCTTGGATTAATGCCTCACTCATTGGAGCACCTAACATTAGGAATAGCCGATAGACCGATTGGACGTTCGCAGGTTGGTACGTTGGAACGTTTCAACGCCCCCTCATCGCCCCCTCGCCTCAGCCTCATCACTTCAATTAGGGCGTAGCCCAGGCGACAGCAGGGAACTGCACCTCAGCGGAGGCGAACTCGAACGGATAGACCGTCACATACTGGCCATTTTGCACCTGGATAATGATCGCTTGGCCCAGATCGTTCTGCCCCTGTTCATTGAAGCGAATCCCTTTCCAGGGCATGATCAACTGGTCTTCGGGGATGTCGGCGGCGATCAGCGCAGTGCGGATCGCCTCGGGATCGATCGAAGCGGCGCGATTGATCGCCTCGGCCAGCGCCATAAAGCCGGTAAAAGCGCGGGCCGGCGCATCGGTCAGCGGGCGGTCGTGACGTTCCTGGTACATGACGTCGATCGTCGCTGCCACTTCTTTGACCGTGGTGATGTCGGCAGCGTAGGCGGCGCGGGACAGCATGCCCTCGGCATCGTCGGCGACCGTCTCGATGAAGGCGTTATCCAGGTATCCGGCGTTCTGGGCGATAATCAGCTTCGGTGCGAAGCCCAATTCCTTGGCGGTCCTTACCATCAGGATTGCATCGTTGACATAGGATGAGGGCAGCAATACATCGGCATTGAACGACTTGAGTTGCTGGATCTCGCTGGTGAGCGCGGTGCTGCGCGAGCGATACTTGACCTCGCCCAGCATATCAATGCCATATTCCTGGGCGAACTGCATCTGGGCCTTGGCGCTGTTGACGCCAAAATCGGTATCTTCATAAAAGAGCGCGACACCGTTGAGATCGACCCCTTGCTGCTGCTGGAATTCGGTCAGGAACTCGAACATGACCCGCGAGAAGTCCAGGTCGTTGGGCGAGGTGCGGAAGAACCAGCGATAGTCGCGCTCGGTCAGGTCGGGCGACGACGAATCGCCATTGACAAAGGGCAAGCCAAGCCGCTCGGCGACACCGCTGGCCGTTTTGGTCACTGCGCTGTTGTAGGCGCCATACAGGGCCACAACCTGCTCGTTCACCAGCCGCTCGGCCTCTGACTGGCCAACTTCTGCCCTGGCCTGCGAGTCGCCATAAATGACCCCGATCTTGGCATTGTTCAGGCCAGGCAATCCTTCAGTCGCCGCCAGCACAAAGGGCAAATCCGGGTATGCGCCGTTGATGATCTCGACCGCGAGATCGACTGCAATTTTGATGTCCGTCCCGGTTTGCGCTTGCGCCCCGCTCAATGGGTAGATTGCGCCAATCTTGATCGTTGCTCTGTTGCTGCTTGTCTCTGCTTGCGGCGCTGCCGCTGGCTCCAACGCCCCGTTCCCAGGCGCGGAGCCAGTCGGCGCGGTTGCGCCGCACGCGACAAGTAGCGCGCCAATGAGCAGCAGGACTACGAAACCGGTCAGATGACGAACCGATCGGATGCCTCTTATCGCCATGGTTTTCCTCCTGAGCTGCACGATTATCCACCGCGGCACCGCTCGACGCCATAGGAAAAGATCCGCGATCCGCCGTTACCGCAGAATCATCACATCGCGGCAGTTGCGCGCCGGTACGCTGTGTATCAGGAAACTAGCTCCGTCCGTTTGAAAGCGGGGCAGTGTTTTATCCATTGAAACAATTTTTCGTTAGATGGATTTGGTGATGTTGGACTATAGCATAGTTATGTTTTTGTGTCAAACGCAGCGGCTTGGAGATCTGCGCAAGCGTTGCGTCTTCGCGACCCTACGGGCTCACTATTGGTCTAGTGGTTGGCGCCGCAGGGTCATACCTCCCCGATATCTACTAGCTCGCCGATCTGGGCGCTGCCTCTTACGCTTCCCGTTGGTCTAGCGTTTGGCGTCCTAACATAGGGTCACACCTCCCCCATACACGGTGCGTGCCGATCCGAGCGGGCTCCGCCCCTCGGGCTCCCCGCTGGGGAGCCCTGACGGTTCCCCAGACCCCTCCGCAGGTGACGTGCTTGGGATGCGGAAGGCCGGTAGCTCATGCCTCCGC
>JAKSDJ010000465.1 GCA_022360155.1 Chloroflexales bacterium | reverse complement strand
CCGTGTCCAATCCAGACGTCGTGACCAAGGACGCAGCGCGCCGCACGCCGCCAGTCGAAGAACTCGGTGTCGTCGACATCGTCGAAGCCGTATTGCCTACGGCGATAGGTGAAGTGATGCTGGCTAGGCCGCTGCATCGGGTGGTTGCCGGGATTGATCCGCACGTGGGATGCAATTGAGCAAAAGGCGCCCACATCGGCATAAATGATCGATGCGTCGCCGGCGGTGTAGCTGTAATCGCCAAAGGTCGACTCTACCAACATGGTATTGGCCCCTAGCTGTGTCCAAGCCCCGACCTGGCTGTCGCAAATGTGGCATGTCGGATGAATGGCAGGCTGCTCACCAAGCATCAGTTGGCGGGGAACGGCGTTGGCGGGGAACATTGGAATGTGTATCATGCTATATCTGCCTCATATACTCCTGGGCTGGCTTCACCGCCGGAAAATGAGCGCCGGCCCAGTAAACAGGCACGCCTCTGCGGAATGTGCCGCGCACTCGCACAAACGGCGACTCTTCGACTAGAACCAGGTCGGCCTGCCGGCCTACCGCTAGCGCGCCACGATCGGGCATCCCTACCGCCCGCGCCGGGTTGCGTGTGACCAGGTTGATCGCCTGCGGCAGCGACACAACCGCTTCGTGATAGAGCTTGAATACAGCGTGGAGCAGACTGGGCGGATGGTAATCGGACGCCAGCATGTCGACCAGCCCAGCCCGAATCGCATCGACCGCGCTCAGGTTGTTGGAGTGGGAGCCGCCCCGAAGCGCGTTCGGAGCGCCCATAGCTATGAACAAGCCGCGATCCTTGGCGACTCGCGCCGCTTCCATCGTCACCGGAAACTCGCAGATACGCACACCTAGACTGGAGACAAACGCGACTTTATCCGGCGTATCATCGTCGTGGGAGGCCAGCAGCACATTGCGCCGTTTGGCCACGTCCACAATCTCTTCGGCCAGATCCCAGACCTTCGGTCGATTTTGACGCTCGGTCACTTCGCGGCGCAGATCGTTCTCCGTTAGACCAGTGTCAACCATCGTTTGTCGCCACTCGGTCATTGTTTTGATATACTGCTCAATGTTCCGGTATTGTCCCTGGCCAGGCGTATGATCGTTCAGGCAGACTAGATGCACCTGGCCATCCCGCAGCAGTTCATCGAGCAGCGGGGCGGCTTGCGGGTTGGTGATCTCAAAGCGAACATGCACGCGATGGTCGACCAGTAAGTTTTCGCGCATGTGGTTGATGGTCTGAATAATCTGCCGCGCTCGCGTTTCGGTGCGTAATTTATTACCGGCCTGCCAGTTAAAAGAAATCGCCGCAAATGCCGTCGTGACGCCATTCGACGCCAGACGTTTATCGAGTTCCAACAACGCTAACCCGACCGGAAACTCGGCTTGGGGACGCGGTTGGATCTCGCGCTCCAGCATATCGCCGTGCATGTCGACAATGCCGGGTATCACGGTTAAGTCCGGCAGCGACAGGTCAGGCTCGGCCACCGGGCCTTCTACAATCTCCGCAATCAACCCGTCTTCGATGCGGAGCGAGCCGCTGTCAAGCACCTGGTCGGGCAAAACCAGGTGCGCTGCACTAAGCCACATAATGATTCATCTCCGCGACTGGTTCCGTCAGGTGAAGCGTTATGTCAATCAACTCAGCCATATATTCCGGTTGATGTAGGACCGCAATCATCGCCACGCCTTGTTGCTTCAACTCTGCCAAGCGCTCGGCCAGGGCGATGCGGGTGGCTGCGTCGAGCGAGGCGTTCGGCTCATCCAGCAGCATGAGGCGGCGAGGCCGGATCAAGGCCCTCGCCAGGTTGACCTTCTGCTGCTCGCCGCCGGAGAAGGTAGTTGGATAGGCCGACCACAACTCGGGCTTCAAGCCCAGGGTTTCTAACAACTGGGCCGCTTGGGTTGTGGCCGTATCGTAGTCTGCCGCCTGGCCCAGCAATGGTTCCGCCACCAACTCCAATGTATTCACGCGCGGACGAGGTCGCAAGAACTGCGTCACAAAGCCTATCTCCTCCCGGCGTAGCAGCGCAATGTCGATATCGGCTGCAGAGGCAAGGTCAATCGGGCCATAGCCGGAATGGTAGATGGCCCGCCCGGCAGTGGGCAGATAACTACGGTACAAGCAGCGCAACAGCGTCGATTTACCGACGCCGTTCGGCCCGCTAATCAGCAGAAACTGGCCTGCCTCCAGCGTAAAATTCAGATTTTGAAACACCGGAATATGACGGTTGAGGTGGTGGATAGTGAAATGTTTACTATAGTTTTCGACATTCAGGATTGGCATCCCTATAACCTTGCTCCTACAATTTAGCATGCACCAACTGCTGCGTATACGCCGCCTGCGGGTCTTCTAGAATTTGATCGGTCAGGCCGGTTTCGATCACCTGGCCGTGGCGCATAACCATCACCCGGTCGGCCAGGGTGCGGATGACGCCTAGATCGTGCGAGACGATGATCATGCTCAAGCGGGTCTCGCGCTGCAGCCGCTTGAGCGTGTCGAGGACGACCGCCTGCACCGACACATCCAAGCCGCTGGTCGGCTCGTCGAGCAGGAGCAGTTTGGGCGCGAGGGCAATAGCTTTGGCCAACTGCACCCGCTGCTGCATGCCGCCTGAAAGCTGGATCGGCGGGGCGTCCATCCGCGCCGACGGGAACTCTGACGCATCGAGTGATTGCCGCGCCGCCTGACGGAGGGTGGCATACGTTCGCTCACCGGCGATAATCAGCCGCTCGGCGACATTTCCGCTGCTGGTGTTGTTCATCCGCAATCCCAGGTAGGGGTTCTGATAAACAATGCCGATATGCCGAATTTGCACCTCGCGCCGCGCGTAACGATCTAGTTCAAACAGGTTGACGCCCTCATAACCGTGAATATCGAGATGGTAACTGCCCTGATCTGCGACCTCTTGCAAATTAAGCAGTCGCAGCAACGTCGACTTACCTGAGCCGGACTCGCCAACAATGCCTAACACTTCATTTGGGTAGGCGACAAGGTCGACGCCGGCCACGGCTGGAATGTCGCCGTAAATTTTGTGCAAGCCGCGAGCCTCCAACAGCGGCGAGCGTTGGCTTAGACGCGGCGCAGCGAGGGCAATCGGGTCAGTCCCTGAGGTAGCCGTCATGGTAGAAATCCCCTGTATCGTCAAAGTAAGTTGGGCCGATGTTGACCGATTCGCCTCTGTTTTTGGCAATGATTTTCTCTGCGTAGCCGGTGTCCGAGACTTGATACTCAGATGTGCCATCGGATTGGGGCAGCTCGTTCATAAATTTGTGGCGAACGCCGGTTTGTGAACAGACCCAATCGCGCTGATTTTCGACCCGGAACGGCACATCGATGAATTCGAGCGGGTAGACATCGGTGTAGGGCGGCACGGCGTAGAGGCGCTTCTCTCGACCGGCGGAGAGCAAGGTCAGGTGGGCGGCTTGATGCAGTTTAGGGTCGTCCCAGCGCGGAATAGGGCTGGGACTCATTACGTAGCGATTATGAACCATGACCGGGTAACTGGCGCCCTGCACGAAGCGGCCAAAAGCGACCATCTGCTCGTAGAGTTTGAGCCACATCAGCCCGTAGTCGGCGTCGGCGTGCATAATTCGAGCTTCGGAGATGTTGGGCTGGACGTCCCGCAGCGGCTCCGGGTCGGGCACTTGCAGAACGAGCACCTGGTTCTCCGTCATGATCTCTTCGGGGATGCGATGGCGACTCTGAATGATGGTCGCCTGCAAGGTGTCGGTAGTGGTCTGAGCGCCGGTCATCCGCGAGATAAAGCGGCGTAGGTTCGCGGCATTGACCGAGTCGTCCGCGCCCTGATCGATCACTTTGATGACGCTTTCAGGGTTGGCGATGCTGAGCGTGACTTGCAGACCGCCCGTCCCCCATCCCCGCGCAATGGGCAATTCTCGGCTGGCGTACGGCGTTTGATAACCAGGAATAGCAATCGCTTTGAGCATGCGCCGTCGCAGTTCACGCTTGGCGAATTCATCGAGAAAGGCGTATGCATAGTCCTGCTGCGGCGCGGCGAGTTGAGCGAGAGACATCGGGGCTCCTTACAATCTATAATCAATAGTGATCTTCGTTCTGCGTCGTTTGCCGTTCGTCGTTTGTCGCGGGCGCCTCCGCTGCTGGCGGTGCGTGATGCCCGTTCGGCGATGGTTCCGGCTTGAACATCCCATACAACTTGCGCACTTCGCGCATGGCGTCGAGGCTGCTGTTGAAAGTGACGTAGTGGGGCAACTTGTAGTGAATGCAGAAGCCCGACGACTCGACCGGCTCGGTATGGTACAGCACGAACTCCTCGCTGTGGGCCGGGTGGCGGGCCGGTTTATCCATGCCCATATCCAGCATTGAAGCGGCGATGGTTTTGACCTCGTTCCAGCCGAGTGTAGCCGCAAAGCCGAGTTCCAGCCTGGGTTGGCCGTTATTGTTCTGTTTCATTGTATTGCTGACAATCTCGCAATGACTGACCCGAACGCGCCCCAAGCTGAACGGTTCTCCGGTGAGTGGATGCTTCATGTTGACTTCGGCGTAGCCCAAGCGCACCTCGTTGACGGTCGGATGAACCAGGCCATAGCCGCGCATGGTCGAGTAGCCCAGGGCCAGCACGCCGCCGGTTTCGGCTCGGGCCAGCGACTGCAAGCGCTGGGCGCGGGGCGGCGGAAAGAGTAGCGGCTCGCGGGTCAGGTCGGGGATGTTGGCCGGTTCGACCGGCGCTTGCTCCGGCAGCGGCTCAACCAGGCCGGTGCTGCGCTGCCAGTCAGCGACCGGGGTGTAGGTGCGGGGCGCAGGCTGGTCAGCCAATTCAAGATCAGGCTCCGGCACGGGTCGGCCATCGAGAATGTCGGTCCGCAGCAGGCGGTGGCTGTAATCGAGAGTCGGCCCGAGCATTTGGCCATCGGGGATGTCTTTGAAGGCGGCGGAAATCCGGCGCACGGTCAGTGTTGTCCGCGAGTCGACCGGCGCGGCGTAGGCCAGCCGCGGCTGGGTCGAGCGGTAAGCCCGCAGTAACATCACCGCCTCGTAGAGTTCGCCGCCGGTCTGGGCGATGGCTAGCGCGGCCAGCTTCGGTGCGTAGAGCGAGGCTTCGCCCATCACTCGGTCGAGCAAGTAGGGCATAGTTTGTTCGATCTGCTCGACCAGCTCCAGCGTCAATTCGCCCTTGAGATCTTGAAAGAGTTTTTCGGCTTGCTGGATGGCTTGCTCGCCACCCCGGGCTGCGACGTAGGCCATTATCGACTCCTTACTGCTATGTGTGTCGTCCGCGGCAAGCCGATGACGTGGTTATCGTCGACCAAAAACATATCCCAGCCGAGCGGGTAACGGCGCTTTTGCTCACGAAGCGTCCAGATCTGCTCTGGCAGGCCGCCGACACGAATATCGGCTTTAGCTTGGATGCCGGGGCCGGTGAGTTCCAACTGGAGGCCCTGGTCGAGCTTGGCGCTCAGAATGATGGTCGCCGCCTGGTCAGGGTAGAGCATGGTGCCGATGGCGGCTTGGGCCAGCGCGTCGAACTGCGTCTCATCGAACGTCGGGTAGAAGTGGTAGGCTGCCCGCCTGGGTTGCTCGGGTCGCGCTGTGGTGCGGCTGAGCGCGTGGTCAAGCGCTGTGTCGGGGGTGTAGAAGCTCGTCTCCAAATCGAGCAAGGTGTCGCCGATGGCAGTGAAGTTGTCGGGGTAGGTGACAGTAATGTCGAGCAGCGTTTGGATCTGGCCGGGCCGGCTCAAACTCCACATCAGGGCGGTGAAAGCGGCCTGGGTTTTCTGTTCGAAGGGTGTGAAGATAGGCGTTATCATCAGAAAGTCTCCAATTCGACCCGCGTGGTTTCGACCTTGCGCAGCAGCAGGTCATCGGCTTGGGCCTGATTTTGGGCTTGCATGGCCACGAATGGCTCGATGTGGTCGGTCAATCGTCCGGCCTGTCGTGCTGCGTCCAGAATGGCGATGGCTAGCGCTTGCTGTACGTCGCGCCCCAGGCATGCCCCATAGCCTTCTTGTTCTCCGAGCCGCACATGCGCCTCGGCCATCAGCACCTCGCCAAGATGGAAGACCGTGCCCTGAACCGTGTCGGTGTAGGGCAGCATGACCAGGCCGGTGCGGTTGCTCAAGACTTGCACGTCGCCCAGATCAGGCAACAAGTTGTCGACAAAGGTTTTGATTTCGTCGGCGGGGGCATGGCTGAGGACGCTTAAGTATTCGCCCTGAGAAAGTAATGATGATTTTGACATAAGGTGTTAACTGGCTAAACGAAAGATGAAGGATGGAAGCAAATGCTATCCCTCATCTTTCGTCTAGATTGACGTAGGTACTCTACTCTTCGACGGTGATGGCGGCAATATCGCGCACGACATCATAGAAAGCGCTGGTGCTTTCAACCCCCTCTAAGACTTCAGTCGGATCAACGTACCAGGTTCCGAACGCGGACAGCACCTCTGGGTTGTCTTTGATGCCCAACAGCGCTTCGCGGACAGCGGTTTTGAAGCTGTCGGGCAAGTCGGGCCGGATGGAGAACGGGGTGTTGGGGATTGGATCGGACTGGGCAATGACCACCAGGCGTCCTTCAGGGCAGGCTTCGTAGATGCTGTCTAGCTCTTCCTGGCTGAGCGGGATGCCGACTCGACCTTCGGCGAATCCGCACACCTCAGCCTGACCTTCGTCACGGAGATTGATCAAGTTGCCTTCGTAGGTGACAGCGGTCTGGACATTGTCGTTTTGCAGCGCCAGGATAGCGGTTGGATGTGAACCGGCAAAGGTTGGGTTGAGCCAGTTGTCAACGTCCTCGGGCGTCTCCAGACCATCGATCTCGTTGATCAGTCGGACTACCGGCGCATTGCGACCAGATGTCGAAGCCGGGTCGACAAAAGCAAAGTCAATGCCTTCCAGATCCTGTAAAGTGCGGACACCGGAGCCTTTCTTGGTCACGAAGACGCTGAAATAGTAGGGGAAGACGTTTTCGTCGAAGGCGGCAGCTTCGCGATCTTCGCTGGCCCGCACGGCAAGCGGTTCGGCGCCGGCTTCGCGCTCGGCCAGAACGAAGGAGAACGGACCAACTTCCATCGCGTCAACGCGTTTGGCTCGCATCGCTTCGATCACGGCGCTGTAGCTGGTGCCGGTTTCAACCCGAACCGGAATACCCAACGTCTCTTCTAGATAAACCCGCAGCGGCTCGTTGTTTTTCAATGCAGCGTCAGCATCATCGCCGACAAACAGGCCAACCACGAACTCGTCCGGCCAGTTGATTTTTGGATCAGAGAGTTCGCGCAGATCCAAGTCGAGCAGTTGGGCGATGTCGCGCAGCGGGTTGTAGTACTGGTCGATTGTCGCCAGGTTGGGCAATTCCTCGCGGGGATCGATATACCAACGCTTGGTCGTAGCCACGAGCTCTGCGTTGTCTTTGTATTCGAGCAGCGCTTGCTGAACTGCATCCTTAAAAGATTGGGGCAGCGCCTGGCGAACCGCAAAGGGTGTATTAGGAATGGGATCGGTCATAGCGACGATGGCAATGTGACCGTCGGGGCAGTTGTCGTAGACTTCTTTGACTTCCTCAGGGGTGCGCACCTTGCCAAGCTGCTCATCCGGGAAGGAGCAAAACTCGATGATCCCTTCATCCATCATTCGGTAGAGGCGACCTTCATTAGTGGCGCCGGCCGGCACTTTGTCATTCCAAATCGCTTCCACTGAACTGGGATGGCTGCCGGCAAACACAGTGTTCATTTCCGTATCGGGATCGAGCCCGTTTTGGATCAGCAGGGTCTTGGGCGCCAGGTGGCCGGAAGTCGAGGCCGGATCGACAAAGGTGAAATCAAGGCCGCGCAAGTCGTCCAAGGTTTCAATCCCTGAGCCTTTTTTGGTCATAATGACGCTAATGTAGTGCGCTGGCTCCTCGGGATCATACACGGCTGGATCTGCGCGAGTGGAAATACCGACGGCTACTGCCTCAGCGTTGGCTTCTTGAACTGCCAAGATGTAGGAGAACGGTCCCACTTCCATCGCATCAACGCGCTCGGCCCGCATAGCCTCGATCACGGCGCTGTAGCTGGCGCCGGTGAAGGCTTCGACCGGGATGCCTAGCTTTTCTTCCAGGTAGGCCCGCTTGGGTTCCTGTTGTTCTAAAACTTCTTCCGCATCATCCCCGCCAAAGAAACCGACCATGAACTTCTCGGGCCAATCAGCGCGATCATCTGCCGCCTCGGAGGCGTTGTTGACTTCCGACACTGCCCTGACTTGCCCGGCGTCGGCGCTGGCGCCCGTTTCGGAGCTGGACGCGCCGCAGCCAGCCACGATCAAGCCAGCCATCACGAGAATCGCCAAGAGCACGTGTTTGTAGGATGTGAGCTTCATTGGAACTCTCCTTCTCAAGAACAAGGTAAAACAAGAGTCTACCCCGACCCTTTGGGGAACCAGACTATAGCAGCTAGATAATCCGCTTGCGAATGCGGTCGCTGATGCGGTCGATAATGGTGACCGTAATAATGATCAGGATCATCGCGCCTAAAAGCTTTTGATATTGAAAGAGCGCCAGGTACTTATTGATGGTAAAGCCGACGCCGCCAGCTCCCACCAGCCCCAGAATGGTCGCTGAACGAACGTTGCTCTCGAACAGTAGGAGCGAGTAGGAGGCCATGACCGGCAAAGCTTGGGGAACAACACTGTAGATAAAACTGAGAAAGCGATTGGCGCCGGTCGCTCGCACGGCCAGAACCTGCTGCGGATCAATCGACTCGATCGACTCGGCGTAGAGCTTGCCCAGAGAGCCGACTGAGCCGATCGCCAGGGCCAACACCCCGCCAAAAGGACCCAAGCCAACGGCAGCCACAAAAATCAGGGCGAAGACAATTTCTGGTATGGCGCGGTTGGCATTCAGCAGCATGCGGGTGATTTGGTAAACCCAGGGATGGGGCGAGGTATTGCGCGCGGCTAGCAAGCCAAAGGGGAGCGAGAGCAGAATCCCGCCGGTTGTGCCCACGATTGCCATCTGAACGGTCTCAATGATGGCGGTCACAATTTCGGGATACGGAAACGTCACATTCGGAAACCCAAGGGAAGGGATGGTCACCCCAATCACTGGGATGGTCATCGCGGGGATAGCCAGCGGCACGTCTATCACTTCGAATTCGGGCGGGAACAGGCGGGTAATGAAATCGATGATATTAGGCACGCCGGCGATGAGTTCGCTGGGTTTGGCGTTCGTGCCATTCATAGCCCAGGTATAGACCAGAATAAAGACAATAAAGCTGACAATAAATCGCGGGCCAATAGCCGGCCACGGGCTGAGCAGTCTTTTGCGAACGTTGTCAAACTCAGCACTGTGTGGCTG
>JAKSDJ010000848.1 GCA_022360155.1 Chloroflexales bacterium | reverse complement strand
TGCCGGAATGCGATACTGAGCCAAAGCGCGTTTGAGCCCCGCACGGGTGTGCAACCCTTGCGGGGCTTCGCGGCATATGGGGGCGCTAGGTTGCTGGCTTTTACGGGCGGAATATGCGTGCAACGGAGCGGTCTTAGGGCAAGGTCTCCGCGATGCGCGGCATATCCTCACGATTGATGCCGAGCTGTGACGAGCGGATCAGATAGGTAAAACCGTCGTGCTCCCACGAGAGGTTGCTATAATCTGCGGATTCATTCCATTGATCCCATTCATTCCACACTCCCTTGATATAAACAGCGGGGCGATCATGCACCTGCACCGGTTGCGCATGTTCTCGCGGAGAGGTATAACCGCCTTGAAAAGCGCCTTGCGTTATTTGGATGAAAATGCCCTGCGTTGACTGGGCGTCAGGGCGGTAGACCAACTCGATCTGCAGCGGCGCGTTCGCGCGCACTTCTTCCCACGTCGCTCCTCCCGATGGACCACGCCCAACATGCACACCCTGAAGAACCAGACCGGCGGGTAGCCAGCGCGGCTGCGGGATGGTGAACCCAACCTGTTGTTGCGCCTCGGCCAGGCTGATCAGCTTGTTGGCGGATTGGATCTGTTCGGCCTGTTCAGGGCCTAATTGTGTGGGTGGACTCGAACCGATGTTTGACAAGTTGAGGGTACGCAGAACGACGCCAAAGCGCTGTTCCATAAAGTTTTGCACGCTCGCACGAACAGAAGGAAGGCTGAACATACTCACTGTCAGCGCCAGTACAAACAGGAATGGCACGATCAGCGTTGTCGCTTTGCGGCGGAATAGGACATGCATAAAAGTGTCTCCTTTCGTATCGATTGCCGATCGCGGTTGAGGCGGACGTTGCGCCCGGGCTTTGGCGCGAATCGCCGGCCACAGGTCGCGTTGCGGCAGTTGCGTTTCATTCACAATGTGATCAAGTTTCTGGCGGACCGATCGTTCATCCATGGGTTTCTCCTTGGGAATGTAAGCGGTGTGCTGGCGCCATAAGCGTGTTAGCCGTGCTTGGAGCGCGAGGGCGATGCATCGGCCCGTCACGGCGTCAGTAAGGCGCGGAGCTGTTTTCGCGCGGCGTGGAGCCGCCATTCGATGGCGCCCGGCGCACACTTCCAGTGCTGCGCCATCTCGGCTTCACTCAACTCCAGGTAATAACGCTGGACAACCACAGCGCGCTGGGCCGGCGCGAGGGCGATCAGTGCGTCGTGCAGCTCCTGATAGGTTTCGATCCGCTCGCTCAGCAGCGCTGGGTCGCCGCTGAGCGATCCAGTAGCATCGGACGTGGCTTCAAGGACATGGTCGGCGACCTGGTCGAGCGCGCTGTGCTGTTCGCGCCGGTTTGCCGCCGTTATCGCTGCATTCGCAACGCTGCGCAGAAACTACGGCCCAAAGGGGCGCTGCGGGTCATATTGGGCAATGCGTTCGTACACTCGCAGAAAAGCGCTTTGTACGATATCCTCGGCCAACGTAGCATCGAAGGTAATCAGATAGGCGATACGGAGCGCCTGGTCTTGATAGGTATGCACCAATGTGGCGAGGCCATGAATATCACCCTGTTTCAAGCGTTGAATAGCATTTTGTTCGTTCATGCTTTGTTACTTTCACGCTAGCTTTCCGCCTCTGCTTATATTACTCAGAAGCAGCTAAAAGGTTTGCTGTCTGTCGGCTGAAAACGCAAAGAACGCTTCGGTTTCCACCGAAGCGTTCTCGATTAGGGTTACGTCAAAGTGGAACATCAGCCGCAGATGCGATCCCTAATCAACCGCAAGCTTGCTGTACCTCTGACCTTCTCTGCGGCGAATCTGTGTTCCTTTGCGTCATCTGCGTGCTATTGCAGAACATTGCCGTAGCCCTAGTTCTCGATGACAAGCCGTCTCTTATGGAAAGCGGCGTGCTATAATACGCGCACAGGCATCACACACAGACAGGGAGTCGCCAATGCCATCACCATTTCCTGGCATGGACCCATACCTAGAAGGCCATCTCTGGCCAGATGTCCACAACGCTCTGGCCTACAAGATCCGCCAGCAACTTGCGCCGCAGATCCAGCCGCGCTACACCGCACGTCTCGAAACCTACGTGGTGCAAGACAGCGAGCCTGAAGCTGAGATCGGCATTCTCTATCCTGATGTCGAGGTGTTGTTGGCCCGTGCCGACGACACATATCACGGAACACCCGCCGAGCCCATGCCGGCGGGGGCGCCCGCGCCGATCAGCATCCCGGTTATCGCGCCGGTGGATGTGCGCATTCCAACAGTCGAGATCCGGGATGCGGCCAATAACCAGCTTATTACCTGCATCGAGATTCTTTCGCCTGTGAATAAGCGCGCACCTGGGCTCAGCGCCTACCGCCAGCGCCGGCAGCGCCTCGCTTCGGCCGGCGTCCATCTCCTTGAACTGGACCTGCTGCGGCGTGGGACGCGGGTCGTGCGGCACCCGCGCCTGCCCACCTCGGCATATCTGGCGCTGTTGACACGGGCGCAGGCGCGCGTGGCCCTGGCGTGGCCGATTGGCCTCCGCGACGTGTTGCCAATATTGCCAACGCCGCTCCGCGCGCCCGATCCTGACGTAGTCCTGGACCTGGGCGCGGCCCTGGCGGCGATCTATGACGAGGCGCGCTACGACCTCTCCATCGACTATCGTCAAGATCCGCCGCCGCCCCCGCTTACGGCGGACGATGCCGCCTGGCTGCGAACACTGCGTTTGTAGTTGTGGTTGCGCTTCAGGTCATCGATTGCACACCGCTGCCGACTCTTTCCCTACTCAGCGCCTGACGACCGGCGTATAAAAATGTTCGCACATCAACATCCGCCGTCCCTTCTTCAAAAGTCCTATCCATTGTTATTCCTCGCTCTATTGCAGCATTTCAAGACAACCCTAACAATACAAACGGGATTTTGACATAAAAAGACTCTTGCGTTATGCCTTATTTCGTGCGCATTTGTACATAAAACCGATCACTCACACGCTAACTCTATCTCAACCGGCTGTTCTGCGCTCCCAACTGGCTGCCGGGCAAGACAGCGGTGTTTCCGAACGACACAATGCCCCCGTAGTGGGCAGCGGCCCTGCATATGTGTCGTAACCGATTTGTGCCGCTTGAGCATGTCCATTCTGGGGGCGACGGTCGCTCCGGCCAGCGATACGATTGCCGCCGCCCAGACGGGCGTGCCGATTGCACGCAGCTACACATTGAGCAACCGCTTTGGTCCCTTCAACGGGTGGGCGGCGGGGACGGCGCTGGGCAGCATATGTGCCTAGGTGTTCAAGATCATCAATGCTCAGCGCAACAATGATATTATCGAACTTATCACCTGGTTCGTCCTGTCGCCCAGGGCCAGCCCAGTCAACAGCCCCCTTCATCGCCACGATCCATATTGGCCTTTCTGGATCAAGGTCAAACACCGCAGCATCTGGCCCTGGTTCAAATTCGGTTGTAGCCAACCACTCTGCCTGGGTAGTCTGCTTGATCGCCAATTCATCAGGCTGTTCCGCTTGCAATCCATAGCTACGTGCGACCGCCTGAACCGGCTCACAGCAGGTCAAACGCTTGGGCGCAGATTGGGAGCGGACATGCCTGGATTTATGGAGTGCGCAAGCCATGCTGTCGCGCGGCAGCGCGGCTGCCGCACTCCACATCCCTTTATCCCGCATTTGCGGCTGGTGACGCAACCAAACGCCGCGCAACAGCGTCTCCTACGATACGACATCCAGAGCGGCGGGCTGGATCATCCACCAGGCATTCTAGGGCCATATCGCCGCGGAACAACGCAAACCGATGTACATCATCTGCGTGCTCGTGCGGGATGTTGACGCAGCTCTATGGCGCAAACCTTTTGCTTGCCGCTCAGTATTACTCTCAAACGACAGAGGCGCGCCAACCGACATACGGTGGGACCAGCGCCACGCTACAGCAAGGAGGATATTCCGACTATGCATCACCTTGGTATTTCTGTGTGGGTCGTTGGTGCATTGATTGGGCTTGGTGCGTGTTCCCCCGGCGATATGCTGCCATCCAATGCGAACCGGATCACCATCACCTTCGCGGCGCGTGCCGAAGAGCAGCAATTCTACGACCCGCTGATCGCGACGTTCAATGCCGACAATCCCGATATGCGGGTGCAGTTTATCGCCCTGAATGAGGCTGCGCCCACGATTCCCCAGATTGTGCGCGCCGCGGACACCGCCGCTGTCTTTTTCGTCCCGCCGCACGAACGGACGGAGACGTATCTCCGCAATCTCAAGCCCTTGATGGACGCCGACGCCGCCTTCACACGTGATGCGTTCTACCCTGGCGCGTTTGCGGCGGCAGGCGACACCGATCCGGTCTTGCTCGTGCCGCGAACCCTCTACGTGCCGTTGTTGTCCTATAATCAAGACCTGTGGGGATCTAACGGCTTGTTGCAGCCGACTGCGGATTGGACCTGGACGGATCTCATAGCCGCAGCGCAGCAGCTCAGTGTGCGCCAGGGGGAGAGCGTCACCCGCTATGGGCTCCTTGATTGGAGCGCTGGGGTACGCGTCTTGGCCGGCGAACTGGTCGCTGCTGGGGTTGATCTGTCCGCCGCGACGCGCCTGACGGACCCCGCGATTGCAGCAGCGCTGGCGCGCACCCAGGCCTACATCGCGTCCGGCGCGATCTATCCGGTGCGCGCTATGGAGAATGACACGCTTCAGCGTCTGATCACGGAACAACGGGTTGCGATCTGGCCGACGGAGCTTTTCCTGCCTGCGGCGCAAGCGGAGCCGTTGCCGTTTGCGGTTGGAACCATGCCCTATCCGCCGCTACCGTTGCCGGCGTTCAGCGACGCTGCGTCCGGCTACATTATGAGTAGCGGGACGCAGCATCCCCAAGAAGCGTGGCAGTGGCTGGCGTTCCTGAGCTGCCAGGCGATTGGGCAGGACGACCGGATTGTAGGGGCGGTCGCGGTACCGGCGTGTCGCACGCTGAGCGCGACCAGCACGGCGGCGACCCCGCTTGATGCCGACGCTCGTGCCGCAATTGATGCGGCGCTCAGTCGGCCCCCAGCGCCGCCCCAGACGCTGCTCGACGGACGGAGCATCGACGCGCTGGGGCAAGCGTTGTGGGCGGTGATGGACCAAAAACAGCCGCCCGACGCGGCGTTAGACGCTGCGCAACGCGCCCTCGAGCAACAACGGGCGCAGCCCAGCCCCACGCCGGATGCCCAGCCCATCGTCGTCGCGACGCCAATACCGCTACCGCCGCCGCCCGTCGCGGATATGCAGACGATCACGTTTGCGCCGGTGGGCGTGGGCTTGCTCACGGAGGATGTGAACCGGCTGGCACGGGTATTTATGGAGCAACACCCCGGTATCGAGGTGAAGATCAAACACATGGATGTGGACGATAGCGAACTGGCGCGGGTCGCGGCCGCAAGCGACTGCTTTATGTTGTATAGACCGCCGCGAGCGAACGAGATGACAGAGCTGTTGGACCTACAGCCGCTAATGGATGCCGCCGGCGCAGACATGCCGCCAGACGACTATCCCGCTGCGCTGCTGGCGCTC
>JAKSDJ010000146.1 GCA_022360155.1 Chloroflexales bacterium | reverse complement strand
CTGGCTATATAATATGGAGGTATTGTGGCGCGACAACGTATCAATCCAGACGAGCTTGAACTTGAAGAACAGGTTGTCCAAATCAACCGTGTTGCGAAGGTTGTAAAGGGTGGTCGGCGTTTCAGTTTTAGCACGGTCGTCGTCGTCGGTGATGGCAAGGGCCACGTCGGTATCGGTATGGGGAAAGCGGCTGAAGTTCCCGAGGCAATTCGCAAAGGGGCGGAAGCAGCGAAAAAAAATCTAATCCGTGTACCGCTTGTTAACACAACGATACCGCATGAGGTTATTGCTAAGTTTGCCGCGACGCGCGTGATGATTCGTCCCGCTGCTCCCGGTACAGGTGTTATTGCTGGACGTGGCGTACGTCCAGTCGTTGAAAAAGCTGGAATTAAAGATCTGCTTTCAAAGGTTTATGGAAGTAATAATCCAGTTAATACTGTTAAAGCTGCATACAAGGCGCTCAGCGAGTTAGTGTCGTTAGAAGAAATGGCTCGTAGGCGTAGCATGACGCCACATGAGTTGCATGTGCGGCGAGTACGACACGAATCGCGCAACCAGGAGTCGGCGACATGAGTAAATTGCGCATAACATATCGGAAGAGTATGATTGGTTATAACCGCGCTCAGAAACAAACGATATATGCTTTGGGGTTGCGCCGCATCAATCAAACAGTTATAAAACCCGATAACCCAGCTATTCGTGGCATGGTTTTTCGAGTGCGCCATCTTGTTGAAGTCGAGGAAGTGACAGATGAGGTGACGGCATGAAGCTGCATGATTTGCAACCCGCACCAGGCTCCCATAGAAGGAAGAAGCGCGTTGGTCGCGGCCATGGTTCTGGAAAGGGTAAAACGGCTGGTAAGGGTATGATGGGGCAGAAGGCGCGCTCTGGTTCCGGACCATATCGTACGTTTGAAGGCGGACAAAATCGCCTAGTCAAGCGTATGCCGTTTAAGCGTGGCTTTACCAATATTTTTCGAGTTGAATATCAGGTGGTCAATATCGAACGTCTCAATAATTGGCCCGATGGCGTCGAAGTGACACCGGAAGCGCTTTTGCGGGCGCGAGTTATTCGGCGAAAGAATCAACCGCTTAAGATACTTGGCGACGGCGATGTGACGAAGTCGCTGGTGGTGCATGCTCATAAATTCTCGGCCAGTGCTCGCCAGAAGATCGAAGCTGCTGGTGGAAGTATTGTTGAGATGCCATGGGTTGTCGAACGGCATAGCCGTAGCCGTGGCCCCAATCCGAGCATGCGGAATCGGGCGAGTTCGTAAAACAGAACACTCAATACTAGCAGCTCTTTATTGAGCGTGTTCATACGGGGGAGATGCTATGCTGCAAGCAGTCATTAGTGCGTGGAAATTACCAGACCTGCGGCGGCGAATCTTGTTTACATTGGGGATGTTGCTGATCTTTCGTTTCATTGCACATATCCCAGTGCCAAACATAAATCCGGATTCCCTTGAGGAGTTGCGGCGTGCATTGCAAGAGAATCAACTCGCCCAATTGCTCAACATTTTCTCGGGCGGCGCATTGGAAAACTTCTCGGTCGCGGCAATGGGTGTCTATCCCTATATTACAGCGACCATCATCATGCAATTGCTGCAACCGATCATACCGGCTCTGAAGGAATTGAACAAAGAGGGTGAACAGGGGCGTATCAAGCTAAACCGATACCAGATGTGGTTGACGATACCGCTTGCCTTCTTACAAGCCTATGGTCAAACCTTAGGTTTCGTGGGCCAGTTGGGAGGAGTGTCGCTCTTCCGTTCACCTTTTGATCTTATTAACAACTTTCTTCCGACCTTTACTATTTTGATCTCGATGGTTGCTGGTACAATGCTTCTGGTCTGGCTCGGCGAGCAGATCAACGAACGTGGTATCGGTCAAGGAATCTCGGTGATTATTTTTGGCGGCATTGTCTCTGGCTTGCCGGGTCTTGTTGCGCAGGGAGTGCAGATTGGCCAGGCCGGCGGGGCTGAAACATTTTTTGGCATCCTGGGTTTTCTGGTTATCGGTTTGCTGACGATTGTTGGCATCGTCCTGATCCAGGAAGGCCAGCGTCGTATCCCTGTACAGTATGCGAAGCGAGTGCGGGGTAATCGTGTGTATGGCGGGCAGAGCAGCCATATTCCGCTCAAAGTCAATATGGCGGGTATGATCCCGCTCATCTTTGCCCAGAGTATTATCATCTTCCCTGGCGTCGTTGCGTCATGGTTCCAGCCAGTAGCGGGTGAACCTGGAATTGGCAATGCGATTGCGCTGTTTTTCTTAAACACCTTCAACCCAACTGGAACTGGCGGTGGTATAGTTTATATGATCCTATTGTTCCTAATGGTGGTTGGGTTTACCTATTTCTACACGCTGGTGCTTTTCCAACAGCAAGATATTCCTGATAACCTGCAGCGAAACGGTGGTTTTATTCCTGGCATTCGTCCAGGTAAACGTACGGAAGAGTACCTAAGTCGTGTTTTGAATCGGATTACGCTTGCCGGAGCATTGTTTCTGGGCCTGGTAGCTATTCTGCCTTTCTTGACTCAATCTGTTACTAATATTCAGATTGGTCTGGGAAGCACAGCGTTGCTAATTGTGGTTGGTGTTGCGGTTGACACGATGCGCCAGCTTGAGGCTCAGTTGATTATGCGCAACTACGAGGGTTTCCTTAATCGTTAGTAGACCTCGGAGGAGATGGGGCATTCGCATCTTCGGGGAAACCGCGAGCGTCTCCTCGGCTATGAAGAAGAAAGAGTGCGAATGATGAATGTTGTACTGCTTGGACCGCCAGGGGCTGGCAAGGGAACACAAGCAAAGACTCTGTCGGAAAAGACTGAGTTGACCCATGTGGCGAGTGGCGACCTGTTTCGGGCTGCTCTTCGTGAAGGTACTGAATTAGGTATGCTTGCGAAGTCATACATGGACCGTGGGGAGCTTGTCCCGGATACCGTCGTCATTAACATGATCCTTGAAAGGATTGGTCGACCAGATTGTGCGAATGGCGTTATTTTCGATGGTTTTCCGCGGACGATCGATCAAGCGCAAGCCCTAGCCGAAGCGCTTGTGCAGCACGATACCACTATCGATGCAGTACTTTATTTGGATGTACCGCAAGAAGTGTTGTTGCGTCGTATTGCTGGCCGGCAGACTTGCAAAACCTGTGGGGCTACGTATAATGTTTACTATTTTCCATCCCATAGGCCTGGCATATGTGACGCTTGCGGAGGGAAACTCTATCAGCGCAGCGATGACTCGATGGAAACTGCGCAGCGTCGGTTGGATGTTTACTTTGCCCAGACGATGCCGCTGATCGAGCATTATCGAGTTCAAGGCAACTTACACAAAATTGACGGGCAGCGCGAAATATCTCTAGTGACTGAGGCTATGATGTCAGCATTAGGGATTGAAGCCGACAATAAAGTATCATAGCAGAGCTCGGGAGGCCTATGTCAAAAAAGAAGGATGTTATTGAGATGGAGGGTACAATAACGGAACCGTTGCCAAATGCTATGTTTCGCGTAGAACTTGATAATGGTCACGAGGTACTCGCACATATCTCTGGGAAAATGCGGATGAACTATATTCGTATCTTGAAGGGTGATCGGGTTCTTGTTGAGTTATCGCCATATGATTTGACTCGTGGACGAATAACATATCGCTATAGATAATATATTTTCAGATAGCAAACTTGTTTTCCGGCTACCCGGTGGCATTAGTGAGGCTTTTGTGTCTGAATTTCTGGAATCGTATCCTGGAGGTGTCGATTGAAAGTTCGTGCATCGGTAAAACCTCGTTGCGAGTATTGCAAAGTTATCAAACGGAGAGGTGTTATTCGGGTTATCTGTAGCCGAACACCAAAGCATAAGCAGCGGCAAGGGTGATTGGTGACCTTGTTGCTGTTTTGGGATTGTCTGAAGCTGATGTTTAAGAGGTTTACCTAACAAAGCCTCTTGTTGAGCGGCTTTCTAAAGTATATCTTATACGGTGGTTTGATCTGAGAGGAATTGTATGGCGCGTATTGCTGGTGTCGATATACCTCGAAACAAGAAGATCGAAGTGTCGATCACATATGTCTATGGGATTGGTCGCTCCAATGGCATAGACATTATTCAAAAAGCCCGCGTCAACCCGGAAACGCGGGTGCGTGATTTAACAGAGGAAGAAGTCGGTCGGATTCGTGAAGTCATTGATCGCGAGTATCGGGTTGAAGGCGATCTGCGACGCGAAATTCAGATGAATATCAAGCGACTGATGGATATAGGCTGTTATCGTGGATTGCGGCATCGCCGCGGGATGCCGGTACGTGGTCAGCGAACCCGAACCAACGCGCGGACGCGCCGGGGACGCCGAGGCCAAGCTATTGGCATCAAGAAGAAGACAAAGAAGTAGTTGCTATTGTCGCAGGTTTTATGTCTTCGTACCGAGAGTAGTTATAATTAGTGCTGGATGCGTAAGGAGTGATAGATGCCTCAGAAACAGCGAACGACGAGTGGACGACAAAGAGGCAAACGCCGCGAACGGAAGAATATTCCACGTGGTCAAGCTCATATTCTAAGTACTTTTAACAATACCATTGTAACGATAACCGATCCGCAGGGTGCTGTGGTATGCTGGTCGAGCGCTGGACAGTCGGGCTTCAAAGGCTCTCGAAAGAGTACTCCTTATGCTGCTCAGATTACTGCGGAGAGTGCAGCGCGAAAAGCTATGGAAAATGGAATGCGCTCGATTGAAGTCTTTGTCAAAGGACCAGGTTCAGGTCGTGAAGCTGCGATCCGTTCACTTCAGGCCGCTGGTCTAACGGTTGTGGCTATTACTGATGTCACCCCCATACCGCACAATGGCTGTCGCCCGCCCAAGCGTCGCCGTGTATAACTAGAACCATAGAATACAGATGCGGACTGAGAATCAATCCGTGTTGCATAATTAGGAGGTTAGCTGCACGCATGGCTCGTTATATTGGACCTGTTGGGAAGATCAGCCGACGTTTAGGGATCGGGATCACTGAAAAGGGGCAACGGATTCTGAATAAGCGTCCGTATCCGCCTGGACAGCATGGCCCGAGTGCTCGCCGTCGTCAGGTTTCCGACTATGGCCAGCAGTTGCAAGAGAAGCAAAAAGTACGTTACCTCTACGGTGTTTTAGAGCGACAGTTTCGGCGGCTTTTTGAACAGGCTTCGCGTCGGAGCGGTGTTACCGGCGAGTATTTGTTGAGCTTGCTCGAACGTCGATTGGATAATGTTGTATATCGGTTGGGATTTGCCATAACTCGCGCCCAAGCGCGGCAACTGGTTAATCATGGCCATATTACAGTCAATGGGCGCAAGACAAACATCCCGTCTTATTCGCTACGGGTCGGCGATGTGATTGCTGTTCGGCAAGAGAGTCGCCGTCGTACCTATTTTAAAAACCTGGTTGATGGTGGTGAACTGAGTCGTTATCGTGCGCCAGATTGGCTCCGATTGAATGCCTCCGATTTGTCTGGGCAAGTCATTGCTTTGCCACGTCGGGAGGATGCCGAGAAAGGTATCAACGAACAGCTGATCGTTGAGTTCTATAGCCGCTAATTGCGAACCTGCTATGTCTATTTGCCGGCTTCTGGCGTGCTGCCTATCTTGTTGACGACCGGTTTGCCCGATATCCGGCTTTGTCAGTGGCACGTCTCGATTTTATTTCACCGGTAACGTTCGCTTTTAGCGTAGCACATGCCACAAAGGAGGCGATCCGTGCTTGACATCGCCATGCCCAAAATTGAGGTTGTACAGGCGGCTGAAAATTACGGGCGTTTTAAAATTGAGCCGCTTGATCCTGGATATGGACATACTCTGGGCAATGCGTTACGCCGTGTTTTACTCTCATCCATCCCTGGATCGGCAATTACCAAGATTAAAATAGATGGGGTTTTTCACGAGTTTTCGACGATTGAAGGCGTCAAGGAAGATGTTACTGAAATTGTCTTGAATATTAAAGGTGTGCGACTCCGCTCGTACGCTGAACGCCCTGTTAAGGTGTTATTGTCGAAACGTGGACCGGGGATTGTCCGAGCAGCGGATATCGATGCGCCGAGTAATGTCGAGTTGGTCAACCCAGAGCACTATATTTGTATGCTCGACTCCGATCAAGCCCGCCTTGAAATTGAAATGACCGTTGAACGGGGTCGTGGCTATGAGGCTGCTGATCAGCGGGATGTATTGCCAATTGGCGAGATTCCGGTTGACGCAATCTTTACGCCTGTGCCACGGGTCAATTATGTAGTTGAGAATACGCGTATTGGTCAAGCGACTGATTTCGATCGCTTGCTCATTGAAGTTTGGACTGACGGGACGGTAAAACCTGGTGATGCGTTAAGCCACGCAGCACAGGTGTTGGTTCAGTATAGTCAAACCATTGCTGATTTCAACCGATTGGCGGTTGAGCAAGAAGAGTTGCCATCGCCAAGCGGCCCGGTTATTCCTGCCGATATTTATGATACGCCGATCGAAGATCTGGATCTCTCGACCCGCACCTATAACTGCCTCAAACGTGCAGATATTACGAAGGTTGGCCAAGTTCTGCAAATGGACGAAAAGGCGCTTCTATCTGTACGCAATTTAGGTCAAAAGTCTATGGAGGAGATCCGCGATCGCCTGATCGAGCGAGGCTATATTCCCAAAGGAAATGGAAGCGGCAGCTCATCGCTGGCAATGGATACAGCGATTGAGACTTCTGAAAATGGTAAATCCTCCATCGAGGGGTAATCAAGTAGTTCAATCCGTGAGGTTTGAGGATAGTTATGCGACATCGTAAAGCTGGGAAAAAGCTTCATCGTTCGGCTGAACATCGCAAAGCGCTCTTGCGTAATTTGATGATCTCGCTGATTGAGCATCGACGCATTACGACAACCATCACCAAAGCAAAAGCAGTACAGCCTGAGATCGAGCGTTTGTTGACTTTGGCCCGTGAAGATACGCCTCATTCGCGGCGTATGGCTCTGTCGAAGCTGGCGAGTAAAAAGGCTATGCGTCAACTCTTTACCTTCGCGCCCCAAACATATGGAGGGCGTAATGGCGGCTATACCCGTATTACGAAACTTGGCCCGCGTCTTGGTGATGCGGCTGAAATGGCGCTCTTAGAACTAGTCTGAGCGTCTACGCCAGTGTGATATATAGAACGGTTCAATGAACTTGTTCGAGCGCAATCACAATTACGCTGGAGGGAATTAGTACAAGTAGATGCGAAATATTGCACTACGTTTGGCATATGATGGTACTGATTTTGTCGGATCTCAGTGGCAAAACCTAGGTCGCTCGGTACAGAGTGAACTAGAAGGGGCCTGGGCGCAGTTTACTCAAGAGCAGCGTCGTTTCACATTGGCTGGACGAACGGATGCTGGCGTTCATGCTCAAGGTCAGGTTGCGAATATTCGAACTGCAACAAAACATTCGGTGGCAAAAGTTCGTCGTGGTCTTAATGCTTTGCTGCCAAGCGATATAGCTGTTCTGGAAGCTTGGGAGGCGCCGCTAGATTTTCATGCCCGGCATAGCGCGGTACAGCGAGAGTACCAGTATTTGATTGCTAACTCGCCAGCGCTGCTACCGCAGCTACGCAACTATGTCCTACATGTTGAGCAATCGCTTGATATGCAGGCTATGAGTAGTGCATTAGCTCTGTTACAGGGTCAACATGACTTTGCGGCGTTTACAAGCTTGAGCGCTTCCCAAAATTCAACAGTGCGGCGCTGTTATCGGGCAAGTTGCAGAAAGGTTGAACTGTTTGGCCAATCATTAATTGCTATTGATCTGGTTGCAAATGCTTTTTTGCATCATATGGTGCGTACGATAGTTGGAACGGCTCTGTTGGTGGGCCGAAGGCGCATGACGCCTGAAGCATTTGGTGCGGTACTTCAAGGGCGGGATAGACGCCAAGCTGGCCCAACAGCGTCGGCTCACGGGCTAACGCTTATGGCAGTCCGATATCCATGCACAATGATGCTGGAGACTGGCGAACAGATGCAGTCTTGTGAGGATACGTAATGAAAACATATTCGCAAAAAGCTTCTGAAATTCAACGTGGCTGGTATGTGGTCGATGCGACTGGTCAAGTGCTCGGTCGCCTGGCAACACAGATCGCAACGTTGCTGCGTGGCAAGCATAAGCCAACCTACACTCCGTCGTCTGACGGCGGTGATTTTGTGGTGGTGGTGAATGCTGAGAAAGTTCGTGTTACTGGTCGTAAAGCGGAGCAGAAAATTTATTATCGCCATACCGGTTATCCCGGCGGCTTGCGGGCGACACCGTACAAACGTATGCTGGCGAAACATCCCGATCGTATTATTCGTTTTGCTGTTAAGGGTATGTTGCCCAAGAATCGACTGGGTCGTCGCTTGATGACCAAGTTGCGCATCTATGCTGGCCCGCAGCATCCACACGCTGCACAACAGCCCCAAGTATACGTACCGCGACCACGAGGATAGGAGCAAAGATAATGACGACAAAGCGCTACTATCAGGGAACAGGCCGGCGAAAAACGTCAGTTGCCCGAGTGCGCATCTTTCCTGGTAATGGAGAATTTATTATCAATGGCAAAGCACCCGAAGACTACTTCGGTGCTCGTGCTCTCTGGCAGCGTGAAATCCGTCGCCCATTGGAGTTAACCGACAACCTTGCTAGCCTGAATGTTCTTGTGAAAGTACAGGGTGGCGGGATGTCAGGTCAAGCAGGGGCCATTCGCCACGGAGTTTCGCGTGCGCTGCTTGATCTTAATGCTGAGTTACGCCCTACGTTGAAGAAAGCAGGCCTGCTTACTCGTGATCCTCGTGCTAAGGAGCGCAAGAAAGTCGGACTGAAGCGGGCGCGAAAGCGACCACAGTATACCAAACGTTAGCGCTTCGAATCATAACGTAGATCGTGGTTGCTGGCAGGGGTGTGTGTCTAACACGCACCCTTTTGATTCTTACTGGTTGAAGATTGCAGGTAGCCGTGCTACAATGGCACACGACCTATGATAGAGCAATACGAAATAATTCAATGCTGCCGATATATCTGTGCAAAGGGCAGCATCGGTTAATCAATCCCATGCGTGTTATTACAGGGCGAGCAAAAGGACACCGCCTAAAGGCGCCAAAAGGATTAGGAACCCGACCTATGTTAGATCGGGTCAAAGAGTCGCTTTTTTCTGTTCTGGAAGGGTACGGCCCCATTCGTGGTCGAGTACTCGATCTGTATGCAGGGACTGGCTCGTTGGGCATCGAGTGCCTGTCACGTGGCGCAACGGAAGCAGATTTTGTTGAACAAAGCTTCCATGTCTGCCGGATCATTTGTGAAAACTTGATCCATACCAAATTTAGCGAGATTGGACATGTACATTGTATGTCCGTGATGCGCTATATCCATGAGTTCTCTGGTCCGGGTTTCTACGATATCATCATTATGGATCCACCGTACGCTGACCCGCAGATTGAACAAACCATCCGAACCATTACCGAGTCGACCCTTGGTATATGTGGAAGCCTGCTGATAGTCGGCCATTCACCACGAGTCGTCTTACAAGATGGTTATGGTAATTGGCATCGCCGAAAGTTTCGTCGTCTTGGAGACTCTTGCTTCTCGATCTATGAACGGATCGCGTGAAATTTCCTTCGCTGTTGGCAAAGGAGTGTAGTTTGACTATCGCACTTTACCCAGGTAGTTTTGATCCTGTAACGAATGGTCACCTTGATACTGCTGTGCGGGCATCTCGCCTGTTTGACACAGTTGTAATGGCAGTATTCGACCGTCCAAACAAGAACCTTCTCTTTTCGACTACTGAGCGGCTTGAATTGCTCCGAGAGGTAACCCGAGGGATTCCGCGTATCCGGGTCGAAGCATATAACACCCTCACGGTTCAATTTGCTCGTCAGATTGGGGCGCGGGTCATTGTACGAGGCTTACGTGCGGCAAGCGATTTTGAAAACGAGTTTCAGATGGCTCAGATTAATCAAATCATAGACCCCGAAATAGATGTCGTTGTCTTTATGGCAAGTCGTAAATATACATTTCTGAGCGCCAGCACTGTACGCGAAATTGCGGCGTTGGGCGGCGATGTAAGTGAACTTGTCCCACCACATATTGTGGGGGCGCTTAAACAGAAATTTGAGCGGTAGGTGTGTTTCGGCTCGGCTTCACAGTTCATATGCTATGTCATACTCAGAGAGCTTCCTGATCAGATGCATGGATGTCAAGCAATTGTAAAGCTCAAACGTCTGATTTTGAAACATGCCTGCAATGTTCAGTGCAGTTCCGCAAGGAGGTGACGGCCATCGAACTCGATGATTTGATTGATGAGCTGGAGGATGCGTTGGCTGAGGGGCGGCGCGTACCCTTTAGTGGCCGTCTGCTGGTTGATGAAGAGCGGATACTCGACATCATCGATCGTATGCGTGTCGCTATTCCCGAAGAACTCAAGCATGCCCGCCGCGTAATCCAGGAACAAGATCGGCTTCTTGCTGAGGCGCAGGCTCGTGTTCAGCAAGCGCTCGAAGAGCAAGGATTACTCGCCGCAGTCGAGGCTGAACGTCAGCGTCTGATTCAACAGGCTGAAGAAGAAGCTGCGCAGGTGCGATCGGGCGCTGATGAGTATGCCCGCCAGATCCTTGAGGAACTCGACGAACGGTTGACCAAGGTGTTAACCAACGTTCGTAATGGCTTGTCAACCTTGCAACCTTGACAGCCCATAAACCCTGGCAGTATAATCCGCCTTTATCGGCTTTATCATCGCTGCTATGCGGCTGATGCGCGTACATATATAATCTCATGACAGATCTCAAGTTCAATGTGGCGCAGTTGTTGCGCGAACCGATTGGTGCGCGGCGCGACTATGACTTCACCGAAGGACGATTGCTCTTAGATGAGACCCTTATACTGCGAGATATTATTGGTGTCGTGCGGTTTACTCGCACTGCGTCTGGAGTTTTTGCGCACATCTGTGCGAATGGTCTGGTATGTCTGGTTTGCGTGCGTTCACTCGAAGAATTCGATTATCGAGTAGAGCTCGATTTTGCAGATGAGTTCCACTCAATAGTTGATGTGATGACAGGCGTGGCGGCGCCAAAACCGCTGGAAGAAGATCCTTTCTTCCTCTCAGAGTTGCATATGGCGGATGTTGGTGAGGCTATTCGTGAGTATGCCTTACTTGCTCTGCCGATTAATCCGGTGAGTGAAGCCTATCGCGATTTGCCAGTACACTATTCTGTGCAATCGGAAGGGCTTGCCGATGAAGTTGGTGATAATGGACAGATTGATGAGCGCCTGGCAGCGTTAAAAGCCTGGGCCGAGCGTCATAATTCAGAAACACATTCATAAGGAGTTCTAAGTATATGGGGGCATTGCCAAAACATAAGGTCTCACGCCATCAACGCGGTAATCGGCGCCGGCACTTGCGATTAGATGCGCCGACTCTCGTTATATGCCCACAGTGTGGAAGTCTGATGCGCGCACATCGTGTTTGTAAGGCTTGCGGGACATATAAGGGTCGTCAGGTTATTCAGCAAAAGGACCAACAGGCGAGTGATCGCTAGTGTGGCAGGTTGCTGTAGCTGCTTTGGTAAGAGATGAAAAGGGTTATTGGCAGGTTAATGCGCTTGGCCTCTGACCCTTCTTTCGTAGAAGGCGCTCAGTAAAATGATGGGACGTTACGCAGCAATTACTGGTTGGGGTATGGCGCTCCCCGAGCGGGTCATAACAAATGCCGAGTTGGCTCGTAATATTGATACATCTGACGAGTGGATCCGTACGCGAACAGGTATCGCTGAGCGGCGTGTCGTAGGCCCTGGCGAATATACGTCGACTCTTGCGACCGCTGCGGGATTGCGTGCCTTGCAATGCGCTGAAATAACGCCATCTAAGGTTGACCTGGTTATTCTAGCCACCTGCACGCCCGATCGTCCATTTCCGGCAACAGCATGTACAGTTCAGTCTAATCTAGGTATTTCTTACGCTGGGGCTTTCGATCTGAATGCAGCATGTAGCGGCTTTGTTTATGCTTTGAGCGTCGCAACGAGTATGATTCAGAGTGGGGCGCATCATACAGTTTTGTTGGTGGCGGCTGATATTTTTACGCACCTCATTAATTGGCAGGATCGCAATACGTGTGTGTTGTTTGGCGATGGCGCCGGTGCAGTTGTCTTGCAAGCCAGCGATAAGCCGTTGGGCTTAATTTCATCTAAAATTGGCGCATGGGGTAATGGTGAAGACTTGATGGCAGCGGAAGCAGGCGGCACGCGCTTGCCCGCAACGCCTGAGCTACTTCGCCAAGGTCGGCAATATGTTGCGATGAATGGGCGTGAAATCTTCAAACACGCAGTGCGTTGGATGAGCGATTCGTCGCAACAGGTTATCGCTGCAGCCAACCTAACAATTGATGATATCCAACTCATTGTCCCCCACCAGGCAAACATGCGGATCATTGAGGCAACAGCGAAGCGTTTGGAATTGCCTCTAGAGCGTGTGTTTGTTAATCTGGAACGGTATGGCAATACATCGGCGGCGTCGGTGCCTATTGCTCTGTGTGAAGCTGTCGAGCAAGGGCGGCTGCATGAAGGCGATCACGTCTTGTTAACGGCTTTTGGCGGCGGTCTAACGTGGGCGTCTAGCGTGGTCCGTTGGGGCCAATGAGCGTCTATGCGTGCAAGTGTTTCGTCTCATATCACGCGAATATGCTGATAACCCGAGATCGGGCGGATTGTTTAACGAAACAAAAGCCTTTTGTAGCCGGGTTGCAAATATCTACGCACTCATGGCAGGATAATGTTGAATGAATTTCAGGATCAGGTTGCGGTTGTTACGGGGGCATCGCGTGGGATTGGTCGGGCAACAGCTTTGGAGTTAGCCCAACTTGGGGCGCGTGTTCTGGTAAACTATCAGCAAAATGCCACTGCTGCACAAAACGTTGTTGATGAGATTATTCAGCTTGGCGGTGAAGCGTTAGCATACGCAGCTGATGTGAGCGATGCAGCAGCTGTACGCGAAATGATCAAGGCGACTCTCTCGCGCTGGGGGCGTCTCGATATCTTAATTAACAATGCTGGCATCACCGCTGATGCGCCATTAATGCGACTCAGGCCTGATCAATGGCAAAAAGTGATAGATGTCGATCTGACCTCGGTTTTTCTATGCTGTCAGGCTGCGTTACCGACAATGCAACAGCAACGCTACGGGCGGATTATCAATGTTGGATCGCTGGCTGGCCTGGCTGGAAACGTTGGGCAGGCGAACTACGCGGCTGCTAAGGCTGGTCTAGTCGGGTTTTCACGGGCGCTAGCGCGCGAAGTTGCTTGTGATGGCGTTACAGTCAACATCGTTGCACCGGGATATATTGAAACAGAATTGCTTGACTCGGCTGCGCCGGCTGTCCGTGCCTGGGCTCTCGAAGCAATTGCACTACGACGCTTTGGCGCTCCTGAGGAGGTTGCTGCAGCAATTGCGTTTCTTGCCTCCTCCCGGTCATCATATATCACCGGACATGTGCTTGTCATTGATGGCGGCTGGGTCATGCCATAATCAACGTATCAAGCGCGAAACGAACAGCATCGCTTTATTGATGACACATCGCGTACTACGGGTACTATGCGGTACACTCCGTGGGCATGCACAATAGCATATATTATGGATTTTACAAATCAGGTTGCAATCGTAACAGGCGGTTCGGGTAGTATTGGTCGAGTAGTTGTGCGAGCCCTATTGCAGCGGGGCGCAAAGGTGTTGTTCTGCTATCATGCTGAAGATGCCGCTACTATCGAAACTCTTACGGACTGCACCGATTTATCTGAGAACGTCATTGCCCAGCAAACCGATGTTCGCGATGTTACTGCCGTGAATATGTTGGCGTCGATAGCCCTTAGTCGCTGGAATCGCCTTGATATACTGGTGAATTGCGTTGGGGTGACAAGCTATAATCTTGTCAGTTCGATGAGTGTGGACGATTGGAATGCTGCGCTGGCAACGAATCTAACTGGGTGCTACAACACGTGTCGATCAGTGTTACGCCCAATGATGCAGCGGCGTTATGGCCGGATCGTCAATGTTGCGGCGCTTCACGGTATTGGCGGAGTGCCTGGACAGGCCGCCTATTCGGCTGCGACAGGCGGTGTGTTGGGCTTGACACGAGCGTTGGCGCGAGAGGTTGCCGCTTGGTCTATTACTGTCAACGCGGTGGCGCCCGGCCTGATTGATACTGGGTTTTTGGATACAATACCTGCAGAATTTCTTGCTTGGAGTGAAAAGATTATCGCCCTGCGGCGTCTTGGTCAGCCCGAAGAGGTTGCAGCAGCAGTAGTATTCCTGGCCTCACCGCTTGCTTCGTATATCACGGGGCAGACACTGGCAGTTGATGGGGGATGGACGATGGCATAAACGTGCCTCAAGAGTCCAGCTCCACATCCAAGTACTGTTTATTAGCCTATCCACTCACAGTATCCTGGCTACTGCTCTACGATCCAGCTTACGCTGTGTCAGCTTTTGCATCCAGGCATCGCTCTCACTGTAGCATCCTCATATCTCTTGGCTTACAGTACGAGCTTTGCTGTGACCAACACCGTAGTATCACTTGCAGAGCATCTGGTCTCTCCTTCAGAGACCTAGCGCTTGCTTGTTAGTCTCCACTAGCAGTACTCCCGCACTGCCGTTTCCCCTAACTTACGGCCGTCCCCTTAACTATCACAAAATCTTTTACATTTGGGGCACGCCGCTTGCGCATTAAGGTGTTCTTGTTCGGCTGTTAAGCTACTTTTCTGTTTCACGTTTCTCTTGAGGCTTCGCTGCTATCATAGCACGTTGTCGGGTTAAAATCAAGATATTCATCGTTTCTTAACGATAATAAAGTAAAATGATCATGATCTCTCTGTATTTACTGCATTAACATCAGATGATAGTAAATTGTGGCAATTGTAAAACGTAAAGCATAAATATCCGTAGCTTGATCGCTTTACGTACAGAAGTTAACAAGGGGCTGAGGAGCCCGATATAATGGCGTGTCTGTAGCAATCTGTGCAGCAACGGCCTTGCCAGAGAGGAGCACAAGCGGGATACCGCCGCCAGGATGGGTGCCGCCGCCTACAAAATAAAGGCGGGCGATACCCGGCGCCCGGAGTGGCGGGCGGGCAAAGGCAGAAAATACGTTATTCGATGCAAGGCCATAGATCGCGCCACCCGCTGTATGATAACGCGCCTGAAAATCTTCAGGAGTGATAATCTCCTCATAACGAATGTGCTTGCGCAGATCACAAAGTCCCATCCGCTCAAGCTTACATAGAATAGTATCGCGATAACTTATTGCTTCGCGCTGCCAGCTAACCCGACTGCTTAGTGCAGGGGCGTTCACTAGGATAAACATATTTGTGTGTCCAGTTGGTGCATGATCTGAATCACTCACACAGGTGGCGCACACATAAACAGTTGGATCAGCTGCAGGGATTCTCTTTTCAAAGATGGCTGCGAACTCACGAGGATAATCGTGACTAAAGAAGATATTATGGTGGCCAAGTGACTCATACGCACGGTCAACGCCGAGTAATAGAATGAACCCGCTGCACGATGGCTCAAGACGTTGCAAACGGTGCGTCTGGCGTTGTTGTCCAATCAACAAAGGAACCTCGCCTGTGTTTGCTGGCGTGGCGTCAAGGCCAGCATAGGCATAGCGTGGGTCAGCGTTGATAACGACTTGGGCTGCCTCGATGTACTCGCCGTTCTGCAAAAATACGCCACATGCTTGTCCCCGCTCCTGGACGACTTCTGCAACTTGAGTGTTGGTGCGAATTTCGACGCCTAATTCATGAGCAAGGCGTAATAACGCGCGTCCCAATTCGTACATGCCGCCGCGCACATACCAGCCTCCTTCGGCAAACTCGATGTATGCAATAACATTGAATGTTGCCGGTGAAAGGTATGGCGACGAGCCGTTATATGTGGCATAGCGATTGAACACTTGGCGTAGGTAGGGGCTGCGGAAAAAACTCCTGACTGCGGCGTCAACACTTCGCATCGAGTCAATACCTCGCGCGCGACGTAGGAACTTGGGTGTCAACAGCTCGCGAAGACCTGTGAATGGGCGTAGCAGGAATGGTTCAGCGATGGCATCGTAGATTCGTGCTGTATGAGCCATAAAGCGAAAGAACCCAGGTACATCCGCTGGGCTAAGGCGTGCTATCTCTTGGATTAGTTGTGGAAGGTATTGTGAGGCATCAAATCGTGTGCCATCAGGCCAGGTGTAGCGGCAAATCGGTTCAATCTGGACCAATTCGAGGTAGTCTTCCATCTCGCGACCAGCAGCGGCAAAAAGGTCGCGAATGATCCAGGGCATAGTCAATAACGATGGGCCGGTATCAAAAGTATAACCAGCGGCTTGCACCAGATTGAGCTTACCGCCGACACGTTCGTTTTTTTCGAGAACTAGGACAGGACGACCCTGAACAGCGAGATGAATCGCGGCGGCTAGGCCGCCCAGTCCAGCTCCAACAACAATGCTGGGTGGTGTAGCTATATTGGCGATCATAGCAAATCAATATCTTGGGGTGTAACCAGAGGTTCCAGAGAACTGTTCAACGTCGGGCGGCGTTCTATATATCTTGAATAGACCATCGGTCCCGTTCTTGCAGTTCATACATACCTGATCACAACCATAGCTTTTCAGCACAAACTCTGTTAGTAGTGTATTCGTGTTCTTGTTACTTGGCAACCGAATTAGAAACCAAAGTGCGAATGATATGAAAAACGAGAGGTTGGCCCCAAAAGCCAGCCTCTCGTTTTTCGAGGTGTATACCTGTGCTTACCAGCGTCCGCGTTGCCCAGGTATCTGAGCGCCGAAGATGTTGGGCGGCAATTTGAATCCGTGCGTCTCCAAACGCGGAGTAAAGCGAGGCCGCACACCTGTTGGGCGCAGATCGGTGGTTAGTTTTCCCTCGGGTGTCTTGCCCAAGACTTCAAGCTTGAAAATATCTTGCAACACAACGGTGTCACCTTCCATCCCTTGGACTTCGGTAATATAGGCAACCTTCCGTTGTCCGTCATCCAAGCGGGTCTGCTGCACAATTAGGTCAATAGCTGAAGCAATTTGCTCGCGAATGACCTTGAGCGGCATATCCATACCCGCCATCATCGACATCGTTTCCATACGGGCAATAGCATCGCGGGGGGTATTGGCGTGTAAGGTGGTCAGTGAACCATCATGGCCGGTGTTCATTGCCTGGAGCATGTCCAGGGTTTCTCCGCCACGACACTCGCCGATGACGACGCGCTCCGGTCGCATACGCAGTGAGTTAATCACCAGGTCGCGAATAGCAACACGCCCGCTACCGTCAACCTCGGCTGGTTTGGCCTCAAGTCGCACGACATGGTCTTGCGCGAGTTGTAGTTCGGCGCTGTCTTCGATGGTCACAATCCGCTCATCTTCAGGAATAAAATTAGAGAGCACATTGAGCAATGTCGTTTTACCAGATCCGGTGCCGCCTGCCACAATGATGTTGAGGCGGCTTACGACGCAGGCGCGAAGAAACTCGGCCATCTCTGGCGTGACTGATCCGAAGCTGATGAGATCCTCGATTTGCAGTTTGTTCTTGCTAAACTTACGAATGGTGATCGTCGAGCCATCGATTGAACAGGGCGGGATGATTGCGTTGACACGGCTGCCATCAGGCAAGCGTGCATCGACCATTGGCCATTTACGATCCACTCGTCGTCCCAGCGGACGGATGATACGGTCAATGACCTTGAGAACGTGATCGTCGCTGGCGAATCGTGCATCTGAAAGTTTAAGTTTCCCCTTCTGTTCGATATAGACTTTGGCAGGACCGTTGACCATCACCTCAGAGATAGTATCGTCATTGAGTAATGGCTGGATTGGTCCGAAGCCAAGCAATTCATCGCACACCATAGTGAACAGGCGCTTGACCTGCGATTCAGGGATTTTGACATTCGCTTGCTGATAGATTTTGGCGAAACGTTCCTGGAGTAACCGCTCGGTATCTGATGATCGTTTGAGTTCAGTCTGTGATCCGAGCGATGCCTGTATACGATCAACAATCCAGAGCGATAGATCGAGTAGACGCTGCGTATCGGTCGGGCCTTCGGTGACCATCCTCTGGCTTGTTATTGGCTCAGGAGTGTTGATCGACGCCTGGGCGACCGTAGATGCAACAAGCCCATCGGGAAGCGAACCGGATTGTTCACTCGGCGGCGGTGCGACTACGGATGTCAGCGGTGATCCCGACACTCGATCCTGAACTGCTACAGAACCGTTATCGTTTGGTTGTGATGGACCTCCAAGGCGCTTTAAGAGCGACATCTGTTCCTCCTCTTAACGGTGGATGACGAACGATGTAGGGTAGAATGATGATGTCAAGGATGAGGCCGTTCGATGATGTTCGATCATCGTCTCAGGCTAATTTAACAAAATAGGCTTCGCAAGCGCGGTCAATTAACTCCCTGGTCATTGCGGGTGATGTTCCGCGATATTTTGCTTCGTCCAGAATCTGATCGCACAAATCACGAGGGTGGCATGCGCGCAGATCACGCCCGGTCTTCATGTAGTGTTCTTGGATCAGGTAACGCAGCCCTTCATCGCTGTAGGGGATCTGTTTCGCCTTGCAGACGAGTTTGAAAATTTCGCGATACTCATTGGGAGATGGGTTGGGCACCTCGATCTTATGGCGGATACGGCGCAAAAATGCATCATCCACCAGATCTTTCGGTGAGAGGTTGGTCGAGAAGATGATCAGTACATCAAAAGGTATCGCGATCTTCTTGCCGGTCTGTAAGGCCAGGTAATCAACCTTCTTCTCCAATGGCACGATCCAACGGTTGAGCAAATCCTGCGGTCGGCAGCGCTGGCGGCCAAAGTCATCGATCAAGAAGAGGCCGCCATTGGCCTTCATTTGAAATGGGGCTTCATAGACCTTGGCGATCGGGTCAAAAATGAGTTCGAGCTGTTCCATAATTAACTCGCCGCCAACGACAACCTGTGGGCGTTTGCAGAGAACCCAACGCGCATCGGGAATAGACGTCGATGCTGTTGACGAAGGAGCCTCGAAGGGGCTGGAAGGCTTAACTTGGGTGACTTCTGGCTGCGTGATGACTTTGTGGTTCAGCGGGTCGAAGATTTTGATGATTTGCCCATCTACTTCAACTGCATAGGGTATCAGGATATTGCCGCCAAGCATGTTGGCAATTCCTTCCGCAATAGTGGTCTTCCCGTTCCCCGGTGGGCCATAGAGGAATAGCGAACGCGCCGAGTTCGCCGCTGGTCCGATCTTATCGAGCATGCGATCTGCGACGATGAGGTGACCGAATGCCTGGCGGATCGTGCTTTGATCGATTACTATATTTCCCACGCTTTGTTGATTGAGCATGGTGATATAGTGTTCGAGCGGCACTGGCGCCGGCCCGGCATACTGCGAGCGGTCGAGTACTTCGTGAACCTTGAGACGACCTTTATTTGCGACCACGTATTGGAATGATCGCTCGCTAAAACCGCCCTCTGCTCCAATAATATCAACATATTCCTCAAGTTTGAGAAACTCTAGCACTTTGTCGATCACGTTCAAGAAGGGAAGCTTGGTGTAGGCTTCGAGTTTCTGCCCGGTGATATTACCGTGGAAGTATATAATCTTGAGGATAAGATCTATCAAGAACCCCATCCCTAACCCAGTCTCTGCGATTGAATGAGGCTGGGTAGGCAGCGCCGATTGTGCTTGGGGGGCAGAGGTGTTGGTTGTAGGTGTGAATGCATGCAAGCGCAAGCTCATTCCGCCTCCTCTGGAATGTTCTGGAACCAGATTGCCTCAGTCATATCACTGACTGCTTCGACAGGGCTGATCAGAACAACATGGTTGTAAGCTAAGAGTAGGAAACTACTGGTAAAGAGCAACTGCGTACCAGCAGAGTTATAGACGGAAGCATCGGTAATCGCCAGGAAACGATCTCGATCATTGTTGATTTCGTCTTTGAGCCGATGTTCCGGGCGAACGTAGATATGTCCAACAATCAGATGCTCCGACGTGCGAATGACCGAGAACACTGACTCTTTATTGATGCGTGGTGTAAAATATTTGCCTCGGTCATCAAGATGCGATTCCATCCGCACACCTCCATATGGTCATTAAGTCCACGTATATACTGCCTGGTATGTTAGGACGTTAGTCGATGCCAATCGTGCTTTACTCTCACTATTTGTCGGCTGAAGCTTCGAGGTATAGTATTTATTGAGCTAACAGAATAGCTCATCACAACGCCATTTTGAGGCAAAATACCTTTGGGAAGCGTGCATTCACGGAACAGTATAGCTTTGCGCTGCTAGGATGGCAATAGTACAGCGGTGCTACCTGGGGTGTAGGCCGGGAACCGATGACAACGACCGACGCGCTATCGTCAGTCACATCATCGCTGGGGTTCTGTGGCGCTATTGTTGGCTAGAACAAGGGTTACACTCAACGGAAATAGCGTCATATGAGCGTCGCGCTGCCTTCAGGCGTTGTTGGCTCATCGTTTGAAGGCGGCGCGATATTGGCATCATAAGCTTTTGAGGATCACGATACTGCCATTTTATTCGTCGGCGTTGTCGTCATCATCCCCCATATCTTGCTCGATCTCATCAAGGCCCAATTCTTCTTCTTCGTCGCCGCTGATGAATTCTTCCTCAGTATCATCGGTTTCCTCGATCGGCTCTTCTTCGTCAATCAGCTCGTCTTCGTAATCATAAGGCGGCAGGCTAGAAATATAACCAGGCTTGGAGCCTTCGCTCAGTTTGCCAGGGAAGGAAATCCGACCGCGCTGGCTTGGATCTTGGTAGATCTCGCGGATGAGCAAGCGCAACTGACGTGGATCAGACTGGGCAATGGCGGCGACATAGCGGTTGCCGCCGTTCATCAGCTCAGAAAGCCGTTGGCTAAGTTTGGGTTCCAGTTGGCCAATAACATTGTCATCGGCATCGAGGACTATGACGTTGCGACCCTCCACCCGAAACTCTACCTTTTCACCTGTTGTCAGCGCTTCTACGGCAGGACTGCGTGGGATATCGACGAGCGTGGTTAGGACAGTGCGTCCGGTTTCGGTGATGAAGAGGCGTAGATCGACTTGTTGCCGTGTGTTTTGCGTTGGTGTGGTTTGATCGATGCCGCGTGACACTAGGGCTTCGAGACGAGCAATATTTTTGCGGGCAATCGAGTTCGTTGGGTTGAGCCGTAGCGTCTGCTGATAGGTGTCAAGGGCGGCGCTATATTGTCCTAGTTCCATCAGCGCTTTGCCCAAACGGTTGTAGGTATCGGGGTCTTCGCTGATGGAAAGGATTTTACGGTTGATATCCGCAGCTTCCTCCCAACGATTGTTCGATGCCAACTCAATTGCATGTTCCTGGAGGCGACGGTGAATCCTCTGGGCCTCATCTTGCTTTGCCAAGGTTTACTCCTTCAATCATCAATCGCATGATATCTGTAAAAATAGTCAAATCTTGTTCACATATCATAGATGCTGTGCTCTTACATAGAAATGGCGATTATAGGTCGACAGAAGAGATCAGTATCCATAAGTCTTGAATCGTAGCCAACAAGTTTGTGGATGTCAAACTGTATTCAATTGGTCAAGATGCATCTTCGTGAGATGGCAAACATCAGAATGTTCTGGGCTATTGCATCAGACTGCCTGCCCCGTGATCCTTTTCGAGCAGGCGCGGCGGCAATTCCAAATTCAGACAAGCAAGATGCTCGATCATGACGCGCAGAGTGCGGAGTTGCTTGCACATCCGATGAGCAAACTCACTGCAATACTATTGTTCGTTGCGTGGGCGATGAAACTGGGCAACAAGCTGCCGGTGCGATGCATGTTCCAAGCTAGAACGAGACCAATAATGAACGTTGGCGCCAGCAGAGCGCTAATGCCCTGGGTGGCTGCTAAGCTGTGGGCCAGGCTAAAGAGCAGAGCGCTGATCAGATAGGCGGCTAGCCGGCCCCAACTCTGAAGTAAGGCGTTGAAGATGTAGCCGCGAAACAGTATCTCTTCGCCCAACGGCCCGATAACGCTGACCGCGATGGCAATCAGAATCTGGCCGATCAAGTCGCCGGATCGTAATGGGAAATTATCGCTTTGATTTTGGCTAATACCTAGCTGGCTGAAGATATTCGCGATAATGAGGTTGAGCGCCAGCAGTACTAGCCCCAACCCAATCCCTTGTGCAGCCAGGTGCAGCGGTCGTGCAGCGCGGAAACCGATTTGGGCGAGCGACTCCTGGCGCAACCCAACGACGCGAGCCAGGGGAACCAGGCTAAAGATGAGGCTTTGGGCTGTGATGATAACTGTAAATCCAATTGGACCGAGAATGAACGTGAGCCGGTCAACACTGACAGCCCCGTTGCTATCGTATAAGGTTAGACCTTGTTGAACAGCAAGTGTGCCAATGACTATGCTGACCACTAGATTGAGGATAACAACGAGGCTGGCGATGATCAATAGATCGACCCAGATAGTCCAGGCTAATGGCCAAAGTGAGGGTTTGGGGGCAAGCGGATGATCGGGCATAGCGGCCTGATTGTCGCTCATCGCTGCGATTCACTTCTCTGCGCTGCTTAGCACGCGGCCTTGTAGCGACCAGGGACTTGTTTGGGTAATATGTACCTGGGCCAGTCGTCCGGTCCAGTCGGCGGGATGCTCGAAGAAGACGAGCTTGTTGCCTCCGGTGCGACCGCGCCATTTGCCCTTCGCCTCGCCTTCAACCAGAACCTCGACGGTCTGGTCAAGGAAGCGCGCATTAATCTCGGTTGCAATGCGCTCTTGCACCTGCTCTAGCATGCGACGGCGTTCGTGCTTCTCCTCTGCGGAAACGGCCAGAGCTGGGTCGTGCTCTTGCTCGTAGGCCAGCGTCCCAGGACGGGCCGAGAATGGCGCGATGTGGATCTTGTCGAAGCGTATCTCGTTGGCCAGCGCCACAGTGTGCTCGAAGTGTTCGCGCGTTTCGCCGGGATGACCAACAATAACGTCGGTTGTCAAGGCGACATTGGGGATTGCAGCGCGGATTTTACCGACAAGATCGCGATAGCGGGCGACCGTGTAGCCCCGCCGCATGATCTTGAGCACAGCGTCGTGTCCGGCCTGCACCGGCAAGTTGAGTTCGGGCTGACAGCGCGGTAAGCGGGCAACCGTAGCGACCAAGCGATCAGTCATCCAGGCCGGATGCGAGGTGAGGAAGCGCAGCCGCAACAGACCGGGCGTGTCGTGAACCGTCTCGATCAGGTTGGCGAGGGTGGGCCGCCCCGGTAGATCGTGCCCCCACGAGTCCACAATCTGACCGAGCAGCGTGATCTCTTTTGCGCCACGGGCCACAATCCGGCGCACCTCCTCGGCGATCTCTTCCAGAGAGCGCGAGCGCTCACGTCCGCGCCGGAGCGGGATGACGCAGTAGGCGCAGGTCATGTTGCAGCCGTATTGGATGGGAACGTGGACCGATACCGGCGGGCTGGTCCAGTCGCGCACCGGCAGCGCCGGTTCATCGATTTGGTAGATAGGGTTGGGGGCCAGCGCTACGACCTGATCGACAGCCGATGGTGAAACAAAATGGTCGACCATGGGCAATCGCGCCTTGAAAATCGACTCATTATTCGGCCCAACCATACATCCCCAGAGGACAATTTTGGTGTCGGGCAGCGCCCGCTTGATCCGCTGTAGTTCGCCGATCTTGCCCAGGATGCGCTCTTCGGCGCTGGCGCGAACGCTGCACGAGTTGAGAACGATAAAGCTGGCGTCTTCGGGACGTGTTGCTGGACTATACCCAACGCCCTGCAATGCAGCTTCCAGACGATCGGAGTCAGAGATATTCATCTGGCACCCGACCGTCCAGACATAATAGCGCTGCTGGCGCGGGGTGGCGTCGCGGTCAGGGCGGGGTAGGTTTGAAGCGGCTTCAAGCTTGTCTACAAATAAGATGTCCATAAATTTGAATATCAGACTTATTAGATTTACATAATCGTTTCTGAACTTTGTTTGGTTTGCAGGTTCCAACGTGCTAACATTTCAACATTCCAACGTACTAACGTTTTACCAAATAATCACGGGCAAATCATAACGCAGACTCTGATCGGCGGCGGCGCGCAGCACTTCGAGGCAGCGGTATGCTGCACTCTGGGTTGGGATGCGCGCCTGACGAAACAGTTCGACGACCTCGCTCAGTTCGCGCTGGAGCTGAAATGATGAGCCAAAATAAGAGTCATCCTCTTCGCCGGCCTCATCTTCGCCGGGTAGCCACAGCGGCCGCTCGAAGTCGACCGGCAGATAATAGCTGTTGATGCCCTGCAAGTTGACCAGGTGCGGAAAACGTGTTGTGGTCAGGTTGTCCCACACATCGGTGATGGCGCGATCAAGGTCTTCATAAATCACCGGCCCTTCTTCGAGGATTGCGGCAATATGATGGCCGTGCTCTAGGTGAACTGCCAGACGAGTAAGTTGATAGAGCGCACCCAGCGTTTCGATGCCGCCCTCCCACATTTCGACCCCTGGTTGCGACAACAGGTCGACGACAACGCCCTCTTCACGCAGTTGGTCCTGCACCTGTGCGATCGTCTCGTATTCTTCCTCGAACGCAGCCCGATCTTCATCGGGCCGCGTCGTAATGAGCGACCCGACAACGAGGTCGAGCTCAGTGATCTGCGTTGGGTCGGTCATAGCAACTCCTTGCGGCATCTTGCAGTATCATTGATGATGCGATGAGGCGTAGACACGTTGACTCGATGACTGGCGCCTCCCCGCTGTACAATACCGAATTCTAACATAACTCCACGCAGCATCTTGGCCTTACTATGGACGAGAACCTGATCGTCTGTCTGAAGAGAGTTGTGGAGTGCGGCGGCCATGCTGCTGTGTATAAGTTATAGTGTGCATTCCTGACATTCTGACGTGACTGTTCTCTTCAATCGCCCCCGCCTTGCTTGTTCAAGCAGCTTCTGAGCGAAGCAAAAGGTGACAATGTGTAACAGAGCTAAGGCGAATTGATATTACACCCGTAGGAAAGCATATCATTTCATCGCCTCCGCGCCTCATCATCTCATCACCACATTATAGCAGTATACCATATTGCAGCTCTCGAGGTTTTGGCGGGATTTGCGCTTCTTTAACACGAAAACAACAATCGGTACTTTTTGCCTATTGTTCGGGCTAGTACCGCAACCTATAATCAAAAGCACACACGTAGAAACGGGAGGCTCGATCATGCAGAAACGGCTTGGTGGTCAATCGCTCGTAGAAATGGCCTTTGTTCTACCAGTGCTCTTGCTGGTTATCTTTGGCATTATCGACATGGGCTATTACGTGTATGGCTACGCTACAGTCGCCCAAGCATCGCGCAATGGGGCTGAGGTGGCTGCCCAACTGCCGCCGTTTCAAGATTGGCTTGCTCTGGAAGGGCATCTCTCCCCACCAGACGCGTTTGATGACGACCCCTGTGTGAATGCGATTTATCGCCAGGTCGAGTCGGATGCGACACTCTTCACGGATATTGCGAACTATGTGGAGATTTCATATCCGAATGATACTTCGACGCACAATACCCGCAATCTTCACGTCCGCGGACCGATCGAGGTTACGATCGAATATGATTTTACCCTGCTGACGCCGCTGTCTAGCCTGGTCGGGTTTGGTAATGACGGACAAGTGAGGGTCAAAGCGACGACGCGGCGCTCTTTGGAGAATCTGGGCAGCAACCCGGACTTTCACGATGGTATGGCCTGCGCGGCCTTTCCTGGCGATGTCGATCCGATAAATCCGTAAGTGGGAACTAACGATGAAGATATCATTCCGACAACGTTCGAAAGCTCAAGCATTGGTCGAGTTTGCGCTGGCGGCGACGCTGATCTTTATGCTTGTTGCCGCCGCAGTCGACCTGGGGTTGATCTTCCTGGCTCGCCAGGCCCTGCGTGCCGCTGTTCAAGAAGGCGCCACCTTCGGTAGCTACCCGGTGTTTGAGCGCGATGGCGAAGGGAATGTTATCGCTGTGAAGCTCGATGAGGCGGCCATCCGCCAGCGTGTGCGTATGACTGCGGGGGAAGACGGCGGTCCAGTCTTCGCCAATCTGACTGACTTGAATAATAACAATACTCCTGACGATGTCGAGCCTCCTGATGCAGAAGGTAAAACTGTACTGGACCAGCATATAACTATCGAGAATTTGTTGGACAATGATTGGGATTCGAGTGTTCCCGATGAAGGTCTGGATGGTCAACCTTTAGAGTGCGATCCTGACCATATGCGCAATAGTCCCGACCAGTGTTTTATTCGGATTTCCGTTCAATATGATTATCGCCCGATATTCCCTCTTGCGCCGGCATTGGCCGAGACCGTGCCAATTCGTGTCTCTTTCACCATGGCGGTGCGCAGCACACATCTAGAGGTTAATCAATAGATCTCTGTTCGGTAGTTTAATACGACAGTCTATCAAAGCAAACAGGATTTGAATCCATAAGGCTGGCGCTCGTCATCGTACTCCTGCATCCCAACCTCGTGCGCCATTCCCATGATCTGCTTGTGGGCATAGTCAAACGCTCTATTACGTACTCGAAGAAACGTCGCAGCACGACATCCCAGCACCAAGCACAGGACGATGGAGGGAAAGATGAGTTGGGTGCAGATTTTGGCGGCGCGCCGGGCGCGGTCCAGTGGGCAAAGTATTCCAATTATTGCATTAATGATTGTAGTACTGATTGGAATGGTTGGTCTTTCAGTCGACGTCGGCAACACCTATGCCGAACAGCGCAAGGTGGTTAGCGCCGCAAACGCAGCGGCAATCGCAGGGATGAAAGCTTACATTGGCAACTCGACTATTTCAGACTCTGATGTCTACAATGCGATTGTCGCGTCACTGCGCTCGAATGGCGTCGATGCCGGTGACCAGCCAGGGCAGATCAAGTTTGAAGCCTACTACTACGGGGAAGATGGCAACAGAATTGGAACATGTAACCCGGTTGGCGCCTGTGGCGGGTCTCTTGGAAATGTCAATGT